>JAOUCL010000467.1 GCA_029859805.1 Rhodospirillales bacterium | reverse complement strand
AGACGCGCAGCCTGTTACGAGATTGGCGCCTCTATCGGAGATGTCCGGCAAGGCCGGACCAATACCAATGACCTTTGGTGTTAGTGAACGAGCATGATGGACCTGCCCAAATGGGTCAGCCGCACCGCTGCCCTGTCGCTTTTGGTCTTCGTGATCGGCGCCCTCTACCTGCTGCTTGTCTCGCCTGTGATAGAGGCCTATCGGAGTACCGATGAGGCGTCCCAGGAGGCGCTCGAGCAGCTGGCCCGCTACGAGCACATCTCCAAGACCAATCCGAACCGCAAGGCCGAGCTGGAAAAGCTCTCCAAGCAGCAGTCGCGGAGCGGCGTCTACCTAGCCGGCGACACCGACGCGCTGGCGGCGGCCGGGTTGCAGGAGGACGTCAGTGCCAAAATCAAGAAGAACGGCGGCAACGTGCGCAGCATGCAGATTCTGCCGGTCAAGGCCGACGGGGATTTCAAACGGGTGAGCGTGCGCGTTCAGCTGACCGCGACGCTCGGTTCCTTCGCCCGGATCCTATATGCCCTGGAATCCGGGAAGCCCTATGTGTTCATCGATAACCTCGACGTGAAGAACCGCCGGGCACGCAAGTCGAAGAAGGAGACCGATGAGGACCCGGAGCTGGTCATCCGCTTCGATCTCTTCGGCTATCTGCGGCCCGAGCTCGGTTGAAAGCGGACCCTAACCCAATCCGATCGGGCCGTAGAGCCAGACCAGCCAGAGTCCGCCGGCGAGATACGGGCCGAAAGGCAGTTCCTGCCGGATCTCCAGGCGGCCCGCCAGGAAACCCTTGATCAGGGCGCCCGCAAGGCCGCCGGCGGCGGCCAGCAGCACGATCCCCGGCAGCCCCTGCCACGAGACCCAGGCCCCGGCGGCGGCCAGCAACTTGGCGTCGCCGAGGCCGATGCCCTCGCGCCCCCTGAGCCGCCGATAGATGAATGCCAGGGCCGCCACCAGGAGGAAACCGCCGAGCGCCGCCAGGGCGTGCTCCGGCACACTCGCCGGATCGACGACCCAGGCCACCGCCAGGCCGGCCGGAATCAGCGGCAGGGTGAGTTCATCGGGCAGCTGGAGATGCCGGGCGTCGATCACGCTGAGCGCGAGCAGAGTCCAGCCGAGCACAGAGCCGGCCCACGCCAGCCAGCCGGGCAAGACCAGGAGGCTCCACAGTGCGACGAGCGTGGCCGCCACCTCGATCGCCGGATAGAAGGCGGCGATCGCCTGGCCGCAGTGCCGGCAGCGCCCCCGGTTGATCAGCCATCCGGCGATCGGCACCAGATCGCGCGCGCCCAGCGTCTGTCCGCAGTGGAGACAGCACGAGCGGCTCCAGACGAGCGGCCGGCCGGCAGGCAGGCGCTCGGCGATCACTCCCAGAAAACTGCCGATACAGGGCGCCGCGAGGATCAACAGGAGGGTTTCGGGTCGGAGAATCTCTGCCAAACGGGGCTCCGGGATTCGTGGGGCGGCGTGCTTCGGGGGGCTTGGCGCGCGCCGGCAGGTCATACCAAAGTCGGTATCAGCGACCTTTGGTATCACGCACCGGAACCGCTCTCCTCGTCTTCTTTCCTCTCGTCCTCGAAGAGCTCACGCTTTGCGCGGCGCCAGGCATAGAACTGGTAGGGCTCGTCGGCGGCCACCCCCAGGCGGACGACCGCCTCCAGCGCGAAGACCGCGCGGCTCGGCATCCGCCCCTCGGCGTGAATCGTGTAGACCGACACACCGGAACGGGCATTGCTGTCGCCCAGCCGCAGGATGCTGGGCGTATCGGAGATGTCCTCCGGCGACACCTCGCCCGGTTGCAGGTCGTCGCCATCCGCATTTTCGTCTTCCGCCGTGTCGTCCCTGCCCAAGATAGCCTCCAGGACCAGGGGCGATGCGACCTTTTGGTCCGGCGCGGGCTTGCGCGAGTAAACCGTGAGGGACGAGGCGACCTGCTCGTAGATCTCGCGGGTCATGCCGTAGACCTGCTGCAGGTCCTCTACCATCTCGAAGGGCCCGTCCTTGGCGTCGTGTTCGAGGTCGGCGGCCTCGTAATCCGAATCCTCCGCGCCACTCACGTGCCGGAGGTGGTCCGGATCGCGGAAATCGAGGACCGCGTCGGCCAGGGCGTCGCTTTCCTGTAGATCGAGGTCGATCGCGCGGAACAGACCGCGCAGAATATCGTCCCTTCCGGTGTTGAGATCGATCTTGCCGCCTTCATCCCGGATGGCCACGCGAATTTCGCCGGTCGCGAAGCGCCAGGCATAGACCGTGCCGTCGACCCGCCAGGGCTCGACGCCGCCCTCCGCCATCAGTCCGACGATCGCCTGATAGACGCCGGCCTCGGCCAGCGCTTCGGCCTTGGTGTTCTCGACCAGGTTGCGTGCCAGGTTGACCTCGATTCGGGTGTTGGTGGCAAAACTCGCCGCGATCAGGGCCAGCAGGGCCAGGACCCAGAGCACCGTGACCAGTGCGACCCCGCGCCGCCGCTTTCCCGGCTGGTCGGAAGCGAAGATGGCCTTGAGATGATGTTTCATGGGACCAGAGCGAGGAGTCGTGGCACGACCTGCGCGGCCAAGCATGCACCGAACTGCGGCGCGGCCCGCGGCTTCGCGCCGCATATGATCATGCGCGCTCGGCACTCCAGGATAAACCGAAATCTCTGGACTTTCGGCATCGTGCATCAGTCCTGGAGGAAGTCGCTCAGCACCTCATGCTCCTCGAGCACCCGCCCGGCTCCGATCGCCCCGCAGGTGAGCGGATCCTCGGCGATTGTGACCTGCAATCCGGTGGCGAGGTGCAGGGTGGTGTCCAGATTACCGAGCAGGGCGCCGCCCCCG
>JAOUCL010000465.1 GCA_029859805.1 Rhodospirillales bacterium | reverse complement strand
GGTGTTGTACCCGGGACTCACGCCGGCGCCGGCGAAACTGGTAGAATTCCGCCGCGGCGGGCCTGTAGCTCAGTTGGTTAGAGCAGGGGACTCATAATCCCTTGGTCGTAGGTTCGAGTCCTACCGGGCCCACCAATCTAAACAAAGACTTAAGAAAAGCGGCTGTTCAGTCCCTTGGTCGCTCGGTACAGTTTCGGAACACTTGTACCGAGCATCAAGTCGTGGCGACGATTACCAGGACGCCCTCGTCCACCTGGAAAGCCGTTATTCGCAAGCGCGGATGGCCGACCGCGATCAAGACGTTTCGCACCAAGCGCGACGCGCAGGACTGGGCACGGCGTACCGAGGACGACATGGTGCGCGGGGTGTACATCGAGCGCGCGAACGCTGACCGACTGCTGTTGCGAGACGCGCTCAAGCGATATCTGCGTGAAGTCTCGATCACCAAGAAGCCGTCCACCGCGAAGGCGGAACAGTCCAAGGCCAGGGCAGTGCTCGCCGCGCTGGGCAAGTACAGCCTTGCCGCCATCACGCCCGATATCGTGGCCGACTACCGCGACGAGCGGTACTGACAAGTTAACGATTGATCACGTACGAACCCAAGGAAATATGCCAGTCAAGCCCCTGTCGCGCATTCCCGAGACAAAAAGGCGCGCTGTCTGAACTCACGATAGCGCTCGGCCGAAATCAGATGCCGGAACAAGTTGAATAGATTGTGGACGACTGAATGGACAGCGGATGTCCCAGCAGCCGGTTTTTGTTTAGCCGTGAAATTGTGCCACGAACGTCGATGATCAACTCTAATCGCCCAGATCAGCCCGAAGACTTTTGACCAGACTCTCAAACGTTATTGGATCTATGCCAAAGCCACCTTGGAACGGATCACTTAACGCCAAAATCATGTACAAAACCAGACCAACAAATACTGTATAAAGTGAGACAAGTACCACAAGAGGCCCCTGCGGACGATACGAACCAAAACAAGCCATAGTGACCAAGAACCCAAAGAAGACTACGTAGATATACACCGGTGGCTCCGCCAATGCGTTATCCAAGCGGATTAAGCGGTAGTCAGAGATCGTGTCGATGTCCGTCACGATACGCGACCAGAGTTCTTTCTGAGCGGCGGTCTCTGGCTCCAGTTTCATCACGCTATCAAATATTTCATTCCTCAATTCACTAGGCCGTCGACCGAGCCTGTCATTTGCTAGTTCGGGCCAGTCATCGTCGATGACTGCTTGTAGGTAATCAACGAGCAACGCACGGGTCTTATGGGTTTCTCCTGCGGCAAATAACTCTAGATCCGTAGATGCATCCGAGATTGCAACAGCTTCACGTTCGATCGCATTCTCAATAGCCCGTATCTCGACGATCACCTCCGCAAAAGCGAGTGATAGCATGAGGCTAACTAGCAAGCCAATGACCCGGAATAAATTACTTGTAGGATCTTTGAGGTCTTCTTTCTGATATTTCGAAATTAGCTTGTATGAGACAAAGTAGATAGTGATGCCCGCCCCTGTCGCGAACAAAATGGAAACGAAGCTTCCCAACCAAGTCGGCAATGAAAGTAGAAAATCAATCATCGAAGGATCTCAATTTAGACCTGCCCTATCCTTTGGTTAAGCGCCAACACCATTCTCGCTAAGCCTACTGGCGCTCATCGTGCCAGAATGACCGTACCCCAGAAAGTTTACCGGCCCTGATGTGGGAGTTTGAGCATATCAGGCTGCCTCGTTAGCGAACACAGCGGGCGGTTTTCTGCCCAGTGATCGATGTGGCCTGACGTGGTTGTAATGCTTTCTCCAGGTGTCGATGGTTGAACGGGCATCGTCGATGCTGGCGAACCAGTTGAGATCGAGACAGTACTCGCGGAACTTGCCGTTGAAGCTTTCGACGAACGCGTTCTGCGTCGGCTTGCCGGGCTGAATGAAGTGCAGCTTCAGGCCACGCTTCTTTGCCCAGAAGAACATCGCCTTGCAGGTCAGTTCGGGACCGTTGTCACAGACGATTTTGCCCGGCAGCGAGCGACGTTCCGAGATTCGATCAAGCTCTCGTGTTAGCCGCAGTCCCGAGATCGAGAAGTCGACGATCTGGGCCACGCACTCGCGGCTGAAGTCATCGACTACATTGAACACCCGGAAGCGCCGGCCGTTGGCCAGCTGATCCGAGACGAAGTCGACCGACCACCGTTCTTTAACGCGCGTCGGCACGGCCATCGGCACCCGCGGCCGCGTGAGCTTCTTCCGCCGCTTGCGTCGGACCTGCAGGCCTTCCTCGCGGTAAATCCGGTAGGTCCGCTTCGAGTTCTGAACCAGTCCTTCGATCCGGAGCATGTCGTGCAGCGTCGGGTAGCCATATCGCGGATAGCGCTCGGCCAGCTGCTTCAGTCGGGCGCGCAGCTTCGCATCGGTCCGGCCCTTCAGCGGCTTCCACATCGCGACTCGCGAGAATCCGACCAGGCGGATAACGTAAATTATCTTTCGCATTTGCGATAAATTAGCCGGTCCCTCGCGTGGTTTATTTCACGATGACTGCATGCCAACTGAGAATATTCAGGACCCCGCGGATGCCGTGGCCGCGAGGCATCGAGGTAGCGATTGCACCGGCAACCTGTACCCGATAAATCACTAATTCACGGGTGACACTGCAGCGCCGTCGTCGCTTGAAGTCTAGTGTTGCCGAATCCCGGAATCTCGATTTCTCGATGAATTCCGGCGCGGTGGCAGCATGCAGGATCCGGCACCTTTCGCTCGTCGACAGCGCCCAGGTTGTGTGTGCTGCCCCCGGCGACTATTGACTGTCTGGCAGTTCTCGCGGAACTACCGGA
>JAOUCL010000464.1 GCA_029859805.1 Rhodospirillales bacterium | reverse complement strand
TGGGCCTCGGGCTTGTCCTCGGCGGCGACCTCCGTGAACAGCGGGGCCTCCTGGGTGCAGGCGACCAGGACCGGATTCGGGCCAAGGACTGCGGCCTGGAAATTGCCGAGCTGGGCCCGGCAGAGCTGGCTGTTGAGCGCGAGCTCGCCGGCCGCGCCGGCCGCCTTGCAGGCCTTGGCCAGCTTGCCCTCGTCCAGCGGCATGCTGGTCTCGCAGTTACAGACGAGGAGCGTCTTGCCCTTCAGCTCCATGAAACGGTCTCTCCCCGGACGTGACGCCGTTCGCCCCGTTGCGGCGCCGGCGCTCTGGTATACCACAGGTCGGGCGCCATACTAGCGGCGGTGGCGGGCCGGTTACGACCCCAAATTTCCTGCGGCCTTGGCGGCGCGATATCGCCCTGAACGGGCTAAGGCGCGGCCGCGCTCGACCGCCGCAGGCGCCGGGCCAGCCGGTGCCACAGGCGGCCCTGGCCCGTGGGCGCCGCGGCCTTCGCCGGGGGCTGCTCGGCTAGAGGTCTGATGGGCTCGCCCCACTTGTCCCTGAGCACGCGCCGGCCAACCAGGCCGTGGCGGTTGTTGCCCGGGCGCCGATCATTCTCATCTGCCATGATGACTCATGAAACTTCACCGACTAAAATCGAGAAACGAGTCTTAACGCATTGAAATAAATGAAGAGAAATGATATCTTCTCATCCAAAACATGAATAATTTTTCATCTTTTGCCGATGCTTGAGCGCCTACCACCGCTGGCCACGCTGCGCGCCTTCGAGGCGGCGGCGCGCCATGGTAACTTCACGCGCGGCCGATGAGTTGCACGTCACACAAAGCGCCGTCAGCCACCAGATCCGCAGCCTGGAACAGCACTGGGGCTTGCGGCTGTTCCGCCGGGACCGGCGGCAGGTGAAGCTGACCGATAACGGGCGCGCCCTGTTGCCGGTGGTGCGCACGTGTTTCGAGAACGTCGCCGGGACCGTGCGCAGGCTGCGCGACGAAACCCTCAACGGACCGCTCAGGGTCAGCCTACTTCAGTCCTTCGCGGTCAAATGGCTGCTGCCGCGGCTGGCGGCCTTTCGCGACTCCCACCCCTCCATTCAGGTCTGGCTGAGCACGACCAGCGTTCCGGTCGATCTCGAGCGGGAGGAGGTCGATGTCGCCATCCGCCTCGGGCGCGATCGGGCCAGAGGCCTGCACCGTACGCCCTTGATGGAGGAGCAGGCCTTCGCCGTGTGCAGCCCGGCCTACCTGCAGCGGCATCCGGACCTGAAGTCGGCGCGCGACCTGCCCCGCCATCCGCTGATTCGGGTGATCTCGCCCTTGCCGGAGGCGAGTTGGCAGGAATGGTTTCGCGACGCCGGATTGCCCGACGCCGAGCCGAGCGAGGGGGTCTGGGTCTCGGACAGCGGCATGGCAATGCAGGCGGCCATCGACGGGCAGGGGCTCGCCCTGGGCAGGACCGCCCTGGCGCTGGACGATCTGGCCGCCGGGCGCCTGGTGCGTCTGTTCGATGTCGTGATTCCCTGCGAAGCCGGATATGATCTGGTCTGTCCCAAGGGTACGGAGGACAAGCCCAAGGTCGCGGTCTTTCGCGAATGGTTGCTCGCCATGAGCGCGGAAAGCGCCGCCACCTACCGGGCTCTTGCGGAGCGGGCGTGGCCCGGCCGCGAGGCGTAAGCCTCGAGGAGCCCGTGCCGTGCCAGAAGCGAGGCCCCCGATGCACGACTTCATGACCACCAAGGAGGTCGCGGACTATCTGCGCATCAAGGAGCGGCGGGTCTACGAACTGGTGCGCCGGCGCGCCATCCCCTGCACGCGGGTCACCGGCAAGTGGCTGTTCCCCAGGACGCTCATCGACGTCTGGCTGGCCGAGAGCGCGGCCGGGCAGGGGAGCACGCGGATCCAGGCGCCGCCGGTCGTCGCCGGCAGCCACGACCCGCTGCTGGACTGGGCGGCGCGCGAATCGGGCTGCGGCCTCGCGCTCCTGCCCGGCGGCAGCCTGGACGGCCTCAAGCGTTTCGCCGGGGGCGAGGCCCAGGTGGCCGGCCTGCACCTCTACGACGCCGAGACCGAGAGCTTCAACGTGCCGGCGGTCAGCGGCACCCTGCCGCCGGCCGGCCTGGTTTTGATCGAATGGGCCTGGCGCAGTCAGGGCCTGGTGGTGGCGGCCGGCAATCCCAAGGGCCTCGCGGGCCTGAAGGACCTGGCCCGGGACGGGGTGACAGTGGCGCGCCGCCAGGAGGCGGCGGGCTCGCGGCTCCTGCTCGCCCAGCTGCTGGAGCGCGAGGGCCTCGGCCTCGAGGACCTGAGCTTCGCGGCCGAGACCGCGCACAGCGAGACCGACCTTGGCCTCGCGATTCTGGAGGGCCGGGCCGAGGCGGGCCTAGCCGTCGAGGCGGCGGCGCGCACGCTCAAGCTCGATTTCGTGCCCTTGATGCAAGAGCGCTACGACCTGCTGCTACACCGGCGCGACTATTTCGAGGCGCCGGTCCAGGCCCTGCTGGCCTTCGCCCGCGGCACTGCCTTCCAGACTCGGGCCCGGCAGATGGGCGGTTACGACGTCTCCGGCCTGGGGCGGGTCCACCTCAACGGCCCCTGATCCCGGCCCGCGCTTTGCTCCCGGGCTTTGCTCCCGGGCTTTGCTCCCGGGCTTTGCTCCCGGGCTTTGCTCCCGGGCTTTGCTCCCGGGCTTTGCTCCCGGCTTTGCTCCCGGCTTTGCTCCCGGGCTTTGCTCCCGGGCTTTGCTCCCGGGCTTTGCTATGGACTCCGGGTGGGTTCTGTACCATTTATCCTAGATGCAATGGATGGCGGGAAACGCCACTGAAGAGAGGCCACGTT
>JAOUCL010000182.1 GCA_029859805.1 Rhodospirillales bacterium | reverse complement strand
GCGCCGGGCGATAAAGGTCATCGCTTCGGGCGTGGTGCCCTCGTCGAAGCCGACGTCCTCGTGGGAATCGCCGAGGAGAAAGGACCCCTCGCCCGTCTGGCGCACGTAGACGGTCGGGTGGGCCAGCCTCGGCGCGGCCCGCTGGGTCACCAGGACCTGCCCGCGCTGCGGCACGACCGGGACGGAAAGCCCGAGCTTGGGCGCCAGCCGCGCACTGCCCAACCCGGCGGCGAGCACGACCCGGTCGCCCTGCACCTTGCCGCCGTCGGTCACGACCGTGAAGCCGCCGGCCTCGGGTCGGATGTCGCCGACCTTGCGGTTGGGCAGATAGCGGCCGCCGAGCGCGGTATGGCCGACGTGGAGCGCGCGCAGCAGGAACAGCGGGTTGCAGTGGCCGTCGTGCGGGCAATAGGTGCCGCCGATCACGGCCGGGCCGAGGCCAGGCAGCCGCTCGGCCAGGGCCTTGTGGTCGAGCACTTCGTAGTCCGGTCCCGGCGCGGTGTTCTTGGCCCGGATCCTCTGCAGCCGCGCCTCCTGCTCGGCCAGCTCCGCCTCGCTGCGACAGAGGAAGAAGCCGCCCGGCTTGTCGTAGACCGTGCCGATGCCGGTCTCCGCGCCCAGCTCCTCGGCGAAGCGCGGCCAGAGGTCGGCGGACAAGCGCGTCCAGGCCGCGTAGTCCGGCATGCCGTCGCCCTTGCCCTGGACCCAGACCAGGCCGAAGTTGCCGCGCGAGGCGCGGAAGGCGACGTCGCCCTCGTCGATCACGATGGTCGAGACACCGCGCCGCGCCAGGCCGTAGGCGATGGCCGCGCCGACCAGGCCGCCGCCGATCACCAGGGTGTCGGCGCCGCGCATCAGTTGCCCCTCCCGACCAGCAGCTTGTCGAGGCCATAGAGGCGGTCGAGGATGACCATGAAGATCACCGTCACGAAGATCAGGGCGGCCGAGAGCGAGGCGATCAACGGGTCGATCGTCTCGGTGATGTGGTTGTACATGCGCACCGGCAGCGTGATCGTGCTGGGCGAGGCCACGAAGACGGTCATGGTGAGCTCGTCGAAGCTGGTGATGAAGGCCAGCACCCAGCCGCCGGCGATGCCCGGGACGATCAGCGGCAGGGTGATCCGCCGGAACACCGTCCAGTTCGAGGCGCCGAGCGAGACGGCGGCCGATTCGGCGTCGCGCGACAGCCCGGTGACCGAGGCCAGCACCAGGCGCAGGGCGTAGGGCATGATGATGATCACGTGGCTCAGCGCCAGGCCGATGAAGGTGCCGCTCAGCCCGACCTCGGTGAAGAAGCGCAGGAAGGAGACGCCGAGCACGACGTGCGGGATCATCAGCGGCGACAGGAAGAAGGCGGTGAAGGCCGCGCGCCCGGGGAAGCGGTGCCGCGCGATGGCGAGCGAGGCCGGCACCGAGATGGCGAGCGCGATGCTGGCCGAGACGATCGCCAGGTAGAGGCTCATCAGGAAGGCGTCGATGAAGTCCGGGTTCTCCAGGATGGCGCGGAACCAGCGCAGCGAGAAGCCCTCGGTCGGCATCGAGATGTAGCCCTTCGAGGTGAAGGCGACCAGGCAGACCACGACCAGGGGCGCCAGCATGAAGACGATGAACGCCGTGTGGAAGATCAGCGCGATGGGACCGTTCTTGCTCATCCGAAGGCCTCGGCGTACTTCTTCTCGATCACCCGGTTGTAGGACGTGATGATGATCACGTTGGCGACCAGCAGCAGGATCGCGATGGCGGCGCCGAGCGGCCAGTTGAGCGTGTTCAGGTATTCGTCGTAGGCCGTCGTCGCGACGACCTTGAGCCGCCGGCCGCCGAGTATGGCCGGGGTCGCGAAGGCGCTGGCGGTCAGCGCGAAGACGATCAGGCTGCCGGACAGTACGCCCGGCATGACCTGCGGCACCACGACCCGCCGCAGCACGGTGAACTGCGAGGCGCCGAGCGACAGGCCGGCGCGCTCGGTCGCCGGGTCCAGCTTCTGCAGGGAGGCCCAGACCGAGATCACCATGAAGGGCACCAGGACGTGGACCAGCGCGATGACGACGCCGGTGCTGGTGAAGATCAGCTTGACCGGCTCGTCGACCAGGCCGAGCCCCATCAGCGTCTGGTTGATCGCCCCCTCCTTGCCGAACAGCAGCGCCCAGCCCAGGGTGCGGACCACGACCGAGATCAGCAGCGGCCCGAGCACGGCCAGCAGGAACAGGGACTTCCACGGATTGGCCATGCGGTTGAGAATGTAGGCCTCGGGCGCGCCGAGCAGCGCGCAGATCAGCGTGACGACAAGCGCCATGCCGAAGGTGCGCAGGAAGATGACGTGGAAATATTTGTCCTGGATCACCTCGAGATAATTGGCGAGGCTGTAGTCCGGCTTGATCCCGGTATAGAGGTCGAAGCTGTTGAAGCTCAGCAGGAAGGTCATCAGCATGGGCGTCAGCAGCAGCGCGCAGTAGAGCAGCAGCGCCGGCGTGCTCAGCAGGTAGGGCGGGATCAGCTTGCCGCGCGCGATCGCCTCAGCCATCGCCGGCCTCCGGCGCCAACACGCGCAGCTCCTCGACCGCCCAGGTCAGGCCGACCTCCTCGCCCTCCGCGACGCTTTGGATGCCGGCGTTGTGGTGGCTGGCGAGCAGCGGCCCGAAGGGGCTGTCGATCTGGTAGACCCAGTGGTTGCCGAGGAAGATCCGGGTATGGACCCGGCCCGTGAACCGGCCCTCGGCGGGGGCGGTCAGCAGCAGCTTCTCGGGACGCACCGAGAGGTGCACCGGGCCTTCGCAAGGGCCCCTGCCCGCCTCGGCCTCGAACTCCAGCTCGCCGACCTTGACCTTCAGCTTGCCGTTGCTCTGCCCGCTGACCACGCCCGAGAACTTGTTGGACTTGCCGAGGAAGCTCGAGACGAAGGGCGTCTCGGGAAATTCGTAGGCCTGGTAGGGCATGTCGACCTGGACCAGGCGGCCCTCGTTCATCACCGCGACCCGGTCGCTCATCGAGAGCGCCTCGGACTGGTCGTGGGTGACCAGGATCGTGGTCGTGCCGACGGTCCGCTGGATGCCGCGCAGCTCGATCTGCATGTCCTCGCGGATCTTGGCGTCGAGCGCCGACAGGGGCTCGTCGAGCAGCAGGACCTCGGGCTTGATGACCAGGGCGCGCGCCAGGGCGACGCGCTGCTGCTGGCCGCCCGACAGCTCGCGGGGAAAGCGGTGGGCGAAGTCGCCCAGGTGCACCAGGTCGAGGGTCTCCATGACCCGGGCCTTGCGCTCGGCCTCGGCGACTTTGCGCATCTCCAGGCCGAAGCTGACGTTCTGGAACACCGACATGTGCGGGAAGAGCGCATAGCTCTGGAACACGATGCCGATGCCCCGCTGGCTCGCCTTGACGCCGGTGATGTCCTTGCCGTCGATATAGATGCGGCCTTCGCTGGGCTCCTCGAAGCCGGCAATCATCTGCAGGGTCGTGGTCTTGCCGCAGCCCGACGGACCGAGCAGCGAGACGAACTCGCCCTTCTCGACCTCGAGGCTCACGTCGTCGACGGCAACGAAATCGCCGAATCGCTTGACCAATCCCTGAAGCCGTAGAAACGACATCTCGGATGTCCCGTCACAGTGGCTGGGAGAAGAATCGGGGCGCGACGGCCGGCCGCGCCCCGACTTACGCGATCCTACTGCTCGACCTCGCGGTTCCAGCGCTTGGTCCAGTCCCCGCGCGCGGGGTTGATCACGTTCCAGTCGACCGCGATCAGACTGCCGATCTTCTCCGGACCGTAGGGCAGGCTGTCGCCCAGGGACTTCTCGAGGACCGTCTTCTTGTTGGTCGGGCCCCAGCCGTTGGTCTCGGCCAAGAGGACCTGGACCTCGGGCGACATGACGTACTGGACGAACTTCTGGGCGAGCTCCGGAACGTCGCTGCCGACGACCGGGCAGGTCGCCACCATGAGCGCCACCGCGCCCTCCTTGGGATAGGCGAAGCCGCCGGGGAAGCCGGTGTCGGCGAGCGCCTTCAGGCGGCCGCTGCCCCAGACCGAAAGGGCGATCTCCCCGCTCTGGAACAGCTCGGACATCTTGCCCGAGGACGGCTCGTAGGTGAGCACATTGGGGCCGACCTTCTCGATCATGGCCGTGAAGCCGGGATCGATCTTGGTCACGCCACCGCCGTTCTGGCGGGCCATCATGATCAGCGCGTGCAGGCCGTAGGTGTTGGTGATCGGCGGCACCACGACCTTGCCCTTGAACTTGGGATCGGCCAGGTCGTTCCACGAGGTCGGCGCCGCCCAGCCGTTCTTCTCGAACATCTCCTTGTTGTAGGACAGGCCGGTCGCGACGAAGCCGACGCCGACCGCCTTGGAGGTGCCCATCTTCGCGATGTCGTAGATGTCGTCGAAGATCGCCGCCTGGGCCACGTCGCCGCAATAGCCGAGCGCGACGGCCTGGTACATCGGGCCGTCGTCGAGAAACACGACGTCCAGCTCCTGCTGGCCCTTCTGGGCCTGCAGGCGCGCCAGGGTCGTCGTCGAGTTGCCGGCGACGAAGACCACCTTGGCGTTGTTGGCCTGCTCGAAGGGCGGAATGATCCGCTCCTTCATGAGCTTTTCGTGGGAGCCCCCGTAGGAGCCGAAATAGAGCGTCGGCGTGTCCGCCTGGGCCGGCGCGACCGCGGCCGCCAAGGCCACGCATCCCGCCAAGAGCGCAATCTTCTTCATCCTCTGCCTCCCCATCCTTGTTTGTGAATCCTGATTGATCGAAATTCGATCGGAAACGAATACGGCAGAATGCAAGCAAACATCAGGGAAACGTATGCTGTCAAATATCAAGAATCATGTTATCTATGCGTAAATGTTATAGCGTGCGTTTCCTCCGTTGAAATGAGCGCGCCGTGAAGATCCGCAATATCGAGGCCTTTCACGCCCTGATGGTCGCCGGCACGACGACCGAGGCGGCGGCCATGCTGCGCGTGTCGCAGCCGGCGGTGAGCCGCATGATCGGCCAGCTCGAACGGGATCTCGGCTTCCCGCTGTTCAAGCGGATCAAGGGGCGCCTCTTCCCGACGCCGGAGGCGGAGATCTTCGACGGCGAGGTCGAAAAGTCCTTCATCGGCATCGACAAGCTGGCCCGCACGGCCGAGGACATCCGCGCCAACCGGACCGGCCACCTGCGTATCGTCGGTATGCCGGCGCTGACGCTCGGCTTCGTGCCGAAGGTGCTCGACCGCTTCTTGGAGACGCGTCCCGGCCTCAACGTGACCCTGGAGGTGCGCTCGTCCGAAAAGGTGATCGACTGGATCGCCGCCCAGCAGTTCGACCTCGGCCTGGCGGTGATGCCGGTCGACCATCCGGCGATCGAGGTCGAGCCGCTTGACCCCAGCGAGGCGGTCTGCGTCCTGCCCGCCGGGCACCCCTTGGCCTCCGAGACGGTGATCGAGCCGCGCGATCTGGACGGCGTGCCCTTCGTTTCGCTCGGCACCGAGCACCGGGTCCGCTTCGAGATCGATCAGGCGTTCGAAGAGGCCGGCGTCAAGCGCTCGGTCCAGGTGGTCGCGCAGCTCTCGGCGGTGGTCTGCCAGCTGGTCGAGCGCGGCCGGGGCGCCGGCATCGTCGATCCCTTCACCGCCGCCGACTTCGCCGAGCGGGGCGTCGTCGTCCGGCCGTTCCGGCCCGCGATCTTCTTCAACACCGCCCTGCTCTACCCGGCCCACCGCCCCAGGTCGCGCCTGACCGAGGACTTCGCGGCCCTGCTCAAGGACAGTCTCCACCGGCCGACCGCCGAGTCCCGCCGCTAACGCCGCCCCTCCCCCTCGCAAGCCGGGGAAACGCATGTAGGCGCGGTGTGTGTTTCGCGCCCTTCGAGACGCGCCCTTCGGGCGCTCCTCATCCTTCGACAGGCTCAGGATGAGGTTCCTTGTTTGCAACAAACAATCATCCTCATGCTGAGCTTCCTCATCCCGCGCTTGTCGAGGGACGAAGCATGAGGAGCCGCCCCCTTCGCCAGGCTCAGGGTGAGGGGCGGCATCTCGAACCATGGCCATCGCACTCCGCTAGTTGCTACCGCCATGCCGTCGAGAATTTCTTTGGCCGTTTCGCCTTGGACCCGGCATGATCCGGGTATGACCGGGAGGGAGTCCTTCGGACGATGGTGGCACTGACGGACGACGAAAAGGCCATGCTGGCGGGCGCGCGGGGGGAGCCGCGGCGCCTGGCCATGGAGCACCTGGTCCAGGTGGCCGGTTTCTTCGACGCGGAGGATCTCGTCGAGGTCAGCCAGGTCCATATCATGGCCGACAGCGAGGCGCTCGGCGAGGCCGGGGTCGCGTTCCTGGAACGCCTGGCCGCGGCGCCGGACGCGGAGCGCAAGGTCGTGGTGCCGACCATCACCGATCCGCGCGGCACGGACTTCAAGGCCTACGAGCGGCTGCGCCAGGACCGGTCCTTTGTCGAGCTCGAACGGCGCATGATCACGGCCTTCGAGGCGCTGGGCGTCCTGATGACGGACACCTGCATCAACTACCAGACGATCATGCCGCCGGTGCTGGGCGAGCATCTGGCCTTCGGCGACACCGGCTCGGTGATCTACGCCAACAGCGTGCTGGGCGCGCGTAGCAACTTCGAGGGCGGCCCCTCGGCGCTGGCCGCGGCACTCACCGGGCGCGCGGCACGATACGGCCTGCACCTGGACGCGCACCGGCGCGGCACCTGCCGGTTCCGTCTCGAGACCCGGCCGAAGGCGCTCAACGACTGGGGCGCGGCCGGCGCCCTGGTCGGGCGCGCCATGTCCTCCTACTGGGAGGTGCCGGTGATCGAGGGGGTCGAGGGCGCGCCGACCTCGGACGAGCTGAAGCACTTCGGCGCGGCGCTCGCCAGCTTCGGCTCGACGCCGATGTTCCACATGGTCGGCGTGACGCCCGAGGCCTCGGACCTGCCCGGCCTGTTCGACGGTTCGCCGCCGCCCGCGACGCCGATCGGCCAGACGGAGATCGCGGCCCTGCACGCCGCCTACGTTCCGAGCGACGACCGCCTCGACGTCGTCGTCTTCGCCGCGCCGCAGCTTTCGCTGATGGAGCTGCGGGCGCTCGCCGGGCTGCTCGACGGGCGGCGGGTGCATGCGGAGACCACGCTGATCGCGGCCACCTCGCCCGAGCTCAAATCGGCCGCCGACCGGATGGGGCTGACCGCCCGCATGGAGTCGTCCGGCGCGATCCTCCTCGAAGGCGTTTGCTTCTATCAGATGCACGCGCGGGAGATCGGCCAGGCGAACGGCTGGCAGCGCCTGATGAGCAATTCCGCCAAGCTGGTCAACATCATCGGCGGCTACGGCTACGAGCCGGTGCTCGCCTCCATGGCGCGCTGCGTCGACTCCGCCGTGGCCGGGCGGGTGTTGCCATGAACGGGCGGGTCCTTCGCGGCCATGCCGGTATCGGCCCAAAGGTCACCGGGACCGCGCTGGTGGCGCAGGACAATTTCAGCGCGCGCTACGACCTGGACCTTACCGAAGGCCGGTTCTCCCGGCCCGATCACGCACTCTTCGGCGAGAGCTACGTCGGCCGCGTGCTGGTGCTGAACGCGGCCAAGGGCGGCGTGGCGACCGCCTGGATGCTGCGCGCCATGTCGGAGAGCGGCCTGGCCCCGCTCGCCCTGCTGCTGAACTTCGCCAATCCGATCATGGCCCAGGGCGCGGCCTTCGCGGGGCTGCCCCTGATCGACCGCTTCGAGACCGATATCACGGCGGCGCTTCGCACCGGCGACCAGGTCGCGCTCGACCCGGCCGCCGGGACCGTGACGGTGGTGCCAGGCTCATGACGCTCGGCGCGGCATGACGAGCCCCGAGACCTACTTCGCCGGACTTTCCCTGGGGGCGCTTGTGTACGCGCTGGCCGCCGTCTTCCTGGCGGCCCTGGTGCGCGGCTACAGCGGTTTCGGGCTTTCCGCCCTGATCGTCACCAGCCTGGCCCTGGTCGTGCCGCCGGCCGAGGTCGTGCCGGTCGCGATGTTCCTCGAGGTCGCCGCGACCGTCGGCATGGTCCGGCTGGTCTGGCGCGACGTGGCCTGGCCCGCGACCAGGGTGCTGCTGGCCGCCGCCTGCCTCGGCACGCCCCTGGGGATTCTGCTGCTGACCGCGCTGTCGGCCGACGCCATGCGCGTGGTGATTTCCCTGCTCGTTCTGGGCGCCAGCCTCGCCCTCTGGTTCGGCCTTCGCTTTCACGCATTCCTGGGCCGCGGCGCGATCCTGGGGACCGGACTCGTGTCCGGCGTGGCGAACGGCAGCGCGGCGGTCGGCGGCCTGCCTCTGGTCCTCTACTTCCTGTCGGTTTCGGCGAGCGCCGTGTCCGTGCGCGCCACCTTGATGATCTACCTGATGTTTCTGAGCGGCTACGGCTTTGCCGTCGCCGCCTGGAGCGGACTGGTGACCTTTGAAGTTCTGCTGCGCGGCGCCATATTCTGTCTGCCGCTTGTGTTCGGCATCGCGCTCGGCAACCATCGCTTCGTGCGGACCTCGCCGGAGTCCTTCCGGCGTTTCGCCCTGGGGCTGCTCATGGTGTTGTCGCTTCTGGGCCTGCTGCGCGCGGCCCTTGGCTAATCATACCGGAGATCGTGCCGTGCTCAGTACCCTGCCCTTCGAATGTCCGAGCGAGCTTCTGGAGCGCGGCCGTGCCGGCGCGCCGACGCCCACGGCCATTGCCGGGGCCGCCGGCGAGCTGGCGCTCGAAAGCGCGCGCCGCGCCACCGAAGAAGGCCTGATCGAGCCCGTGCTGGTCGGTGAGGCGCTGCGGATCGCCGACCTGGCTAGGTCCATCGACTGGGACATCCAGGGCCTGCGGATCGTCGCCGCCGGGGACGAAGCCGCGGCCGCCGAGGCCGCCGTGGCGCTGGCCCGCGGCAACGAGGTCGCGGCGGTGATGAAGGGCCAGATCCCGACCGACGTGCTGATGCGCGCCGTGGTCGACCGGCAAACGGGCTTGAGGACCGGCCAGCGATTGAGCCACGTCTTCTACATGACCGCCCCGGGCCGCAAGGGGGCGTTCACCATCACGGACGCCGCGGTCAACATTGCCCCCGACGTGGAAACCCGCCTGCATATCACGCGCAACGCCGTCGCCCTGCACCACGCGCTCGGCGAACCGCAGCCGAAGGTCGCGATGCTGTCCGCCACCGAGCACGCCAGCGCCGCCATGCCGTCCAGCCTGGAGGCCGCCGAGATCGTCGAGCGCGCCGCCGACGAGGTCGCGGGCGCTCTGGTCGAAGGCCCCTTCGCGCTCGACATCGCGATCTCGCCCCAGGCCGCCGCAGTCAAGGGTGTCGAAAGCGAGGTCGCGGGCCGCGCCGACATCCTGGTCGTGCCGAACATCGAGACCGGCAACGCGCTGTTCAAGGCGATGGTCTATTTCCTCAGCGCGACGGCCGCCGGCCTGGTGCTGGGCGCCATGGTGCCGATCGTCCTCACCTCCCGCGCCGACCCCCCCGAGGCCCGCCTCGCCGCGACGGCACTCGCTGCGATCGTGGCGGGTTATGAGAGTGAAAAGCCATGACGACCCGAGCGTTCCGGCCTGCCGCTTGGGCAATCCGGCATAAGCGAGTATTCTGTCCAGCCTAGCAATCGATTCTTCTGTATATTGATTGATAGGAAGCACTATGAAACTTCAATCCAAGTGTACGCTTGCTGATGGTTTTAGTTTTTGGGAGAAAATATACGCTCAGTGTTCTTTTTTCGCTATGGGAATAATAGGCTCTGTCGGCATA
>JAOUCL010000181.1 GCA_029859805.1 Rhodospirillales bacterium | reverse complement strand
CGAGCTCGGCCAGCTGCTCGATCACCTCGAGCGGGATCAGCTCGTCCTTCAGGTGCCAGCCGTGCGCCGCCTCGCGGTGGTCCTCCGCGACCTTGCGGAACTGCTCGCGCACCATGTCGAGGGTTTCGTCGTGCAGGCCGGATTCGCCGAAGTCGCCGGAGTCGAGGCCCTCCGCGATCAAGGCCGCGAGGCGCATCCGGACCGCGCTGGTGTTGCCGCGCACCACCAGGGCGTCCACCGCCGGCGCGCCCTGGAAGGCGCGCACCGCGGCCGCGTCCAGCCCCAGGTCGACCGGCCGGACGATCTCGACCTGGCTGAGCGCGATGCCGCCGGTCATCTGCTGCAGGTACTCGCCGAAGGCCGCCTGCAGGATCAGCGCGTCCAGCTCGCGCAGGCTTCCGGCCGCCTCCAGCCGCTCGGCCCAATGCAGTATCTGCTCGAGCGCCATGACGTAGGTCGCGAGCCAGGCATAGCCGTGCGCGGCGAACTGCTCGCGCTCGAGCAGCGCCGGATCGACCCGGCCACCCGGCGCGATCAGCGCCGCGACCGCCCGCCGGGCCTCGCCCAGGAACCCTTCTGCGGCTTCGAGCGCGCCGGTACAGGCTGGCAGAAGGTCGGGCAGGACAAGCCCGCTTTCCTCGGCGCCGGGGGGCGCCTCTCGGCTCATGGATCCGGCCTCCACGCGGCCTATTCCTCGATCGCGTCTTCGAGGGTGCGCAGGCCCGGGTGCTTGGCCTGGACCAGGACCGCCATGTTGCCCGGCTTGTGTTCGTTGCGGCGCATCTTGGTGTGGGCGCGCGGGATGTCGTGCCAGGAGAAGACCTCGGACAGGCAGGGGTCGATGCGCCGCTCGACCATCAGGTTGTTGGCCTGCGCGGCCTGCTTGAGGTTGGCGAAGTGGCTGCCCTGGATGCGCTTCTGGCGCATCCACACGAAGCGCGCGTCCATGGTCAGGTTGTAGCCGGTCGTCCCGGCGCAGAACACGACCATGCCGCCGCGCTTGACCACGAAGCAGGACACCGGGAAGGTCGCTTCGCCCGGGTGCTCGAACACGAAGTCGACGTCGTTGCCCTTGCCGGTGACCTCCCAGATCGCCTTGCCGAACTTGCGCACCTCCTTCATGTAGGCGCCGTAGCCGCCATGGTCGTTGATCTCGGGCAGGCGGCCCCAGCAGTCGAAGTCCTTGCGGTTGATCACGCCCTTGGCGCCGAGCTGCAGCACGAAGTCGCGCTTGTCCTCCTCCGAGATCACGCCGATGGCATTGGCGCCGGCCGTCGCGATCAGCTGGACCGCCATCGAGCCCAGGCCGCCCGAGCCGCCCCAGACCAGCACGTTGTGCCCGGGCCTGAGGATGTGCGGGCGGTGGCCGAACAGCATGCGGTAGGCGGTCGCCAGGGTCAGCACGTAGCAGCCGCTCTCCTCCCAGGTCAGGTGGCGCGGCCGGGGCATGACCTGCTGGGCCTGGACCCGGGTGAACTGGGCGAAGGAGCCGTCCGGCGTCTCGTAGCCCCAGATCCGCTGGGTCGGCGAGAACATCGGGTCGCCGCCGTTGCACTCCTCGTCGTCGCCGTCGTCCTGGTTGCAATGCACCACGACCTCGTCGCCGACCTTCCAGCGCTTCACCTTGGAGCCGACCGCCCAGACGATGCCGGCTGCGTCCGAGCCCGCGATATGATAGTCCGCCTTGTGCACGTCGAAGACCGAGATCGGCTGGCCGAGCGCGGCCCAGACGCCGTTGTAGTTGACCCCCGCGGCCATCACCAGGACCAGCACGTCGTGGCTGTCGACCTCGGGCACGTCGACGACCTCGACCTGCATGGCCTGCTCGGGCTCGCCGTGGCGCTCGCGCCGGATCGCCCAGGCATACATCTGCTTGGGCACGTGGCCGAGCGGCGGAATCTCGCCGATCTCGTAGAGGTCCTTGGTCTTCTGCCCGGCCTGCGGCTGGGCGGCTTCGGCCACCTCGGTCATTCGACACCCTCCACCGTATAACCTCGCCCGGCGCGGGCCGGGCGGCGCTCGACAGACCGCCGGTTTCCTCGGGTCTTCCAGGGCTTCGGCTCAGCCTCTAAGATGGCCCGGCTTCCCCGGCGGGATTCGCTTGACTTTTACCCTCGGAGCAGCTTTTTTGCAATGCACAATATAACCGTTTCTTTCTTAGACCACCGAAAAATGATCATTTTATTGCGTTCGATGTTAAAGAAACGAAATATGATGACTAAGAGGGAAAAAATGCGATGAGCGGGACGAGCGGAGGGAAGAAGCGCCGCGACGAGCCCTGGCTGATCCGCACCTATGCTGGCCACTCGACGGCCGCCGCCTCGAACGCGCTCTACCGGACCAACCTGGCGCGCGGCCAGACCGGGCTCTCAATTGCCTTCGACCTGCCGACCCAGACCGGCTACGACCCCGACCACCCGCTGGCCCGCGGCGAGGTCGGCAAGGTCGGCGTGCCGGTGGCCCACCTCGGCGACATGGAGGCGCTGCTCGACGGCATCCCGCTGGAGCGCATGAACAGCTCCATGACGATCAACGCCACGGCGCCCTGGCTCCTGGCGCTCTACGTCGCCGCGGCCGAGCGCCAGGGCGTCGCCCGCGACAAGCTGTCGGGAACCACGCAGAACGATCTTCTAAAGGAGTACCTGTCGCGCGGGACCTACATCTTCCCGCCGCAGCCCTCGATGAAGCTCGTCACCGACGTGATCGCGTTTACCTACCGCGAGATCCCGAAGTGGAACCCGGTCAACGTCTGCTCCTACCACCTGCAGGAGGCCGGCGCGACTCCGGTCCAGGAGCTGGCCTTCGCGCTTTCGAATGCGATCGCGGTGCTGGACGCGGTCAAGGATTCGGGCCAGGTGCCGGAGGCGGATTTCCCCAGGGTCGTCGGGCGCATCTCGTTCTTCGTCAACGCGGGCCTGCGCTTCGTCACCGAAATGTGCAAGATGCGCGCCTTCGCCCGGCTGTGGGACGAGATCTGCCGCGCGCGCTACGGCGTCGAGGAGGGCAAGTACCGGCGCTTCCGCTACGGCGTGCAGGTCAACTCGCTGGGCCTGACCGAGCAGCAGCCGGAGAACAACGTCTACCGCATCCTTTTGGAGATGCTGGCCGTGGTGCTGTCCAAGGACGCGCGCGCCCGCGCCGTGCAGCTGCCGGCTTGGAACGAGGCGCTCGGCCTGCCCCGGCCCTGGGACCAGCAGTGGTCGCTCCGGCTGCAGCAGATCGTGGCCTTCGAGACCGACCTGCTCGACTACGACGACATCTTCACCGGCTCCGAGGTGGTAGAGGCCAAGGTCGCCGAGCTGGCCGCCGAGGCGGAGGCCGAGCTCGCCCGGATCGACGAGCTGGGCGGCGCCGTGGCGGCGGTCGAGAGCGCCTACATGAAGCAGCGCCTGGTCGAGAGCAACGCGCGGCGCGTCGCGGCGATCGAGAGCGGCGAGCAGACCGTGGTCGGCGTCAACGCCTTTACCGAGACCGCGCCCTCGCCGCTGACCGCCGGCGGCGACGGCGGCTTCCTGGCGCCCGACCCCGCGGCCGAGGCCGGGCAGATCGCGCGGCTAGAGGCTTGGCGCGAGGCGCGCGACGGCAAGGCGGCGGAAAAGGCGCTGGCGGAGCTGGGCGCCGCGGCGGCCAGGGGCGAGAACGTCATGGAACCCTCGATCGCCTGCGCCCACGCCGGGGTCACGACCGGCGAGTGGGCGGAGGCGCTGCGCGAGGTCTACGGCGAGTACCGCGCGCCCACCGGGGTCGGCCGGGCGGTCGGCGGCGGCGACCCGGCGCGCCTGAAGGAATTGCGCAAGCGCGTCGACGAGGTCGCCAAAAGGCTCGGCGGCCGGCCCAAGATGCTGCTCGGCAAGCCCGGGCTGGACGGCCATTCCAACGGCGCCGAGCAGATCGCGGTGCGCGCCCGCGACGCCGGCTTCGAGGTCGTCTACGACGGCATCCGCCTGACCCCCGCCCAGATCGCCAAGGCGGCGCTGGAGGAGGGCGTGCACGTCGTCGGCCTCTCGGTCCTCTCCGGCTCCCACGGCCCGCTCGCCGCCGACGTCCTGGCGCGCCTCGCCGAGCACGGCATCGGCGAGGTGCCGGTCGTCATCGGCGGCATCATCCCCCCCGAGGACGCGGAGCGCCTGAAGGCGGCGGGCGTGGCGGCGGTGTACACCCCGAAAGACTACGACCTGACGGCGATCCTGGCGGACATCGTGGAGATCGTGGACAAGGGGACAAGGGAGGCGGCGTAACGGGCTAGGTTCAATCGTCGTCCCCGTTGCCCCCCAACAGCGTCCGCCCCGCAACCACCGTCTCGCCCTCGACCTTCTCCAGCCGGAAGACCGGGCAGCCCGACGCCGCCTCGATGTGGCATGCGCGGGGGTGGGTGACGACACGCGCTTTAATCAATAGCGGCCATGAAACCGGCCAATAAAGCGGTCATTCGGAGGATTGTGTATTATATAATCATTTGATAATATTCAATTTATGGGCCACGCTGAAACGGACAAAAAACCGGCCAAATCGGCGGCCAAAAAGGGTGCTGTAGAGGACCGGGGTGAATCCATCGGCCTCATGGAGCCTCTGCTCGTGGGCGAGGGCTCGAAGCACCGCGGCGCGCTTGCGGACCTAGCCTTGGAGCTGGCCCAGCGCGCGGCCGGGTTCCGCCGCAGCCTGCCCGAAGGCGTGCTCGCGGCGCTGGCCGATCTCGTCCGGTCGATGAACTGCTATTACAGCAACCTGATCGAGGGCCATGATACGCATCCGGTCGATATCGAGCGGGCGCTGAGAAACGATTTCAGCACGGAGCCGGAGAAGCGCAATCTCCAGCTCGAGGCCAAGGCCCATATCGCGGTCCAACAATGGATCGATGCGCGGGGGCTGGCGGGCCGCGCGACGACCACCGAGGGCTTGCTCGAGATCCACCGCCGCTTCGCGGAACTACTCCCGGAGGACCTGCTCCGGGCCGAAGACCCCGAGACCAAGGAGCGCATCGAGGTCGTCCCCGGAAAGCTGCGGGAGCGCGATGTCCGGGTCGGCCGGCATGTCCCGGTCAGTCCCGGCGCCGTGCCCCGCTTTCTGGCGCGCTTCGAAGAGGTCTACCGCCGTCTCGGCAAGACGGACACGATCCTGGCGGCCGCCGCCGCGCACCATCGGCTGCTCTGGATTCACCCGTTTCTCGACGGCAACGGGCGCGTCGCCCGCCTGATGTCCCATGCCATGCTGCTGGAAACCCTGGACACGGGCGGCATCTGGTCGATCGCCCGCGGCCTGGCTCGCAACGAAGGCACGTATATGGGCCAGCTCCAGGCCTGCGACCTGGCGCGCCGCAACGACCTCGATGGCCGTGGCCACCTGAGCGAAGAGGCGCTGGCTGCATTCATGGAGTTCTTCCTGGCCACCTGCATCGATCAAGTGGATTTCATGGAAGCGCTCGTGCAGCCCGCGCGCCTGCGCGACCGCATCCTCATCTGGACCGAAGAGGAGATCCGCGCCGACGCCCTGCCGCCAAAATCCGGTGCCGTTCTGGAAGCCGTTCTTTATCGCGGCGCGCTGCCCAGGGGCGAGGTCGAGAAGCTGCTCGGTACGAGCGCCCGGCAGGCAAGGCGCGTCACCTCCGCCCTGATCTCGCGCGGCGTGCTGGTCTCGGAAAGCACCCGTGCGCCGCTGCGCCTTGCCTTCCCGGCCAAACTCGCGTCACGTTGGATGCCGGGACTGTTTCCGGAAAGGACGGCTTAGAAGGGCCGGCCGGGAAGCAAGGGCCCTTGGGCCTGTTGAAAAAGGCGATACCACCCTTCGACAAGCTCAGGGTGAGGAGTATAAATGCTTGAATTACCTCATCCTGAGCTTGTCGAAGGATGAAGTGGCCGCAACATCGTGTACTATTTCAACAGGCCCCCCTTTCCCTCACTCCTCCTCCCCACCCGAAAGCGTCCGCCCCGCGATCACCGTCTCGCCCTCGACCTTCTCGAGGCGGAAGACCGGGCAGCCCGAGGCCGCCTCGATGTGGCTGGCGAGCGCCTTGGAATGGGTGACGACCAGGATCTGCGATCGCTCCGAGGCCTTGACGATGAGGCGCGCGAGGGGCTCCAGCAGGTCCGCGTGGATGCTGGTCTCGGGCTCGTTGAGGGCCAGCAGGGCCGGCGGCCGCGGGCTCAGCAGCACGGCCAAAAGGCAGAGGTAGCGCAGCGTGCCGTCGGAGAGCTCGCGCGCTTCGAAGGGCCGGCGGATGCCGGGCAGGACGAGGCCCGGCTCGAAGCGGCCGCGCTCCTGGAAGATGGTCAGCTCCGAGCCCGGGAAGGCGGCGTCGAGCTCGTCTTCGAGCGCCGCATCGTCGCCGATTTCGATGATGGTCTGGAGGGCCGCGGCCAGGTCGTGCCCGTCGGCGCTCAGCACGGGGGTGTGGACGCCCACCTGCGGCCGGCGCAGCGGCGAGTCGGGGTCCGTCCGGAACTGATGGTAGAAGCGCCAGGCCGCCATCTCGTCGCGCAGCCAGGCGAGCTCCGGATAGAGTTGCGGCTCCATGATCTGCGCCATGGCCGATTCCGAGGCCAGCAGCTCGAGCGGGTAGGAGACGCGCTTGCCGTCG
Source organism: Rhodospirillales bacterium (assembly GCA_029859805.1). Classification (GTDB taxonomy): domain Bacteria; phylum Pseudomonadota; class Alphaproteobacteria; order Kiloniellales; family JAKSDN01; genus CAMYKD01. The sequence continues at coordinate 3,255 of JAOUCL010000181.1, read as the reverse complement.
CGGTCGCGCAGCCAGAGGCTCATGTTCTTGCGCTCTAGAAGAGCGACGGGCCGGCGGCCGGCGGCGGGCGCGCGCACCCATTCCTCCTTGACCAGAGGGTCGAGAAAGAACGCGGTACCCCCCTCCTCGACGGGCCCGCTCTTCAGGTTCGGCAGGCCGCAGGCGATCTCGTAGTCCCAGTCGTCCCAGGCGACGCCCAGGGTCATGCGCACGCCGCCCTTGCCCCGCTCGCCCGCCCAGAGCACCGAGGGCATGCCGCCCTCTTCGGCGAGCGAGCGGGCCAGCGCGCCGCGCGCGGCGGCGGCCGTGATCACCAGGGCCCGGTACAAATTGCTCTTGCCGCAGCCGTTCGGCCCGGTGAAGACGTTGAGCTCCGAAAGCGGCAGGTCCAGCCCCTTCAGCGACCGGTAGCCGGCGATACGCAGTTCCCGAATGGCCATGTCCCGCGGTTCCTTTATCGATGCCGCCCGGCGCAGCGGGCGGCATGTCCTTCGAGACGGCCCTTCGGGCCTCCTCATCCTTCGATAGGCTCAGGATGAGGTTCGGTGTTTTATATCAATATCTTACCTCATCCAGAGGTTCCTCACCCTGAGCTTGTCGAAGGGCGAGGGACGAAGCATGACGGCCCGCCGCAAGCCCCCATGAAATCACGATCGAAGGCGATCGCCCGGCATTTCTCGAGCATGAACCGGGACTGCTTGTGATACAATTAACACGTGCTGCGCGGCAGACCAGGAGGCTCCGCCATGGCCGCGATCCAACTAAGCGCGGGTTGCCTGCTTCGATCCCTTTGTGTCGCCTTATGCATGGTGCTGGCCGCCCCGGCGGCCCGGGCGCAGACGGGAAGCCTGAACGAGGGGCCGAGCGTCGGCGGCTACGAGTCGCTCGTCTACCTGCCCGCAGGCCACGACGCGGAGACGCCCGCGCCGCTGGTCGTCGCCCTGCACGGCTGCAAGCAGGACAGCCGGGGCTTTGCCGTGGGCACGGGCTTCGGCGAGCTGGCCGATCGGGACGGCTTCGTCGTGCTCTATCCGGAGACTCGGCGCCCGTTTTACCGGCTCTGGCTCAATCCCAACCGCTGCTGGGAGTGGTGGACGGTCGAGAACCAGTCCCGCGGCGCGGGCGAGCCGGGGGTTGTCGTCGAGATGATCGAGGCCCTGAAGCTCTCGGTGAAGATCGACGGGAGCCGCGTCTACGTGACCGGCCTGTCCGCGGGCGGCGCCATGAGCGCGATCCTGGGCTCGCTTTATCCCGAGGTCTTCGCGGCCACCGGGGTCCATTCGGGCCTCGAGTTCGCCGCCGCCGAGGAGGAGGTGCCGGCGCAGTATCTATGGCCATTCGCCTATTGGTTCTACGGCTGGACGGCGGACGCCACGGACGCGATGGAAGCCGGCGGCCCGGACCCGGACGGCCGGGGCCAGCTGGCCTACGAGCGGCAGGGCGCGGTGCACCGCGTCTCGCCGGTGATCGTGGTGCAGGGCGCCGCGGACGACAAGGTCGCCCCGCTCAACGCAGATCAGGTGATCGGACAATTCGCCCAGATGAACGACTTCGCCGACGATGGCGACGGCGCGAATGATTCGATCAACGCGGAAGCCGACGCGACAGAGAAGTTCCCGGCGGACCCGGATCGCCACGCCTACACGGTCCAGGACTATCGAGACGATGCCGAAGCCCTGGTCATGCGCAGGGTCCTCATCGACGGCCTGGCGCATGCCTGGTCGGGCGGCGACCCGGACGGCAGCTTTACCGATGAACTCGGCCCCGAGGCCAGCCGGCTGATGTGGGAGTTCTTCAAGGGCCGCACGCGCTCCGGCCCGTGGGTGCCGTGAGCAAGCAAGAGATCCCGAACGGCTCCGCTTAAGCGAAAATTAAGCGCGTTTGTCCAGGCTGGCACCCGGCCATACGGATCCGGCCCAAAGGTATTGGCGGACCAGCAGTACCGGCTCATTCCGTGGATCTCTAGAGGAAGTTCCCCCGAAAATGGAAAAGACGCTTTTGATGGTCCTGCCGTTCTTCCTGATCGTCCTGGCGGGCTACGCCGCGGCGCGGTTCCGCTACCTGTCCGAGGGTCTGTTCGACGGCCTGGCGCAGTTCGTCTTCGCCGTCGCGCTGCCGGTCTACCTGTTCCGGACGCTCACCCGGACCTCCCTGCTGGACAAGTCCCTGGGCAACCTCGCCGAATTCCTGGCGATATATTTCCTGGCCGCGGCCGGGGCGCTGGCGTTGGGGGTGGCGGCGGGCCGCTTCGCCTTCCAGGCCACCTCCGGCGAGCAGACGCGGATCGGCATCGCCGGGTCCCACTCCAACCTGGTCCTGCTCGGTGTCCCGGCGGTCTCCCTCATCCTCGCCAGCAAGGTGATCACGCCCATGTTGCTGCTGGTCGGTCTGCACGGCCTGGTGATGGCCTTGATGGTTCTGGTCGTCCAGCGCGTGCATGGCCGCAGGGGCGGCGACCCGGTTAAGGTGCTGATCGAGTACGCCAAGAGCCCGCTCTTCATCGCCCTGGTGGCCGGCATCGCCTTCGCCAAGCTGGACATCCCGGTCCCGGCCAGGATCGACACGGCGCTGAACACGATCGGGGCGACCGCGGTGCCTCTCGCGCTCTTCGCCTACGGCGGCATGATCGTGCGCTATTCTTTCGGCGACAGGCTGCAGCCGGAGTTCGCTGCCGCGGCCGTCAAGCTGGTGGCCTTCCCCGCCCTCGTCTGGCTGCTGGCCATACAGCTGAAGCTGCTCAGCATCCCGGCCTCCTGGGCCTGGGTCGCGGTGATGCTGGCGGCCATGCCCGCCGGCTTCGAGCTGCAGGCCAAGGGAAAGCGCGCCGGTGGCGAGGTCTCGGGCGCGACGGTCCTGGTGAGCACCGTGGTAGGCGCCGTTACCGTCACGGTGCTGACCCACATCATCCGCACGGCGTGAGGCAATAAGACACCGCACTTTCTTCCTCCCCCCTTGCGGGGGAGGATCGAGGTGGGGGGAGACGTCTTCGACTGGAATGACGCCTCCAAACGCGATGCGAGCGGCCTCGTCCACCCCCATCCAAACCTTCCCCCGTCGAGGGGGAAGGCTTTCTTGCCTGTCACCCGATGGCCCGCACTATCGCGGCGGGCGCGCTTGATTCGCTCCGTCCCGGGGTCTAAGGTCGGGGCATGACGCAGCACCTGTTCGGCAAGAGCATACGAATTAGCCACCCGGCGCCCTTTGGGCGGCCGGGCTATGCCGATTCGTCGTTCACCGCCGTGCAGGAGTTTGCGT
>JAOUCL010000021.1 GCA_029859805.1 Rhodospirillales bacterium | reverse complement strand
CCACGTGCGCGGCCAGCAGCTCGCCGTAATCCATGTTGTAGACGTGGTCGCCGGCCAATATCAGCACGTACTTCGGAGTGTAGCTCTCGACGATGTCCAGGGTCTGGTAGACCGCGTCCGCGGTGCCCTGGTACCAGGATTCCTCATCCACCCATTGCTGCGCCGGCACGATATCGATGAATTCGCCGTGCTCCACATTGAGGTGGTTCCAGCCTTGCAGGATATGCTGAATGAGCGCATGGGATTTGTACTGGGTCAACACGCAGATTCGGCGGATCCCCGAGTTGAGGCAGTTGGAGAGGCTGAAATCGATGATGCGGAATTTCCCGCCGAAAGGCACCGCCGGCTTGGTCCGCCAGTCGGTCAGAACACCGAGGCGGCTGCCGCGTCCCCCGGCGAGAATCAAGGCCAGGGTATCGTGGGTGAGGAGGCTGACAAATCGCGCTGCGTCAGTCATCATCGCACGGTACTCATTCGACCGGGACGTCTGGCAACCGGCCCGCAAGGACCCGGTACGGATTGAGCGTCCTTGGCCGTTCCAACGCGCACCACACTGCGAGCGAGCCGCTGTCTCGATCAACCATTCAAGTCACAATACCATCTACCCGCGTGCAAGTCGCCCCCGGCGGTATACCCAGTTGACGGCACTTTCCAGCAGCCGCCGCAATGCGGGGCGGATGCCGGCCGCCAAGTCCTCGCGGAAACCATAGGGCGGCGCCTCGTCCATATAAATGATCTGGCTCAGTTCGAGCTGCACCGCGTGGGCCCCTTCGGCGGGCCGGCCATAGGCCCGGGTGATGTAGCCGCCCTTGAAGCGGCCGTTGACGGCATGGCTGTAACCCGACGCGGTCGCGACATCCGCCAACCGGGCGACCAGCTCCGGGTCCGCCGTCGCGCCGCCGCCGGTGCCGAAATTGAGGTCGGGCAGACGGCCCTCGAAGAAGCGCGGGACGCGGCTGCGAATCGAGTGGGCGTCCCACAGCAGGGCAACCCCGTGGCGCGCCTTGATCGCTTCGAGCGCGGCCTGCAGCCGCTCGTGATAGGGCCGCCAGACCCGGGCCCGCCGGGCCGCGACCTCGGCCTCGTCCGGGCCCTCTCCGGCCCGGTAGACCGGCTGCTCGTCGAAAGTGGTGGTCGGGCAGAGCTCCGTATTGCTGGCGCCGGGATAGAGCGGCGCGCCGTCCGGGGCGCGGTTGAGGTCGATGACGAAGCGCGACTGGGTCGCGGCCAACACCGAAGCGTCCAGATCCTCGAGGAAGTCGTAGAGCCGGTCGACGTGCCAGTCGGTATCGGGCAGCGCCTGGGCCGCCTCTGTCATGCGCGCCGCCATCTCCGGCGGCACCTGGGTGCCCGCGTGCGGTATGGAAACCAGCAAGGGGGAGCGTCCCGGGCGGTATCGGTAAGGATCCATCGCGGCCTGCCTCGCGCTAACCAACGGGGCGCGTTTGCTCCCCGGTTCTGTCTCGTCCGGGGACAAATCTAGCACGCCCTGCCCGCCTGGCGCAGCCGTGCCCGACCGAGGGCCGACACCGGCCGGGTCGACCCGGGTTGAAAGAAACATTACTTTTAATTTGTGCTTAAATTGAATTGAATCGCGTCTTAATCATGTATTAATCACGTTTATATTGTGATATCAGAAACATGGTAAATCTTGATGTCATATATAGTTAATATAGTATGAAGATTTCTATTGTTTTTTCTTGTATCTTATGAGATTATAAACCACAAACAAATACCGGTCGCACGGAGCGACCTGCGGAAACAAACGGGAACGGTTCAGATCAAGGAGAGACACGATGAAATCGCACCTGACATTTCTGGCAGCCGCAATCGCCGCCGGCACCAGCCTCGTCTTCTCGGCCGCCACGGCGCAGGAGTTGCCCACCGTGCTGCAGTCCGTATGGATCGCCAGCACCAAACTGACCTACGACCCGTTGCTCGTGGCCGCGTTCGTCCTTGCCGCGACCCTGGCGATCGGCCGGTCGGTCGACCTCGTCCGCGAACACGACCACAAACGGGGCGCGCTGTCGGCCTAGGAGGACGCCACCTCACGCCTTGGAGGTGAGCGACCAGTTTCCGGCCACACCCGATACGCAGGCTCCCGAACTGTTCTTGATCTGACTATCATCGTGGGCGGACCTCCACCATCAGCCGAACGTTGAATTGCAGCAAGACGCCAGCCGCCCTAGCCGGCGTCTTGCCGCGGCCGGACAAACCTTCGAAACAGGTCACTCCCCCAAGATGCAACAATAAATACTTTATTTACTGTAGTATAAATGGATTTATACGAATTATTACCTATTGTTTTGCGATATAATAAGATTGTTGGTTAATATTTCGAAAAAAACTTTTTGCTTTTTCTCTACTTTTATGTCATTATGTTTGCTAATGTAACTCAGGCGGGGTCAACGGACCCTTGGCATTCGAACGGGAACGGTTCAGATCGAGGAGGAACGTCATGAAATCGAATTTGGCTTTCTTGGCGGCCGCAGTCGCTTCGGGGTCCACCCTCATTTTCTCCGCCGCCAAGGCGCAAGCACTGCCGAACGTGCTGGAGTCCGTTTGGCTCGCCAGCACCAAACTGACCTACGATCCGCTCCTGGTCGCCGCCTTCATTCTGGCAACGACGCTGGCGGTCGGGCGGACCCTCGATCTTGTGCGCGAGCACAGAAACCGGGGCGAGGAGGCGACCGTCTAGAGAACAAGCCACAAGCAGGGCGCAACGAGAGGCGGAAGGATCCTTAGCACGGTGGGGAAGACTCAAGGTGGAAAGCCGGCCCGCCGGGGCTAATCGACCCGGCCAGCCTAAGGCCACCACAAGCGCGTTATCTCTAACGGGAGGCTGCTAGACCGATCCTAGGGCTCGGACAACCAGTGGAGAAGGCCTTGGAAGAATTCCGGAATATGGCCGTCCCGACGCCCCGCCAAGCGGACCCCGTGGCCACGACGGCCACGCGTGGCAATATTCTGATCATCGATGACGACCGCGATGTGGCCGACGGGACCGCCGAGGTCCTGCGCGCGGCCGGCTTCTCAGTGGCGATCGCCCTCACCGCCCGGGCCGCCTTGACGACGGCCCGGAATTTCGACGCCGAGGTCGCGCTGGTCGACATGAAGCTCGGCCGGTACAGCAACGGGCTCGACCTGATCGGCACGCTGCAGCAACTGCGTCCCGGACTCGTTCCCGTGGTGGTCACCGCCTACAGAAGTGAGCAGGCGGTCCTGGCGGCGCAGCGCAGCGGCGCCCGGGAATTCCTGAAAAAACCCTTCTATCCGCAAGAGCTCTTCGCGCTGCTGGACCGCTACTTCGCGGGGTCGGGCCCGCGGGAGAGGGCCGCGGAGGCGCAGCGGGCGATCCGGGCCGCTTAAGTCCAAACCCGGCCCGCGGCGGGGGCCCGCGGCGGGGACTGGCCTCGCCCGCCGAAGTTGTCTATACAAGTGGCGAGACCGCAGCGAGGCGGGGCCGGCCCCGCGAAAACCCATGGCCGCGATCAGACGCCACGAAACCGCGCCGCTCTACCGCCAGGTCAAGGACCACATCGTCGGCCGCATCCTGGCCGGCGACTGGCCCGAAGGCGAGCGCCTGCCCTCCGAGAACGAGCTGACCCGCGCGCTCGGCGTCAGCCGCATGACCGCGCACAGGGCGCTGCGCGAGCTCTCCGTCGAGGGCTGGCTGACCCGGGTCCAGGGCGACGGCACCTACGTGGCGGAGGTGAAGCCGCAATCGGCCTTGCTCGAGATCCGCGATATCCGCGACGAGATCGCCGAACGGGGCCACGCGCACGCCTGCCGGGTCGTGCGTCTGGCCCGCCAGGGTGCCACCCCCGAGGTCGCCCGGGCGCTTTCGCTCGCGCCCGGCGCGCCTGTGTTCCATTCGCTCGTCCTGCACCGCGAGGACGGCACGCCGGTCCAGGTCGAGGAGCGCCACGTCAATCCGGCCTTCGCGCCCGGCTACCTGGACCAGGACTTCACTTGCACCACCACCTTCGAATACTTCGCCGGTCTCGGGCCGATGGACGCCGCCGAGCACGTGGTCGAGGCGGAGCTGCCCGGCCCCGTAGTCCGCGAGCTGCTCGGCCTCGGTCCCGGCGAACCCTGCCTCTTGGTGATCCGGCGCACCTGGTCGAACGGCTTGGTTGTCTCGCGCGCGCGGCTCAGCTATCCGGGCAGCCGCTACCGCATCGCCGGCCGGCAGGACTATCTCTCCAACATGGAGACCTCACAGTGACCATGAACCAAGACAGCGACAATCCCCGCCTCGACAACACACGTGAGATCCGCGCGCCGCGCGGCACGGAGCTCACCGCCAAGTCCTGGCTGACCGAGGCGCCGCTCAGGATGCTGATGAACAACCTGGACGCCGAGGTCGCCGAGAAGCCCCAGGAGCTTGTCGTCTACGGCGGCATCGGTCGCGCGGCGCGCGACTGGGCCTGCTACGACGCCCTGGTCCGGGAGCTGACGCGACTGGAGGGCGACGAGACCCTTCTGGTGCAATCCGGCAAGCCGGTCGGCGTGTTCAAGACCCACGAGGACGCGCCGCGCGTCCTGATCGCCAACTCCAACCTGGTGCCGCACTGGGCGGACTGGGAGCATTTCAACGAGCTCGACCGCAAGGGCCTGATGATGTACGGCCAGATGACCGCCGGCTCGTGGATCTACATCGGCAGCCAGGGCATCGTCCAGGGCACCTACGAGACCTTCATCGAGGCCGGGCGCCAGCACTTCGGCGGCGACCTGACCGGCAAGTGGATCCTGACCGCGGGCCTGGGCGGCATGGGCGGTGCCCAGCCGCTCGCCGCGACCATGGCCGGCGCCTGCCTGCTCGCCGTGGAGTGCCGGCCGAGCCGCATCGAGAAGCGACTCGAGACCGGCTACCTGGACACCAGCACCGCGGATCTGGGCGAAGCGCTGGCGCTGATCGAGGCGGCCTGCCAGGAGGGCGAGGCAATTTCGGTCGGCCTGATCGGCAACGCCGCCGAGGTGCTGCCCGCGCTGGTCGAGCGCGGCGTAAAGCCGGACCTGTTGACCGACCAGACCTCGGCGCACGACCCGCTGCACGGCTACCTGCCGGCCGGCTGGAGCCTGGACGAGTGGGAGCGCAAGCAGGAGCGCGACCCCGAGGCGGTGGTCGCGGCCGCCAAGCGGTCGATGGCCGTGCACGTCGAGGCCATGCTGGAGCTGCAGAAGCGCGGCGTGCCGACCTTCGACTACGGCAACAACATCCGCCAGGTGGCCCTCGAGGAGGGCGTGGCCAACGCCTTCGACTTCCCCGGATTCGTGCCGGCCTATATCCGGCCGCTGTTCTGCCGCGGCATCGGCCCCTTCCGCTGGGCCGCGCTCTCGGGCGAGCCGGCGGACATCTTCGCGACCGACGCCAAGGTCAAGGAGCTGATCCCCGACGACACGCACCTGCACACCTGGCTCGATATGGCCCGCGAGCGCATCCACTTCCAGGGCCTGCCGGCCAGGATCTGCTGGGTCGGCCTCGGTCAGCGTGCGCGCTTGGGCCTCGCCTTCAACGAGATGGTCGCAAGCGGCGAACTGAAGGCCCCCATCGTGATCGGCCGCGACCACCTCGATTCCGGCTCGGTCGCCAGCCCCAACCGCGAGACCGAAGCCATGAAGGACGGCAGCGACGCGGTCTCCGACTGGCCGCTCCTGAACGCGCTCGTGAACTGCGCCAGTGGCGCCACCTGGGTCAGCTTGCACCACGGCGGCGGCGTCGGCATGGGCTTCAGTCAGCACGCCGGCATGGTCATCGTCTGCGACGGTACCGAGGCAGCGGCAAGGCGCCTGGAACGCGTTCTCACAAACGACCCGGCGACGGGCGTCATGCGCCACGCCGACGCGGGCTACGAGGAGGCAATCGCTTGTGCCAAAGAGCAGGGGCTGAATTTGCCGATGGTGGGGGGTTAATTTCTGCAAGAGAACATTAAGGGTATCCTATTGCTAACTCACACCATTTCTTTGGCGATGCCAAACCGAAACAAATCAATTTTACATCTATAAGAGGAACACCTTATGCCCTTCGATCTTTATAATGTGTGGCCAAACGCAAGCCAGCTACGTCAGCAACCTGGGATATACTGGGCGGTGACGCGAGGAAATTAGAGCCTCCTTGGTCCAACCGTTCGCCAAACTCCGAAGCCCTTCTGCTTGCTTACTGCACCACTATGAGGAACCAGCTACCCCCCGCTCGCCCAAATCCATAACCCTCCAAGAAACCGGGGCAACTCCAGGCCATCCATTAACCGCCACACCGAATAAGAGGCTGAGCCGCAATTATTGAAAGATTGACTCCGTCTTATGCCGGGTCAATTCAACTCGTCCGCCGCAACCTCGAACTCTTCGCGCTCGCCATCGGTCGGCTCCAAGGCTTTCACACGGACGATCTGGCGCCCTCCCACGCCGATTCCTCCGAGATCCTCTATCACTTCCGCCCGAATGCTCCGGGTGCCAAAACGCACCAGAACCCGGTCTCCAACCTGGACGAGAGTGGACGATTTATGGTTAGGCAGCTGGATCATAGGTCCACTATACTACCATGGTTGCGCCCCAACAATCGCAGTGAGATGCCTCGACAAAACGCGATCAAAAGTTCTCGCCAGGCCATTACACGCAGTCCGCCAAGCACGAACGTCATTGAGATGAAGCGGCTGTCGAACATTTGAAAAATCTTGATGAGCGATCGCATTGCGCCATTCGTTTAACATCTCCAATCGATCTTTCCTCCGCTGGCTCCAGGCGTGCGCCGATTTCACCTGATCCCAAAAATCTATACCAAGGCGGTTAAAATCACTACCGAGGTTTCCCGGATTTGGATTGCCACGGTCGAGTCGACGACCCCAAACGAGATTCGCACGGAGAAGGCTGGCCGACGCACCATTTCCACCGGAGAAGTGGGTCACGACATGGTCAACTGCCTCTGAATGGAGATCGCGACAAAAGCCCTGAAACTGGGACGACAGGAGCATGGCGTAGGCATGGTTGATCTGCTCGGTTGCATATCGCCGCCCCCTGCTGGTGCCACCGGTTAGGCCATGGGCAGACTCCATCTGATCGAGTTCGGCCTTGCGATGAATGTTCCATTTACCTAGCGAACGGGACACCATTTCTGATCAGTACCTTGAACCTTAACGCTTTCACGCAGAGATTTTCTCCGCCGGGGAAACCAAAGTAGAGCCAGACTATGGCTTTCCGCACTGTTAGCGCCGAGCCACCCCGGACACGCGATCAAATCTACACCACCGCTTGCACGAATGCACGACGCCACGCGTAATACGGTCGAGGGCCGGGGTGCTCGCCCGGCCAAGAATGGGAGGCCACTCATGAAGACCGATCTCTACACCAAGACCGTCCTGACCGTGATCGCGCTGGCGCTCGCGGTGATCGCATCGCGGGACCTGGGCCTGGTCGGCCGGGCCGGGGCCGCCGGCTATGGCGAGGGCCAGAAGGTCATGGTCACGAACCTGAAGACCAAGACCAACGGCTTCGGCGAGTTGCTCCACGTCTACTGCGAGAACTGCGACTGATCGCGCGCAGGTGTCCGCCCGACCCGACGTGCCGTTGCCGGACCCGATCCGGCAATCCAGGAACGCCCGCGGTCCCGCCGGTCTTCTAGATCACCGGGTCACGCCCGGTGATGACATGTGGTGCTATTCTTCTCGTGTTTTCAATCCATCGGCCTTCGTCGGCGCCTCAGGTCTCCGCCTCGGCCTCCTTCGAGCGGCCGGTGAAGAACTTCCAGATAGCGGCCGGAATGACCAGGAAGATAAACCAGAACTTCTTGAGGAAGACCAGCGCGATGGCCAGGATTCCCTTGCCGAACTTGACGCCGAGCGCCGCGGCGACCAGCCCGCCGGCGCCCATCGCCGCGATCGTGTCGCCCTCGGTGAAGTCGCCGTAGTCGCTCTCGGGCCCGAACTCGTAGGCCGCGGCGATCCGCGTGGCGATGCCCCCGGCCCGGGCCGCGGGGAACGCGCCGGAGCTCTGGACCAAGGTCATCTCCTCGTAGCCGTAGCGCCCGAAATCGTAGACGACCAGGTTGATCAACGGCTCCTCCTCGCCGAACTGCACCTCGAGCGCGTAGTAGGCCACGGCGCTCTTGCGGTCCAGGGTCGGCTCGACGACCCAGCGCAACGGCCGGATCTGGTAGCCAAAGAGCTTCGACTGCTCCTTCGACCCCTCCACGTAGGACTCCCAGAGGTCGTTCACGTCGAGCTCGTCCCAGTCGTCCATCTCGACGTAGCCGACGGCCTCGTGGTTGAAGTAGACCTCGAACTCCGGGTTGCTCCAGTAGGCCTCGAGAGTCGGGTCGGGCTCGCCCTGCGATTGGGCGGAGATCTCGTCGAGCGCGGCCCGGTCCGTGAGGACCTCGTCGGCCTCGTCCGTGATCAAGGTCGCCCCGTTCGAGAGCGCGTGCTCGACCTCGGCGGCGCCCACAGGCGCGGCCATGAAAATCGCCCAGGCCGCAGCCAACGCGGTCCATGTCCTGCTGCTCATCGTCCTCCTCCGCCTAGAATATGGAAACCGCCCCGCGCCGCCCCGAGACATCGAAAACGGCGCCCGGCAGACACTAGAAGCCATTTGTTAAGATAATGTCATTCGCGCCTGGGTAGCTTACCCAACCGCCGCCTCGGCCGATACGGGAGCCGAGCCCTGACCTCACCCGCCTGCCGGCCGTCTTCGGGATCTCGGATCAGAACCGGATCGAGGCGACGATGCCGAAGCTGGGCTTGCGGATGTCGAGCATCGGCAGGACGGTGATGCGCTCGTTGATCGGATCGTCCAGCAAGAACGCGGAAAGGTTGGCGATCGCCGCGCCGACCGCGACGTCGCTCCAGTAGTGCTTGTCCGCCTCGACCCGGCTATAGCCGACCGCGGCCGCGGCGAGATAGGCGGGCAGCCCGTATTCCCAGCCGTAGCGGTAATGCAGGTAGGACGCCCCCGAAAAGGCCCCCGAGGTGTGCCCGGAGGGGAACGACAGGCCGCCGCCGCCGGGACGCTCCCGGTCGACGGCGCGTTTCACGCCCTGCACCGTGCCAAAGGTGGCGGCCGTGCTGGCGCCCAGCTGGACCAAGCCCTCGGGGTCGCCGCGCGCCATGGTGAAGAGCATGGCGATGCCCGGGATCGCATACTGGCTGATGTCGCCGTAGGTCTCGAAGGCCGCCGCGCCAGCGGCCGCGGGCCGCGGGTGGACCAGGGCTGCGGCGACAAACGCCGTGATCGTCAGGTGCTTGAACATCTCGGCATTTCGCTCCCACCCGGGCGCCGCAGAGCTTCGTCATGGTGACGGAACCGGCTTAACGTCCGATTAGCGAGGCGCGCCCGCCCGCACCGGCTAGCGGCTCGATCCGGAGAGTAAATCGGGCAACACAACCTGAGACCATGGGAAATGTTATAACTTACAATAGGTTATCGATTGTACTCAATGCTGCCGGATGTCATAGTTCATCCAGCCACCGCAATACAAAATCCGGCAAGACTACGGCCGTGCAACACAGGGGAAGGCACATGACCAAGCGACTTCTGGGCGCATTGGTGCTCGTCACTCTGCTGCTGGGCGCCGCAAGCCCCGGCGCCTGGGCAGAGGGTGGATCAGGCTCGAAGTTCAAGAGTCTCTACGTCTTCGGGGACAGCCTGAGCGATACCGGCAACCTCTTCGCCATGACCGGCGGCTTCGAGCCGCCGAGCCCGCCCTATTTCGCGGGCCGCTTCTCCAACAGTCCGATTTGGATCGAGGTCTTCGAGCCGCTTCTGGACCCGAAGCGCGATTTCGACACGACGCCCGTCGTCATCGACCCACTGGCCAACAACCAGGCGATCGCCGGGGCCTTTACCGACACGCGCGGGCCGTTTTCCGGGACCGGCGTTCTGAGCCAAGTCGCGAACTTCGCGGCCGCCGGCGGCAAGATCAAGCACAGGGACCTGGTCGTGGTCTGGGCGGGCTCCAACAACTACCTCGGCGGGGACAGCGATCCCGTTCTGGTGGTCGACGATCTGGTCACGGCCGTGCAGGAGCTTTACGACCTCGGCGGCCGGTGGTTCCTCGTGCCCAACCTGCCCAACCTCGGCGACACGCCGCTGGGTGGTTTGGTGTTGAGCCCAGAGGCCGCGGCCGGGCTAAATGCGCTGGTCGCCGCACACAACGCAGTCCTGGCGGGCGCCATGGCCGGGCTGAGCGCGGAGCTCGACGTCGACATCGTGATCGTCGACATCAACGCCATGTTCCGGGCGATCCTGACGGATCCGGCGGCCTTCGGTTTCGCCAACGTCACCGTGCCCTGCCTGATCCAGCAGCCCGATGGAACCCGCGTCCCGACCGGGGCCTGTCCGCCGGACGGCGGCAGCTACGATGCGACCGGCGTGCTGTTCTGGGACCTGATACATCCGACCGCCGCCGCGCACGCGCTCGTGGCCATGGTCGCGCGCACCACGCTGTCGGCCTCAGCCGTCCTGACGGTCGCGGCCGGCGAGTGACCGACGGGGCGCCGGGTCACGCGGATCCGGCGCCCAGCTCGCGGGCCAGGGCAGCGGCGAGCGGCGTGTCGTCGAGAGCGGAGTCGCGGCCGGCGCCGCATGCGAGGTTGCTGGCAACCATGGCCGTGAAGAGCTCGTGGACCTCGCGCCGGTCCATGTCGCACAGCACCTCGAAGGCCCGGGCCTGGCATCCGTCTTCCCAGTAGCGCAGCCGCAGGGGACCTTTGCCGGAGTCGGGCCCGTCGAGGCAGCCCGCGAAGCGGCGCCTGTACTTCGCGAAGACCGCCTGCACGGCCGGGCATCGCAGCGGCCGGCCGAAGCCGTCGAGGCGACTGCGGCGGATCCGCACGGTGCCGCTGGCGCCCATGAGCGAGAGAATCACCAGGATCATGGCGGGTTCCGGGCCGTGCTCGAGCAACGCCCCCTGCAGCGACCGGGCATTCCGATTCCCGCCCGATACGAGGTCCGCCCTCTTGCGCCGGGGGCCCGTCGCGCGCGCGCCTTGGCCGTTGCAAGTCCCTCGGGGACCGTTTCGGTGTTCAGTGGACATATCTTCCCTGCCGGACCGTTCGAAACCTCCCCTCGCCCTTCCTTGCGTTTCCGCACGCCCCTCAGCCGTATACCGACAACATATAGCTGGCACGGTCGAAAGCATACACAATATGTGGAGGGAAATCGAGATCGAGCGTCATAGACAACCCGGCTTACACCGGCGGCGCGGAACGCGTTAATCTCCCGGCATGAACCGGTCAGCCGTCGCGTTCGTTCTGGGCCTGCTGCTTCCCCTCTCCGCCTCGCGCGCCCAAGGCGATGTCGCCGCGGGCCGCAAGCTGGCGGTCCAGCACTGCGCGCGCTGCCACGTGGTCGGCGACCACAACCCTTACGGCGGCATCGGCTCCACGCCATCGTTCCAGTTGCTGGCCCGGCGCGCCGACTACCTGGAGCGTTTCCAGACTTTCTTCGAGCGGCGTCCCCATCCGGTCTACGTGCGGGTACCCGACACCGAGCGGCTGACCGACCTGCCCTCCTTCGTCGCCGAGTTCACGGTGACGCCGAACAATATCGAAGACCTGATCGCCTTCGTCGAAACCCTGAAGCCGAAGTGAAACGGGCCCGATTTCGCCCTTTGCATGGGCTCGTTCCGGTTCTTATCCGCGAGAGCCTTCTCACGGCCCGATCCGCGCCACCTCCCGCCCGGCCTTCAGCGCAACCACGACACCCTCGGGTAGGGCGACCCAGGGATCCTCGGTCAGCGGCACGCTGGCCAGCAGCGCGACATCCTGCTTGGGTACGGAAACCGTGAGGCCGTCACAGTCGACCTCTGGCGACGCGCCGGCGCAACGCCGGCTGAGCATATGCAGGCCCGGCGGCCTGGGCTCGGTCATCCGACCGCCTTCCTCGTAGCGCCGGCGGTGGCCGTGAGCGAACAGCACCTCGCCGTCCGAATAGAGGAAGTTGGCCGAGCCGAGCAACCGGGCCTCGGCGGCGAAGCTGGCGACGGTCTCGAGCCGCGCCTCCAGCGGCGGCGGTTCCGTCGCGCCGTACCTCAAGGGCTCGAGCTGCTGCAGCAGGACGCAGAAGGCATGCTCGGAATCGGTGTCTCCGATCGGGCGGAAGCGGTCGGACTCGAAGGGCAGCGTGTGCTCGACATCGTCCAGGCTGCCGTTATGGGCGAAGACGTGGCGCCGGCCGGCCAGCTCGCGCTCGAAGGGATGTGTGTTCTCGAGCGTGGCCCCGCCCTGCGTCGCCCAGCGAACATGCGCGATCACGCAGTGGCTCTCCAGCTCGCGCTCGGCAATGAATCGGACCCAGGGGCTGTCGCTGGCCGGCGCCGGCTCCTTGATCAGGCGCACGTCGCGCCCCTCGAAGTAGCCGATGCCCCAGCCGTCGCGGTTGGCGTGGGTCAGGCCGCCGTGCCGGGCAATACGCTCGAGCGAGTAGTTGACCGTGGCCGGCACGGTGCTCGACATGGCGAAGAGCTCACACATGGCGGGGTCTCGCGAGCTGAACCAAGCGCCATTCTGCGCCGCGCCGCCGCTGCGGTCCAAGCAACTCGGCGTGAGGGCGCTCGTCGGAGGGCGAGACTATCGCTTTGGCCTTGACCGGCCTGTCCCGGTGTGGCCCTACCTGGACCGGGCAGCGGGTCAAAGTGTCCTTTCCCCGCCCGCCGCCACGATCCGTTCCAGCAGCGGGATGTCGAGCTCGGACTTGGCCTCGAAGGTGCCGGCGTAGGCCTGCTCCTCCTGGTGCAGCTCGTAGCAGTTGGCGCCGCTGACGTCCATCAGCACGGCCGGAATGCCGGCCTCGCGGAAGGCCCGGTTGCGCTTGACGTAGAACTGCGAACAACACATGCCGAGGTAGGCCTCGACGCCGTCGCGCTTGAGCTCGTCGAGGGTGCGGCAGAGGTGCTCGTAGTTGTTGATGGAGATCACCCGCAAGCCCCGCTCGCGCGCCAGGCGGTAGGCGTCGCCCACCTCGCAGAGGCCGCACTCGGTGCAGCGGTTCCGGCGGCGCCACTTGCACGCCGGCATCTTGGCGCAGTAGGGGACCAGCATGACGCTGGCCCGCCGGGCGATCTCCTCGGCGGTGAACTCTTCCGGACCATGGACCATGAGGCTGTTGGCCTGCCCGGGGGCGATGCCGAAGGCCCGCTGCTCGTCCAGCCGGGCCAGGGCGCGCTGCAGGACCTGGGCCAGGTCCTGCGGGCCGAAACCCAGGAGCTCGACCTCCTCCGCTGCGAAGAAGGCGGCCAGGCGGGGGCGCAACTCGCCAACCGGGTGCCCCTCCAACCATCGCGCCAGACGGTCGAGGAGATCGGCCGGATGGACCGTCACGTCGCCGCCGAGCGCTACCCGCGCGATGCGGGTCCGCCCGGCATCGAAGGAGAGGCGGGCGCGCAGCAACCCGCCGCCGGAGGCCCAGAAGCTCTCCGCCACCTCCTCCCCCTCCGGCAGGGCGACCGCGTCATTTGCCGCAGCGGGCTCCGCTACCGGGGCCGGCCGGGCCGCAATGTCCGCCCTGGCCGCCTGGGGGACCAGTTCGAAGACGCCGGACATGCCCGCGACCAGGGCATCGCGCACGGCCGCCACGGGAGGCGGCCCTCCCAGCAGCTCGGCAAGGGTGACGAGCCGCCGGCGGGCCCCGTCCAGGCCCTTGGGCGAGAGTTTCTCGGTGGGCACGCGCAGCGCATGGAGCATGCGCTCCACGTCCGCGCTCAGCAGAACGGTGCCGTGCAGCAGCACCGCGCCCGGCTCCACCGCCACGTGACAACCGGCGAGCTTTCGCCCCGCCACCTCCAGGTCGTTGGGCGCTTTGAAACGGGTCTCCACGCCAAGGCGCGCCAACCCTTCAGCCACCGCCCGGCAGGCCCGCTCCAGGAGCTTCGCGAGATTCGGCCCGCCGTCGCCGGGGGCGCGGGGCAGGATCAGGCTCCAGGCCAGTTGCCCCTCGTCCGTATAGAGGGCGCCGCCGCCGCTCTGCCGCCGGACCACGGCGATGCCCTGGTCGCGGCAGTAATCGAGCCGAAGCTCCTTTTCGGGCCATTGATGGCGGCCCAGCAGCACCGCCGGCCGGCAGCGGTAAAAGCGCAGCATGGGGGCTTGCGCAGCGGTCGCGACGGCCTGCATCGCAGCCAGGTCGCGCGCCTGGGCCTCGGCCGCCTCGCACAAGCCGTCGTCGATCACCGAGAGCACGGGCTCTGTCTCGCTCGGCAAGGGGCTCGTATCGTCCATCCCCGCATGCTCCAGCTTTACCCCCATGTCACCAGGGCTTCGACTCTACCAAGCCACCGGCGGGTCTGCCAACACGACCAGCCGATATTTTTTGATCTAAGTCAATGTTTCTCCGAGGCCTCGCGGCTAAGGTTCGACAGGAGCCTCCCGGACAGGGGACAGGGGACACGGCAGTCCGGGTGGAAAGAGGAAACAGTGCCAGCTCAGCGCACCTGCGCCAGCGTGAGAAAACCCGATCCGATGCGCCGCGGATACGACCGCGGCGCGACGGCGGCAGGGACGGCCGCATACATCCTGGCCTCTGCAGCCACCCTGCCGCCGTCGGTGTTCCAGCGGGGTCAGCCGTCGCCGAGCGCCCTGACCGCAGCGAGTCCCACAGGCCTTCCCTCGAACTCGACCATGGCGTCCAGCAGGCAATCCCAGAGGTATTCCGCCGAGGCGCTGTCGGTTAGCAGGTGATAGGCCAGCGTGCCACCCCGGTCGTCGCGGACGACGATGGCCGAGACCCGGGCGACCGAGGTCTGGGCGATCGACAGGTTCGGAAACTTGTCCGGCCGCAGGTCGACGCCGCAGAGCTTGGCGAACATGGCCGCCGCTTCGCTGCCGCTCACCAGGAACCAAGCGTGGCTGTCCCGGCGCGGCAGGGGAAAGCCGCGCGGGGTCCCGGGCGGCAGCGGCTCGGCCGCCCAGGCGGCCTCGAGCGCCGCCGGCAGGCCGTCGGCCTCCGCCTCCGGGGCGCCCAGAACCAGGACCTCGCCGGGGGCCAGGCGCGCGGCCAGCTCGCCGCCGGACTGGCGCGCCGCGCGGTTGCTCTCGGCCGGCACCTCGACCCCTTGCCCGGCCAGCCACTCGACCGCGCCCGCGCCCTTGAAGCCGGTGCGCGGCAGGGGCGAAAGGTCGGCCAGACCCAAGCGCCGGGCGGTCTCGGCCTCGGCCGCGGAATCGCCGAAGTCGAGCGCGACGGCGGCGTCGCCCAGGGATCCGAAGCCGGCCCCCGCTTCGTCGAGCTTGCGGGCGACGAAGCTGCGGCGCGGGAAGTCGCCGGGCGCGGTCATGGCCTCACATCTCCTGGCGCTGGTTGTCGGGGTCGTAGAAATGCGGCGGGACCACTCTGCCCTCGACCATCCGGCCCGAGGTCAGCTTGATGCGCAGGGGGGCGCCCTCCTCCGCTTCGTCGGCTGCCGTGTAGGCCAGGCCGATCACGGTCTCCAGAGTGGGCGAGCGCGTCACCGAGGTGACGAAACCGACCATCTCGCCGTTACGCAGCACCAGGTTCGATTCCTGGGGCAGCGGCGCGTCCGCGCCCTCCAGCGTAAAGCCGACCAGCTTGCGCTTGGAGGGATGGCGGCGCCTGAGCTCGATCGAGCGGCCGCCGACGAAGAACGGCTTCTTCTTGGCGATCGCCCAGGCCATGTCGACCTCGTCCGGAGTGGTCATGGCGTCGCTGTCCTGGCCGATGATGATATGGCCTTTTTCGAGCCGCAGGACGCGCTGCGCCTCGACGCCGAAGGGAGTCATGCCGTGGGGCTTGCCGGCCTCGAGCAGGCGGTCCCACAGCGCCTCGCCGAAGCTGGCCGGGACATGGACCTCGTAGCCCAGCTCGCCGACGAAGCCGACCCGCAGCAGGCGCGCCGGGATGCCCGCCACGCTCGCCTCGCGCAGGCCCATGTAGGGGAAGGCCTCGGCCGAGAGGTCGGCGCCCTCGACCAGAGGGGCGAGGACCGCCCGCGCGTTCGGCCCGGCAATGTTGACCCCGGCGGTGGCCGCGGTGACGTTGGCGATGTCCACGTCCAGGCGCCACTGCGCGTTCCACCAGAGCATGGTGCGGTAGACCCGGTCGACCCCGCCGGTCGTGGCGGTGACGTAGAAGTGGCCGTCGCGGAAGCGGCAGGCGACGCCGTCGTCGATCACCGTGCCGGCGTCGTTGGTCATCAGCACGTAGCGCGACCGGCCGAGCGGCTGCTTGGCGTAGGCGAAGGTATAGACGCGGTTCAGGAACTCGGCCGCGTCCGGGCCGCGCACCTCGAGCCCGCCCAGGGTCGAGACGTCGATCATCGCGACGTTGCGGCGCACCGCCAGGACCTCCTCGCGGATGCAGTCCTCGCGCCGGTCCTTGGTGCCGTAATAGGCCGGACGCCACCACAGGCCGGCCGTCATCATCTGCGCGCCCTGCTCCAGGTGGCGGTGGTGCATGGCGGTCAGGCGCTCCGGCTCGAAGCCGCGTCCGGCCAGTACGCCGAGCTTCTCTCCGGTGAAGGGCGGCCGCGCCGCGGTGACCCCGGTCTCGGCGACCGAGCGCCCGGTCGCACGCGCCACCAGCCGGGCCGTGGCCAGCGCCGAGTGGCGCCCCTGGCTCGGCCCCATGCCGACCGTCGAGAAGCGCTTGACCAGCTCGATCTCGCAGTAGCCGTCGGCCACGGCGTTGACGATGTCCTTGACCTGGAGGTCCTCGTCGAAGTCGACGAAGTCCTTGCCCCTGGCGTGCGGGAAGATCGGCCAGGGATGGTTGGCTCCCGCCTGCCCCTTGTCCGCCGGCACCTCGGGCTCGGACCCCGCCTTCAGGCCCAGCGCCTTGGCCGCCCGCAAGCCGGCGCGCCGGCCCTCGGCCAGCGCGGCCTCGAGGTCGGTGGCGCCGGCCACCGAGCCCGCGAGCCGCAGGTGGTCCGGCAGGCCGGTGATGGAGAAGTGCGCGCCGGCATCGTCGCAGCCGAGCTTGGCGCCGGCCTGTAGCGCCAGCTGATAGGTGGGCATGTAGCCGGTCGACATACAGAGCAGATCGCAGGCGATCGACGATCCGCCCGGCACGGCCCCGCCCTGACCGTCCAGCCGGCTCACGAATGCACCCCTGACGTGGCGGTTGCCGGGGCCGGCGAGCGCCTCGGCGACACAATGGCCGGCAAGCACCTCGATGCCCTGCCCGGCCACGGCCTCGGTCAGCGCCGAGGGCGCCGGCTCCGGGCGCGGATCGACCACGGCCGCAACCTCGACACCGGCCTCGGCCAGATCGAGCGCCACGCCGTAGCCGTCGTCGTCGCCGGCCAGCACCACGGCCCGCCGGCCCGGCCGAACGCCGTAGAGCCGGATCAGGCGCTGCGCGGCCGAGCCCTGCATGACCCCGGGCAGGTCGTTGTTGCGGAAGATCGCCGGCTGCTCGATGGAACCGGTCGCCAGGACCACCTCCTTGGCGCGGACCTTGGTAAGGCGGTTGCCGCGGATCACCGGCAGCCAGTTGTCGGCGAACCAGCCGTTGCAGACTGCACCGGTCATGACCTCGATCTTCGGGTCCGCCTCGACCTCGGCCACCAGGGCCTCGCGGCGGGCCGCGGCCAGCGTGCCCTCGGCATCGAAGCGGGCGTAGGCGAGCGAACCGCCCAGGACCGGGTTCTCCTCGACCAGCAGCACCTCGGCGCCGGCCCCGGCAGCGGCGAGCGCCGTGGAGAGGCCCGCTGGGCCGCCGCCGATCACGGCCAGATCGCAAAAGCCGTAGGCCTTGTCGAAATGGCCGTGCGGGGTCGCGCGATCGACTTTGCCCAGCCCCGTGCTGCGGCGCACGATCGGCTCCCAGAAGGCCTGCCAGATGCCCCGCGGCCTGTAGAAGGCGCGGTAGTAGAAGCCGACCGGCATGAAGCGGCTGAGGCGCGCCAGAACGGCGTTCCGGTCGCGCTTCAGGCTGCCGCTGTAGTTCTGGCCCCAGGCCTCCAGGTCCTCGGAGATCGGCAGGCGATCGGCCGGCACGTTGGGCTCGCCCTTCAGCTGGACTAGGGTATTGGCGTCCTGCCCGGCCATGGTGAGCACGCCGCGCGGCCGGTGGTACTTGAAGGAGCGGGACAGAATCCATTCGCCGTTGGCGGCCAGGGCGCTGGCCAGGGTGTCGCCGGCGAGACCCCAGTAGCGCGCACCCTCCCAGGCGAAGGAGACGGGCCGTTCGCGGTCGACCAGCAGGCCGGCCGGGGCCGGCAGGCGGTTGGAGCCGGCTCTCATGGGCCCTCGTCCCGTCCTTGGAAGTCGCGCCGCGCCGTGAAGACCTTGCCGGCCGGATAGGTCTTGAGGATCTCGTCCGTCACGGTGTCGCGCTCGGCGATGAACCAGTAGTTGGTCGGAACGTGGCACCACCACTCGCGCACCACGCCGGCAGTGTTGTTGGACATCCAGATGAAGTCCGCCCAGTCCTCGTCGCCGGTGCGGTTGGGCTCCGGCATCTCGGCGACCTCGCCGCTGCAGGCGAACTCCGAGATGTTGCGCGGGCCATTCAGGGGACAGGGCATGATCTTCATGAGGTCTAATCTCCTCAGTGGCTCGCCGCGGTGGCGCCCATCTCGTTCGCCAAGTCGAAGGTCTTGAACCGGTCCAGACGGAACGGGTGCAGGATCTCAGGCGCCTTCTCGCGGGCGATCGTCTCGGCCATGCGTTTGCCGGAAACCGGCGTGGCCTTGAAGCCCCAGGTGCCCCAGCCGGCGTCCAGCCAATAGTTCCTGACCGGGCTCTCGCCCATGATCGGGCTGTAGTCCGGCGTCATGTCGGTGATGCCGGCCCACTGGCGCATGAGCCGCAGGTTGGCCAGGAAGGGGAACAGCTCGAGGGTATGGGCGATCAGGCTCTCCTTGAGCTCCAGGGTCGAGCGGGTCGAGTAGAGCTCGTAGGGGTCCGAGCCGCCGCCGATCACCAGCTCGCCGCGCGACGACTGCGAGACGTAGGTGTGCAGGCCGGACGAGGAGACCAGGGGGTCCAGGAAGGGCTTCACGGGCTGGGTCACCATGGCCTGCAAGGGGTAGCTGCGAATCGGCAGTCGGATTCCCGCCATGGCGGCGACCACGGAGGACATGCCGGCAACAGCCTGGATCACGTGACCGCCGCGCACCCTGCCGCGGTTGGTCTCGACCGCCGCGATCCGCCCCCGTTCCACCTCGAGGCCTGTGACCTCGGTGCGCTGGTGCAGCTCGACGCCATACTCGGCCGCGCGCGCGGCATAGCCCCAGGCGACCGCGTCGTGGCGGCCGGTCGCGCCGTCCCGGTGCCAGAGACCGGCCAGGATCGGCTGGCGCGCGTTCTCGTCCATGTCGAGGCAGGGCACGATCTCGCGGATCTGCCGGCGGTCGACCATCTCGATGCGTGTGCCGACCAGCTTGCCGACCTCGGCGCGCATGCGAAAGGTGCGGATCGTGGCGTCGGAATGGGCGAGCGTCAGCTGCCCGCGCTGGCTATAGAGGATGTTGTAGCCGAGCTCGCCCGAGAGGTCGTTGAAGAGATCGACCGACTCCTTATAGAAGCGGACCGATTCGGGCGTGATGTAGTTGGAGCGGATGACCGCCGTGTTGCGCCCCGTGTTGCCGCCGGCGAGATAGCCTTTCTCGAGCACGCAGACGTTCGTGATGCCCCAGTCCTTGGCCAGGTAATAGGCGGTCGCCAGGCCATGGCCGCCGCCGCCGATGATGACGACGTCGTAGCGCGGCTTGAACTCTGGCCGGGCCGGGAAATCCGGGCCCGCCGGATAACGGCGGCCGAGGCCGTATTTGAGCAATCCCCAAGGCATGACACCCCCGGTTAGCCTAGCCCGCGCCCGATGGCTGGCCGCGGTTCGACCCATACCCGCCTGGACGCGTCAGGGCGCCCCGGAAGACGATAATAGCCGCCCCGGGGCCGGACAAGAGATCATCAGCTCCGCAGCCGCCGGCCCTCGGGGTCCCAAGGCGCTTCGAGTGAGGCAGAGGCATCAAAACGCCGCCCGGCGATGTCCAACTCGAAACCGCCCGCCGCGATCATGTCCTCGACGGCGGCCCGCTCGGGCAGCCGGACATAGCCGAGCGCGACGGCACGGCCGAGCGAATGCCCGAAGGCCGCCGAGGTGACCTGCCCGACGATGCGTCTTTCGTGCAGGATCGGTTCGTCGCCCAGCGGCAGGGCCTCGGGATCCTCGAGGGTCAAGACGACTAGGCGCCTCTCCACGCCACGGTCGCGCTGGGCCGACAGAGCCTCGCGGCCGATAAAGGGCTCGGCCTTGGCGAAGCGCACGGCGAAGCCGAGACCGGCCTCGAGCGGCGTGTCCTCGGGGCCGACGTCGTGGCCCCAGGCGCGATAGGCCTTCTCGACCCGCAGCGAGGTGAGCGCGTAGCTCCCCGCGTCGACTAGGCCATGCCCCGCGCCGGCCTCCGCGATCAGGTCGTAGACGTAGGCCGCGCAGTCGCTCGGCACGTAGAGCTCCCAGCCGAGCTCCCCGACATAGGAGAGGCGCGCGGCCCGGACCGTGGCATGGCCGAGGTCGATGTCCTGCCAGGTGAAGTAAGGGAAGGCATTGTTCGAAAGGTCGGCCGAGCTCAGCTCCTGAAGCAAGGCGCGCGAACCCGGTCCCATAACACCGAGCACGGCGCCGGCCGAGGTCACGTCGCTCAGCGCGACGCGCTCGCCGTCGGCCATGTGGCGGCGTATCCAATCGGCCTCGCGCGTCGGCTGCGCCGTGCCCGTGACCATCAGAAAGGCATCGTCGGCCAGGCGCATGACCGTGAGGTCGGATTCGATGCCGCCCTGCTCGTTCAGCATCGAAGTGTAGACCGCCCGGCCCGGCGGCACCGCGAGATCGTTGGCGCAGAGCCTTTGCAGCAGGCGCTCGGCGTCGCGGCCCTGGACCCGCAGCTTACCGAAGCTCGACTGGTCGAAGATCGCGACGGCTTCGCGCGCCGCCCTGTGCTCGGCGGCCACGCGGTCGAACCACGCGGGGCGGCCGAAGGTCAGTTCGCTCAAAACGGTTTGCCCCGGCGGGACGAAGAAGCTCGGCCGCTCCCAGCCCATGCGCGTGCCGAAGCGGGCGCCCTTGGCCGCGAAGCGATCGTGCAGCGGGCTGCGCCGCAGGTTGCGGGCAGTCGTTGGTTCGCGCCCCGGATAGGCGATCGCGTAGTGCAGGCCGAGCTCCTCCGGAATGCGTTCGGCCAGCGCCCGCAGGTTGTTCTGAAAGGGCGCAAAGCGGCGGATATCGACCGGCCAGAGATCCATGGTCGGCCGGCCCTCGACGATCCATTCGGCCAGCGCCCGCCCGGCCCCGCCGCCGGTCGCGATGCCGACCGAGTTCATGCCGCAGCCGAGGAAGAAGCCGCGCAGCTCCGGCGCCTCGCCCAGCAGGAACAGGCCGTCGGGCGTGAAGCTCTCCGGGCCGTTCAGCAGCATGCGCACCTCGGCGGTCTCGAGCGCCGGAATGCGGTTGAGCGCGTTCAGCATCATCGGCTCGAAGTGGTCCCAGTCCTCGTTCAGCAGGTCGAAGGCGAAGTCCGCGGGCAGCTTCTCGATCGGCAGGGGCTTGCCCCAGGGCTCGAAGCAGCCGACCAGAAACCCGCCCACCTCGTCGCGGATATAGAGGTGGCCGTCGTGGTCGCTCAGGGTCGGCAGGTGGGCCGTCACGCCCTCGACCGGTTTTGTCAGCAGATAGAAGTGCTCGCAGGCGTAGAGCGGCGCGGCGACGCCGGCCAGCGCCGCCACCTGCCGGCCCCAGAGGCCCGCGCAGTTGACCACGGTCTCGCAGGCGATGGAGCCCTGGTCGGTCTCGACGCCCGCCACGCGGCCGCCCTTGACCGCGAAGCCCGTAACCCGGACTCCCTCGAGGATACGCGCGCCGCCGGCCTTGGCGCCCTTGACCAGCGCCGAGCAGAGGTCGCTCGGGTTGACCCGGCCGTCGCCGGGCGAGAAGACCGCCCCGATCACGTCCTCGCCGTTCATCATCGGCCACAGCTCGCGGGCCTCCCGGGGGCTGATCTCGTGGGCCTCGACCCCGAAGGCGCGGGCCAGCGCCGCCTGGCGCCGGATATGGGTGAGCCGGTCCGGATTCGTGGCGATCGACAGGCTGCCGGTCCGTGTCCAGCCGGTCGCCTGGCCGGTCTCGGCCTCC
The DNA here is from genome assembly GCA_029859805.1 of Rhodospirillales bacterium. Taxonomy (GTDB): domain Bacteria; phylum Pseudomonadota; class Alphaproteobacteria; order Kiloniellales; family JAKSDN01; genus CAMYKD01. The sequence continues at coordinate 6,494 of JAOUCL010000021.1, read as the reverse complement.
AGGGCGGCATAGAGTTCCGTGCTGTACCGGATCAACTGGGTCAGGTTGCGGGTCGAGCGCAGCTGGCGGACCTGGGCCGCAGAGTGCCAGGTCGTACCGCTGGTCAGCTTGTGGCGCTCCAGGAGGACCACGTCCCGGCAGCCGAGCTTGGCCAGGTGATAAGCTACGCTACAGCCCATCACCCCGCCGCCGATCACGACGACGGAAGCATGAAACGGCAAATTAGTGGTCATCGTTCCCCGCACGGTTTCGTCGGTCGTCAACCGGAGGCCGCCAGCGGCGCTCGAGACCGGAACATAGTCCTGCCCGCCTCGCAGGAACAAGCCCGGCCGCAATCACCGCCCGCAGCGTGCCATGCAAAGGTTCCCAGGCTCTCGAATTTCCGCTATGCTCTTGCCGCATAAAGAGGAATTGGGCAGACCGGGGCCCGGCCAGCAATGGTCGGACATTTCGGGAACTGCCATCGGGGAAGCTTCAACCGCAGGGAGGTTACTATGCTGAAACGTACGCTTTTGGGCGCGCTGGCCACGACCGTCGCGCTGGGTTTCACCTTTGCCGCCGCACAGGCCGATGCGGCCAACGAGCGCTTCAAGCAGGTGCTGGAGCGCGGCAAGCTGGTCGTCGGCGTGAAGGCCGACTACAAGCCCTGGGGCTTCCGCGATCCCTCGGGCAAGCTGGTCGGCATGGAGATCGACATGGCCCAGGACGTGGCCGACGCGCTCGGCGTCGAGCTCGAGTTGGTGCCGGTACAGTCCTCGAACCGCATGCAGTTCCTGGAGCAAGGCAAGATCGACCTGATGATCGCCACCATGTCCGACAAGGCCAACCGGCGTAAGATCGTCGGCGTGCCGCAGCCCAACTACTACACCTCGGGCACCAACCTGCTGGCCAAGGCGGGCGCGGTGAAGGCCTGGGCCGAACTCAAGGGCAAACCGGTGTGCGGCAAGCAGGGCGCGTTTTACAACAAGGTCGTCGCCAAGCGTTACGGCGCAAAGATCGTCGCCTTCGTCGGCAACGCCGAGGCCAAGCAGGCGCTGCGCGACGGCAAATGCATCGGCTGGGTCTATGACGACTCCTCGATCATGGCCGATCTCGCCTCGGGCGATTGGGCCGATTACGAGATGCCCTTGAACACCGAGGACGACACGCCTTGGGCGCTGGCCGTTCCCGTGGCGGAACTTGGCGGCGTCTGGGGCAACTTCATGTCCGGGATGACCTACAACTGGCACGCCTCGGGCCGCCTCATAGAGCTCGAGAAGAAGTGGGGCATCCAGCCGACCCAGTATCTCGCCGACATGCACGAGCGCATGAAGGCCTACGAGGCGCAGTAACCCGCCGAGGCGCGGCGCGGTCCCCCGGGGCCGCGCCGCTTTCCTTCGGGGGGCGGGCCGGTAGGGTCCGCCGAGGCTGAGAGGGGGGGCTGGTCGTGCTCGACCTGCTGACGCCGTTCTTCCGCCGGCTCTATGACGAGACCGGGTGGAACTTCGTCATCTTCTACGAGCAGTACGAATGGGACCGCTTCGTCGCGGCCATATGGGTCTCGCTCGAGCTGATCGTAGCGAGCCTGTTCTTCTCGCTCGTCGTGGGCATTGTCGGCGCCTGGCTGCAGGGCTCGCCGATCAGGGCCGTGCGCCTGTTCATGAGCGGCTACATCCAGTTCTTCCGCAACACGCCGCCCTACGTGCAGCTGCTGTTCTTCTTCTTCGTGCTCGGCAACTTCACGCCCAAGGTCGACATGGGCGGCTACTACGAGCCGATGATCACCAGCTTCGGCTGGGCGGTAATCTCGCTCAGCTTCTTCGCCGGCGCCTTCAACGTCGAGATCTTCCGCGCCGGCATCGAGGCGGTGCCGGAATCGACCCGCGAGGCAGCCGAATCCCTGGGCTATTCGCGGCTCATGGCCTACGTCTACGTGATCCTGCCCCTGGCGTTCAGGGTCTGCTTACCGTCCCTGAACAACAACCTCGTCAATCTGCTGAAGACCACCACACAGGCGTACGCCATCGCGGTGCCCGAGATGCTCTATACGCTGAACCAGGTGTGGTCCGACAACGTCAACGTGCCGGAGATGATGATCATCCTCTTCGTCTATTACGTCGGGCTGGTCGCCGTCCTGGTCTGGGGTATGCACAGGTGGGAACGCAAGATGAAGATCCCGGGGTACGGTTGATATGGGGAGCCATACGAAGTCCCGTTTCAAGCGTGCTATTCCGGGGCTCGACTCGGGCACGCCTCCTATGACCGACCTGCCCGTTCTGAAACCCGTCTTCCAAGGCTCGCGTGAGACCTGGACATGGCCGACCATCGCCGGCGTGCCGAGGCTCGCCGTCCCGGCCTGGATGGTGGGGCTCGCCTTGATCGCATTCGCGCTCAGCATCGGCGCCGCCCAGGCCCAGGCCGGCGCCGCCGCGATTACCTTCTGGACGGCCTTCCCGCAGTGGCTGCCGTTCATCATGGAAGGCTTCGTGCTGAACCTGCTGATCAGCTTCTTCGCCATGCTGCTGGGCACCGTCATGGGCCTCGGGCTCGGCCTCGCCCAGGTCTCGACCCTCGATCCGCTGCGCAGGTTCGCTTGGCTAGTCACCCAGTTCTTCCGCAACTCGCCCTGGCTGGTGCTGCTGTTCTGTTTCATGTTGCTGCTGCCGTTCCGCGTCAAGATCGGCGGCAGCGAGATCGACATCCCCGGCTGGACGAAGGCGACTTTCGCCTTGAGCCTGCCGATCATGGCGAACATCGCCGAGATCGTCCGCGGCGCCGTGCTCTCGATCCCCATCGGCCAGTGGGAATCCGCGGAAAGCCTGGCCTTCTCGCGCCGTCAGACGATGTGGATGATCATTCTGCCGCAATGCTTCAAGCGCATGATCCCGCCATGGATGAATTGGTACGCCATTCTCACCATGGCGACGCCGCTGTGCTCGATCCTGGAGGTCCAGGAGATGATGAAGTCGACCCGCGAGGCGCTGAACGCGCTCGGCGACAAACCCGAGCTCGTCGCCCCCTTCTATACCTTCGTTCTGGTCGTCTTCTTCGTCTACATCTACCCGATCGCGCGCTGGACCATCCATCTGGAGCGCAAGTTCGCGGTCAAGAACTGACAAAGGCGCATCGGAGATGAACGAAACACCCAAGAACGGCCTCTGGACCCCCGATCAGCCGATGGTCAGCATCAAGGACGTGCACAAATCGTTCGGGCCCCTCGAGGTGCTCAAGGGCATTTCCTTCGACGTCATGAAGGGTGAGGTGATCTGCATCATCGGGCCGTCCGGGTCCGGCAAGTCGACCCTGATCCGCTGCATCAATGCCCTGAACGACATTCAGAAGGGCTCGATCAAGGTGGAGGGCATTGAGGTGAACGACCCCGACCTGGACAAGCTCGAGCTGCGTAAGAAAGTCGGCATGGTCTTCCAGCAGTACAACCTTTTCCCCCACAAGACGGCGCTAGAGAACGTCATGATGGCGCCGATCCACGTGCTCAAGCAGGACAAAGCGGACGTCGAGCAGCGCGCCTACCGGCTGATCAAGAAGGTGCGACTGGAGGGCAAGGAGACGAGCTACCCCGGCGAGCTTTCGGGCGGTCAGCAGCAGCGCGTGGCGATCGCCCGCTCGCTGGCCATGAACCCCGATGTCATGCTGTTCGACGAGGTGACGGCCGCGCTCGACCCCGAGACGGTCAAGGAGGTCCTGGTCACCATCCAGGAGCTGGCCGAAGACGGCATGACCTGCATCCTGGTCACCCACGAGATGGGCTTTGCCCGTGAACTGGCGAACCACATCTACTTCACCGACCGCGGCGTGATCGTCGAGCACGGCCCGCCGGCCAGCTTCTTCGCCGAGGCCAAGGACCCGCGCACCCAGGAGTTTCTGAGCCAAATTCTTTGAGTCTCCATACTGGTAACCGGAGACGGCGGCTTAAGGTGAATTCCCTCTGCAGTCGCCGCGCAGACCTATCGTTTGGTGTGATATGCCGAGACCGCTTTCAGCGGGCGACCGGCACTGTTCCGACACCTTACTGATTTCATTTGAATTTTCCCGGCCGCCTTCGAAAGTCCCTCGTCTTCGCGCCGCGCGCGGCCTCAAGTGAAAAAATCTTACCTCGCGCCAACGTATTATCACAACAAGGACACAGCCAAGTCACAGGAATGGCCCACCCGGAACCCGTCGCCGGGTGGCAGAATTAAGGTTCTCCTAACCACTGTGGCATTTGTAGGGGGGATCAGACATGCTGGACCTCGAAGACAAGCGCGCGGACTTGGAAACGGAACTGACCCACCCGACCATGCGGGCCTTCTACGACTATTGGCGGACACTGCCGGCGGAGAACGGCCTGCCGGGCCGCCAGCATGTCGACCCGGCGGCCATTCACACGCTGCTGCCGTGGCTCTTCATGGTCGATGTGGAAAGGCCGCTGCCAGGGCCCGTGTTCCGCTATCGTCTGGCCGGCACGGGGATCGTCGATCTTTTCGACTTCGAGATCACCGGCAGGACCGTCGAGGAGGCTTTCCCCCAACAGGCGGCAGAACTCAGCGCCGATTATGCCCGCGCGATGACCGCGACGCAGCCGATCTACCGCAGCACCCCCATGCCGGTCTCCAAGAAATGGTACCTTACGGTAGACCGGCTGATCTGTCCCCTCGCCAGCAACGGCGCAGAGATCGACATGTTGATCGGCGCGCTCGTTCCGGTCACCCACAAGCAGGCAGTACTCCCCCGGCAATCCGCCGCATGAGCCGACCGGGTGCCCCCCGGCTGACCCTGCGCCTTCCGGCGCGGGGCCGCTCGCCGCGCCTGACACCTTGTTGGCGTTAACGACTCCCTAACAGAAGTTCGACTACAGCATGCGCGCGGTCCGACTAGGCTTTGCTAAGGGGCGCTTGGATGTGATATTCGATGCCCTGTCATGGTCAAAGCCAAACGCATGGACATGGGGCTGTCGACCCGTGGAACGCTCATCCAGGGCGGTCCGGTTCGGGTTGGAGGACTCGCGAAAAACAAGACGCCAGCGGCGTAAGACAATTCCGCACTCAAGGAGAATTCCGAGCTTGTCGGCTGAGCCCACAGTTTTCGTCGTGGATGACGATTCGGGAGTACGCGATACATTGAGGTGGCTGGTGGAGTCGATCGGCCTCAAGATCGAGACTTTTGCATCGGCCCAGGAGTTTCTGAACGCCTACGATCCGAGCCGGCCAGGATGCCTCGTCACCGATGTCCGGATGCCGGGCATGAGCGGGATCGAGCTGCAAAGCAAGCTGGCCGCCGAGGAAGTGACCCTTCCGATTATCGTCGTCAGCGGATACGCCGACGTGCCCACGGCTGTGCGCTCCATGAAGCGGGGCGCAATCGATTTCGTCGAGAAGCCGTTCGACGAGCAGATGATGCTCGAACGCATTCAGTTGTCCATATTGGAGGACGCCCGCCTGCGCCAGGAGCGGGCCGCGCGCGAAAGGACGATGGCCCGTCTGGAGAGCTTGACCCGGCGCGAGCGTCAGGTCATGGACTTGGTGATCCTGGGCAAATCCAACAAGGAAGTCGCCCGCGCGCTGGACATCAGTCCCAAGACCGTAGAGGTTCACCGCTCACACGTCATGGTAAAGATGCAGGCGGAATCTCTCGCGGAATTGGTGAGGATCGCGGGGAGTTGCACGATCAGTAAGGGAAATCCCTAGATCCACTCGGCAATCGCCCGAATTTTCAGGGCTTGGCAATCAGCCTATAATGACCTCCTACATTGCGTCAGGTCCGGTCGTATGCAGCGAAGGGATCGGACCTTGGGACTTCCGCCCCGAGCCGATGACGGTCAAGGGCACGGTTCGGCGACGCTGGTTTGGGGGGAGAATTCGACATGCCGGTAGCGGTCGGGGATATCGTGAAGTTCAAGGACTCCGGTCCGAAGGGGGAAATCGGCCGGATTTGCAAGGACAACGGAATTACGGTCTGCGTTCAGTTCAAGACCTCCGGCTGCCTCAGGGTCGGCAAGGACGACCTGGAAGTGACGACGGGCAATGCTCCGGAGTGCTCCGACCAGTGCAAGGAAGGCTGCTGAACGCGCTTTAGCCCGAGGCCTTCTCGAGACCCGTACCGAAATTGGCCCCGGGGCTTCTGACGGTGTCAGCGGTCAAATTAACACGATACTTCTAGTACGGGAAATCCCCAATATCACTATATAATCGACCAGATTTCGTAACCGGCCGGAGTTTGTTATTATAATATCTACAATATAGTCCAGAAGAAGGAAGCGAGACAATGTTAAGGCAAGCGCGCCCGTTCCCTAGCTCCGTCGTCGCCGTCGTCGCCCTCCTCGCCTTGGCGATCGCAAGCTTTGCGGATCCTGCCGCAGCCGCCTCGGATCTAAAGCGCGCCAGCCACTTCGCCGAACAGTTGTCCGTGCAGACCCAGAAGATGAGCACGGCATCGTTGCTTGTCGTCCTGGGCATCGACAAGGCGCAAAACCTCGACACTCTCAGTAAGTCCCGGGAAGTCTTCGGCCGCGTGTTCAA
>JAOUCL010000180.1 GCA_029859805.1 Rhodospirillales bacterium | reverse complement strand
TATAAGCGTGGCCCTTGGATCTGTCAACGACGCGGACAGCAACCGACCAAAAAGGGGCGTGAGGGCCCAGAGCCCCATGTCCTGGTGCCGCTTCGAGGCCCTCTTCGTCGATACCGTCACCGCCGGCCCGGGCGGCCGGCACGGCAATGAGGGCGCGCCGTCCGGTCCGGCACCACCCGGGGCCGGGCGCACCGCTAGGGGGAAGGAATGCCTGAAACGATCGAGGCCGACATCTGTGTCATCGGCGCCGGCTCGGCCGGCCTGTCGGTGGCGGCCGGCGCATCACAGCTGGGCGCCCGCACCGTGCTGATCGAAAAGGGGAAGATGGGCGGCGACTGCCTCAACTACGGCTGCGTTCCCTCGAAGGCGCTGATCGCCGCTGGCAAGGCGGCGCAGGGCCATCACCTCGCGGACCGGCTGGGCGTCCGATTTCCCGCACCCGAGGTCGATTTCCGGCGCGTGCAGGGGCACGTCCAGGGGGTCATCGCGGCCATCGAGCCGATGGACTCGGCCGAACGCTTCGAGGGCCTGGGGGTCACCGTGATACAAGCGGCGGCGCGCTTCACCGGCCCCCGGGAAGTCGAGGCCGGCGACCGGCGCGTCAAGGCCCGGCGGGTCGTCGTCGCCACCGGCTCCAAGCCCCTGGTCCCCCCGATTCCGGGCCTGGACAAGGTACCCTTCCTGACCAACGAGACAATCTTCGACCGGACCGAGCTGCCCGAGCATCTGATCGTGATCGGCGGAGGACCGATCGGCTGCGAACTGGGCCAGGCCTTCCGACATCTGGGTGCCAGGGTCAGCGTGATTGAGATGTTCGATATCATGCCTAAGGACGATCCCGAGCTGGTCGAGATCGTGCGCGGCAGACTGCGGGCCAGCGGCATCGAACTGCATGAGCAGACCAAGGTGGTGGGCGTCGCCGAGGCCAAGGAAGGCGTCGTGGTGACAGTGGAGCGTGACGGCGCCACGCGTCAGATCGAGGGCAGCACGCTTCTGCTGGCGGCGGGGCGCCGGCCGTCGTTGGACGGCCTGAACCTGGAAGCGGCGGGCATCGACTACGACAACAAGGGAATTCGGACGGATGCCCGGCTGCGCACCAGCAACCGCAAGGTCTACGCCGCCGGCGACGTGGCCGGCGGCTATCAATTTACGCACGTGGCCGGCTACCATGCCGGAATCGTGATTCGCAACGCCCTGTTCCGCCTGCCGGCCAAGGTCAAGCACGACGCCGTGCCCTGGGTCACCTATACCGAGCCGGAACTGGCCAACGTCGGCCTGACTGAGGCCCAGGCGCGCAAGGCGCCGGGCGGTATTCGGATCTTGCGCGCGCCCTTTGCGGAAAGCGACCGGGCCCAGGCCGAGCGGACGACCGACGGCTTGATCAAGGTGGTCGCGCGGCCGAACGGCCGGATCCTGGGCGTCGCGATTGTCGGACCGCAGGCCGGGGACCTGATCCAGCCCTGGATCCTGGCGATCTCGCAGAAGCTCAAGGTCGGCGCCATGGCCCAGATGATAGCGCCCTACCCCACCCGGGGCGAACTTGGCAAGCGGGCGGCCGGCAGCTTCTATATCCCCAAGCTGTTCGGCGAGGGCAGCAAAAGGATCGTGCGCCTGCTTTCCCGCCTTGGTTAACGCCCGGCGCCCGGGTCGTTCTCACGATTAATTGAAACCCGCGGGACAATACGTGAATCGCAATTGGCCCTGGAAGGTGCAAGATTAGACCAACAGTTCGCTGCAGTCAGGCGCCTGCGCGGTCGCGCGGGGAATGCGGTGAGTGACCGCCGGCGACGCCGGTATCTCAAGTCGGGAGAAAATTATGATTAAGAAAACCGTGGTGGCCCTTAGCGTGGCGACCCTTGCAAGCTCCGCCGTTGCGCTGCCGAGCGCTGCCGTAAAGGCCGCGGACATGTCGGTGCAGATCGTTGCCGGGTGCAATCCCTGCAATCCCTGTGCGGCGAAGAAGTGCAACCCGTGCAATCCCTGCGCGGCGGCCAAGTGCAATCCGTGCAACCCTTGTGCGGCGGCCAAGGTCAATCCGTGCAACCCATGCAATCCCTGCGCGGCGGCCAAGTGCAACCCCTGCAAAGCCAATTGAGCTGGACTTCGCTTTTTGGTTTTGCCAGGTGGATGGCGCGACCGCACCCCAGTGGGCCTCTCCTCTCCCCCTTGGGGTGCGGCACGCCTCTTTTTCATTCTTCTCCTTTCTTTTTGATTGATTGCGGTGTCCTGGACCTGACGGCCCAGGTGTAAAACTGAGGCAATCGCTCACGGCACGTGCTATAAGCAGGTGCCATGATGGGCAAGCATTTGAGCCTTCCGCCCGCTGCGGCCAGCCTCTCGGCGCGGCTTCTGTTGTTGACTATTGCCTTCGTCATGCTGGCCGAAGTGCTGATCTACGCACCGTCGATCGGCCGGTTCCGCAAGGTTTATCTGGAAGAACGCCTGGCCGACGCGCACTTGGCGATCCTCGCCCTGGAGGCAACGCCGAACCAGATGGTCGGTGAAGAGCTCGAACTCGAGCTGCTGAGCCACGTCGGCGCCAAGATGGTCGCGCTCAAGAAGCCCGGCGCGGGCAAGCTCATGCTGCTGGCCGAGCCGCCCGACAAGATCGACGCCACGTTCGACCTGCGCCAGGCCGGTTTCTTCGGCCTGATCGGCGAAGCTTTCGTGACGCTGCAGGCACCCGACGGCCGGGTGCTTCGCGTGCTCGGGCCATCGCCCAAGGATCAGGACCTTCTGGTGGAAGTCGTCCTCGACGAAACGCCGCTCAAGACTGCGATGATCGATTTCTCGGGGCGGATCCTGTTGCTCTCGCTGGTCATCTCGTTGTTCACCGCGATGCTGGTCTACTACAGCCTGCACCGCCTGATGGTGCGCCCGATGCGGCGCATAACCGAATCCATGGTGGCGTTCCGCGAGGACCCGGAGGACGCCACGCGCGGCATCGCACCCTCGGATCGAAGCGACGAGATCGGGGTCGCCCAGCGCGAACTGGCGAGCATGCAACAGGGCCTGCGCGGCGCCTTGCAGCAGAAGACGCGCCTGGCGGCACTCGGCATCGCGGTGACCAAAATCAATCACGACCTGAAGAACATTCTGGCCACGGCCCGCCTGGTCTCCGACCGCCTGGCGGGCAGCGAGGACCCCGAGGTGCGGCGCGTCACTCCGACCCTGATGGGTGCGATCGACCGGGCGGTAGATCTGTGCGCCCAGACCCTCAGCTTCACTCGCGAAGGCCCGGCCTCGCTCGAACTCGACCGCTTCGAGCTGGGCGATCTCGTGAACGATGTGGGCGCATCGCTGCCCGGACCGGTCAACGGCAAGGCCGTCTGGCAGAACCGGCTGGACCCGGGCATCGAGGTCGAGGCGGACCGGCAGCAGCTGTTCCGTGTCTTCTCCAACCTCGGCCAGAACGCCATCGAGGCCGGTGCGACCGAGGTCGACGTTTCGGCCGGAAGCGACGGCGAACAGCTGATCGTGCACATCTCGGACAACGGCCCCGGCCTGCCGCCCCGGGCGCGCGAAAAGTTGTTTCAGCCCTTCTCGGGCTCGGCACGGCCGGGTGGGACCGGCCTCGGACTGGCCATTGCGCGCGACCTGATCCGCGCGCATGGCGGGGACATCTATCTGGAGAGCTCGACCGGAGCGGGAACGCGCTTCCGCCTGACCTTGCCGCTGGTCCAGTCCGGCCGTTGAACCCGGCCAAGGACTTTACGGGACCCAGCGTTTGCAGTATGCCCTGTACCAAGCCGACAACGCGATGTTTGAACCACACCGTCCCAAGCGCTATGATTTGAGCGGAGAACCGATCGCCATTATAGGTAGACAGCGTGAACCGCATGATGTCACCATTCGAAGTCAAACGAATTCAGGAGCTTGCTGAACCCCTGGGCCGCACAGAGTCGGTCGATGCGACCCCATGCAGCGCCTGTTCGGTGCGCCAATTGACGATCTGTGCGGACTTGGCATCGGACGAGCTCCACGAGCTGTCGTCGATCGTCACCAGCGTGGAGCTCGGGCCCGGCGACCCGCTGTTCGACGAAGAAGAGAAGGCGGACCACGTGTTCAACGTGACCGCCGGCACGATGAAGGTCTACAAGCTTCTGCCCGACGGCCGGCGCCAGGTGACCGGCTTCCTGTTCCCGGGCGATTTCCTTGGCTTGGCTAACGACGAGACCTATGCGTACAGCGCCGAGGCAGTCAGCCCGGCCACGCTGTGCCGCTTCCCGCGCCGCAAGCTGGAGGCCATGCTGGAGCGCTTTCCCAAGATGGAACGGCGTCTGCTCGGCTTGGCCAGCCACGAGCTTGCCGCAGCGCAGGAGCAGATGCTGCTGCTCGGCCGCAAGACGGCGCGCGAGAAGATCGCCTCCTTCCTGTTGTTGCTCTCCACGCGGGCCAGACGGCGCGGCCAAAAAGGCAACCCGGTCTCGGTGTTGATGAGTCGCACCGACATCGGCGATTACCTCGGTCTGACCACGGAAACCGTCAGCCGCACATTCACACAGCTGAAGAGCAACGGCACGATCATGCTCCTGTCGGGCGGCAAGGTCGAGATCGCCGACCTCGAGGCACTGCACGAGTTGGCCGAGGGCACCTGAGAGCGCGTCGCCGCGCGTGCGGGGCGGTAATACTATTTTGCCTCGCAACATAACGAGCCGTGGAACCAACGCTACACGAGGCCGTCGCAACGTGGGGATGGCGGTTGGCGGACGATCCGGGTCCATCATGGCCGATGACGATGGCGGTGGGCCCTGCCCGGAGGGCGCGATGAGACCGGCTGCCCGGCGGAGAGGCAAAGCGCCGCTGACCGTTCTGCGCGGCATCGCCGAGTTGCGCCAGACGGTCGCCCGCTGGCGCCGCGCTGGCCAGAGCGTCGGCATCGTGCCCACCATGGGTGCGCTGCACGCCGGGCACCTCGCGCTTATGCGCCGGGCGCGCGACGAGTGCGACCGGGTGATCGCGACGATCTTCGTGAATCCCAAACAGTTCAACCAGGCGGACGACCTGACCGGCTATCCGCGCGAGGAGGCCGACGACGCGGGCAAGCTCCACGCTCTGGGCGTCGACCTCCTGTTCGCCCCGCCGGTCGAGGAGATCTATCCAGAGGGCTTCGCCACCAACGTTTCTGTCGCGGCGCTGGCTCACTGCTTGTGCGGCGCCACTCGACCCGGTCACATGGACGGCGTGGCCACGGTGGTCACCAAGCTGTTGTGGCAGTCGCTGCCGGACAAGGCATATTTCGGCGAGAAGGACTATCAGCAACTGCTGGTCGTGCGGCAAATAGCCCGCGACCTGGACATTCCGGTCGCCATCGTCGGCGTAGCCACGGTGCGCGAGACCGACGGCCTGGCGCTCTCCTCCCGCAACGTGCTGCTGACGGCCGAGCAGCGGGCCCGGGCGCCGGAGCTTTACCGCGTTCTCCACGCCCTTGCCGAACAGCTCGAGAGCGGGGCGGCGGCGGGTCCGCCGCTGGCCTCGGGCCGAGAGGACCTGGTCCGCGCCGGTTTCGACCCGATCGATTATCTGGAGCTGCGCTCGGCCACGACCCTCGAGGCGCTCGCCCGCGTCGACCGCCCGGCCCGCGTCTTCGCTGCCGTCTGGTTGGGTCAGGTGCGGTTGATCGACAACCTGTCGGTCGACCCGGGCAGCTAATCGGCGCGGCTGCGGATGATCGGCGGCACCGACTGGGGCTCGGTGTCCCAGGGGAACAGGATCCAGGTGTCCTGGCTGACCTCGGTGATGAAGGTCTCGACCAGGGGGCGTCCCGCCGGCTTGGCATAGACCGTGGCGAAGTGCGCCTTGGGCAGGACGTCGCGCACCACCTGAGCGGTCTTGCCGGTGTCGACCAGGTCGTCGACGATCAGCCAACCCTGGCCGTCGCCCGGCACGTCCTTCAGGACCGTGAGCGCGCCCTGCGCGCGGTCGTCGTAGCTGGCGATGCAGATCGTATCGATCAAGCGGATCTCCAGCTCGCGGGCGACGATGGCCGCAGGCACCAGACCGCCGCGTGTGACCGCGACGAGGCCCTGCCACGGTCCGCTGTCCATGAGGCGCCAGGCCAACGCCTTGGAATGACGATGCAGCTCCTCCCAGGATACCGGGAAGGTCTTCTGATGGGGCGTTGTCTGGGACATGGCGGCGTGCTCTCCGATCGTCGGGCCCGGATTAAAGCCGAAGCGCCGCGCCCGGGCAACGGCTGAGCACACACGGGGCCCGCGGGCACCCGCAGGGCACCGCCTAGCGCACGTAAACGTGCACCTCGGTGGCCTGGAGGCCGGACAGGGTCAGGGCGGACAGCGACAGGCGCTCGGCCGGCAGGCCCATGCCGGTGAGCGCGTCGAACACCCGCGCGAGGTGGCCGGCGAAGGCCGTCTGGCCCGAACGGCTCACCTCCGGCATCACGGCAACCAGGTCGAAGGCCGTGGTGGGCCGGCGTTCCAGCGCGCCACGCAGAGCTCCGTAGAGGGCGGCTTCGTAGTCCACGGGCCCGGCGCCGAAGCGAATCACCACCAGCGGCTGCACCCGGCCGACCAATGCGGCGGCGCCGCCGGCGGGCGGCGGGTTAGGCGTGCCGGACACGAGCGTGGCCAGGCTCGTGCTTGCCGCGGCCTCGGTCCTTGCCACCTCCGTCCCGTTGCCCGACGCCCGCACCTTGGCCGGGGTGCTCAGCGGCGGCCAGTCCGGCCCCTCGGAGAAGGAACAGCCGGCAGCGAGACCGAGACCGAGCAGCACCAACACCTGCCGGACCGATGACGCGTGTCTCGTCCGCATGGAAGTTTCCCTCGAATGACCCGTGCACGGCGCCACCTGCCGTTCGCGTTCAAGGCCGCGCGAACCGTACCGGATGGGGCAAAAGGCGGCAACCGAGATCGTCCGACACGTGGAAGGTCCGACATCTCTTGCCCGGGGCAAGCGGTTCTGATATGACACCGCCGCCCGGCCGCTCATCATGTATGGTCGGACCCCGTCGGCGCGGCCAAGACCCCGCCCGGCATCAGACAAGCGCCCGTAGCTCAACTGGATAGAGCACCTGACTACGGATCAGGAGGTTGGGAGTTCGAATCTTCCCGGGCGCGCCAGTCTTCCTCCAAGTCCGCCCGCAACGGACGGGCCAAGTCACAGGCCATGCACAGCCGCCGCCTGCGCGTCGGCGCGCGCCAGGCGGTTGCGCAGCGGCCGGCCGAATGCCGGTGCCGAGACCTCAAACAGGTCGCCGGGTTCGACGCGAATGCCCGCCGAGAAGCTCAGGTTTGCGGCACCAAAGAAATGGATATGGACGTCCCCCGGCCGGCGATGCTGCGGATACTTGAAGTGGTGGTGTTCGAGGTTGGCGAGGCTATGGCACATGTTGACCTCGCCGGATACGAACTCGGTGTCCCACACCACCTCCTCGCCCCGCAGTATCCGGCTCGTGCCGCGGACGTCGCCGGGCAGCTCGCCGACCAGCAGCTCAGGCCCAATCGAGCACGGGCGCAGCTTGGAGTGCGCGAGATAAAGATAGTTGCGGCGCTCCAGGACATGGTCCGAGAACTCGTTGCCGAGGGCGTAGCCGGCACGTGACGGCGTGCCGTCCGGCGCGATCACGTAAAGGCCGACGAGCTCCGGCTCTTCGCCGCCGTCCTCGGCGAAGTCCGGCATGACGAGTGGTTGTTCCGGCGGCACCACGATGGCGCCGTCGCCCTTGTAGAACCACTCCGGTGATGCGCCGGGCCCTCCGCCAGCCGGCTTGCCGCCCTCGAGCCCCCACTTGAACATCTTCATGGAATCGGAGAGCGCCTCCTCGCCCTCCTCGGCGGCCTTGCGGTGCATCTGGTCGCGTGCGTCGGCGCTTCCCAGATGCGTGAGCCCGGTGCCGCTGACCAGGCAGCGGGCGGGATCGGGATGGTCCAGCGGTGGCAACAGCCGCTTTTCGGCAACGAGGGCATCGTAGTCGGCGGTCTCTCCGGAGAGCCGCGCCTCGACAAGCCGGAAGAGGTCAGGGCCCTGGACGATCGCGTCGCGTGCCAGCGCGTAAACGCTCTCGGTATCACGCAGGACCAGCAACTCGCCGCCGTCTTCTGAAACGCGACCCACGCGTCGCCTGCCGTCCTCGGTCTGGAACTGAACCAAGCGCATATTTTCACGTGCCTCCCAATCCTGGCCGCTCATTCGACGACTGTGAAGTCTTCCAAGTGCCCACCAGCGATCTCCAACCCGAGACCGGGAACGTCGTCGGCCAGACCGATGAAGCCCTCGACCGGCTCGGGCTCGCCCTTGAACAGATACCAGAACAGCTCGTTGCCGATTTCCACGTCATGTACCGGAAAGAATTCGGCAAGGGGCGAGTTCACGCTCGCCATCACGAGGTGGAAATTATGCATCTGCCCGGCATGCGGAATCACCGGTACGGCATGCGCCTCGGCCATGGCCTGGATTTTCCGGGCCTGGGTGATCCCGCCGACGCGGTTGGTATCGAACTGTATGACGTCGACCGCCTTGCGCTCGAGCAGGTCCTTGAAGCCGTAGATAGTGAATTCGTGCTCTCCGCCGGCAATCGGGACGCGGTTCATGGCCTTGAGCTCGGCATAGCTGCCGGCCTCGTCGGCGATCACCGGCTCCTCGAGCCAGCGGATATGGAAGGCCTCGAGCAGCGGGATCATCCGCCGGGCGTAGTCCAGGGTCCAGCCCATGTAGGCCTCGCACATGAGGTCGATATCCTCACCGATAGCCTCGCGCACGGTGCGGATCAGGTCGAGGTTCTTCTGCATGCCGGCCGCGCCGTCCCGCGGACCCCAGCCAAAGCGCATCTTCACCGCGGTGTAGCCCTGCTCCCGGTAGCGCTGCGCCTCGGCGCGAAGATCGTCGAGCGGCTGGCTATAGAGCTTGGAGGCGTAGACCGGGATCTTCTCCTTGGTGCGACCGCCCAGCAGCTTGAAGACAGGCTGACCCGCCGCCTTGCCCAGGATGTCCCACAGGGCGATGTCGATCGCGCTGATGGCGGCCATGCCGATGCCCTTGCGGCCCCAGGCCAGAGTCGAACGGTACATGCGCTGCCACAGGTACTCGTAGTCCCAGGGGTCCTGCCCAAGCACGAGCGGCGCCAGATAGCTGTCGATGACCGCCTTGGCGACCCGCGGCGCGAGCGCGGCGTTGCCGATCCCGACATGGCCGGCATCCGTCTCGATCTCGACGACGAGCCAGCCGTGGAAGCGGAAGGAGCGCATGCTGTCGCCCTTGTCGTAGAGCTGATCCATAGCGTTGGTGCAGAAGTTCTGTTGCGGCGGAACCGTCCTGCCCGTCCATTCGAACACGCGGCTGCGCACTCCTGTTATCTTCATGGCGTCTCCCCCAGTCCTTGGCGGCACACTCCGTGCCGTGCATGGCTTGACCTACCGAGCCGGAGCATGTCTCCCGTCCGG
The DNA here is from genome assembly GCA_029859805.1 of Rhodospirillales bacterium. Lineage (GTDB taxonomy): Bacteria > Pseudomonadota > Alphaproteobacteria > Kiloniellales > JAKSDN01 > CAMYKD01. The sequence goes on along the minus strand of JAOUCL010000180.1, from coordinate 461 downwards.
ATCTTCTCGCCGACCGACCCCCATCCGGCAGGCCAGCAGGAACGCCTGGCGCATGGCCTCCGGGTTCGCCTTGCCCTGGCCGGCGATGTCGAAGGCGGTGCCGTGCGCCGGCGTGGTGATCGGGATCGCCAGGCCGCCCTGCACGCTCACGCCCCGCTCGAAGCCGGTCAGTTTCATCGCGATCTGGCCCTGATCGTGGTACATGGTCACGACACCGTCGAACTCGCCCGCAAGCGCCCGCACGAACAAAGTGTCGGCAGGATACGGACCGCGCACGTTCATCTGCTCGAGGCGGGCGCGCTCAACCGCCGGCGCCAGTACTTCGATTTCCTCGCGCCCGAACGCGCCGCCATCGCCCGCGTGCGGGTTGAGCGCGGCGACGGCGATGCGTGGGCGCGACAGACCCGCCTGGCGAAGCGCGCGGTCGATCAATTGGACCGCCTCGAGAACGCGGCTCTCGG
>JAOUCL010000463.1 GCA_029859805.1 Rhodospirillales bacterium | reverse complement strand
AGCGTCACGCAGAGATCCTGGTCGGCCAGGTCCTCGCAATGCTCCAGCGGCAGGTAGAGGAACATGCGCTCGGCCTGTCGCAGCGTCTTGTCGAGGCCCTCTTGGAGCGCCCGCTTGGTTACGGCAAGCGCCCTGGCGTCGGTCGCGAAGGCGCGCGGATCCCCGCGAAACAGGTTGCGCGGCACCTGATCGAGCAGAATGACCAGCGCGAGCGCGCCCCGGGCGCTCTGCCGCCAGTCCTCCAGGGCTCCCGCCGCAGCCTGCCCGTGAAGCTCCAGGAGCGCTCGGCGCACCTCGTCGTCGAAGGCTGCGTCCTTTTTGAACCAGCGCTTCTCCATGCCGGGGGCGAACCAGAACTCGAGCACGTCGTCGGCGGTGGCAGTCATGTTCACAGCTCTCCGTTTGCTTCCAGTGTGCGACGCAGGGCCGGGCGCTCGGCGGCCAGAGCGAAGCAGCGCCCGACCTTGGGGCACATTTCGAACAGGCCCGCCCTCGACTCGAACCAGGTCGCTAACATGACGAGAAAGATGTCGGCGGCGCTGAAACGCTCGACGAGCAGATAGGGCCCGGGATCGGCGAGGCGGTCTTCGACGATCCGCCAGCGTGCGGCCAGATCGCTTGCGGCCCGCTCCTTGATCCTGGGCGCGTCCGCAGGGTCGGTCGAAAAGCGGCCGGGAAAGTAGAAGCGCTTGAAGGCCTCCTGCACGGTATTGGTCAGGTAGAAGAGCCAACGGAAGAAGCTGCAGCGCGCCGGGTCGCCGGCTCCGGGGATCAGCCCCGCGTCCGGATGGCGCTCGCAGAGGGCCACCGTGATGGCGGCCGATTCCGTCAGCACCTGCCCATCGTCGGTCACCAGGGTCGGCACGAGGCCGGCCGGGTTGAGCGCCAGGTACTCGGGCCGGCGGTGCTCCTGTTTCCCGAGGTCCAGCGCCACGATCTCATAGGGCGCGCCAGCCTCCTCCAGGATCGCCTGCGGGGCCAGGGCCGCCGTGCCCGCTGCCCAGTAGAGCTTGTACATCGAGCTACTTCCACATTTTGCACGCACTCTGCCACAAGGTGCGGCACGTCCGCATCCTTGTTCGTGGGCGCGCGCCCTCAGCGAGGGGCTCGGCGGGGATGGAAGTGGATTTGGGCCCACTGCCGCCGAGTGCTATGCTGACTGTCCGAGCAAGGGGATCGTGCTGGCTCGGAGGGGTATCGAGGGGAGGAAGCTATGCAGTCCGCGAACTCGAAACTCGGGGCCTTCGCCCTGATTCTTTTGGTGTGCCTGATCCTGGCGCCGTCGCCCGGCCGCTCGGCCATCCCGCAGACGATCAGCTATCAGGGCTCGCTGAGCGACGCCTCGGGCGATCCGGTCAACGAGGCGCTCCTGATGACCTTCAGCCTTTACGCGAGTTCGAGCGCGGTGACGCCGCTCTGGACCGAAACGCGGACGGTCATGGTGACGAATGGAACGTTCCACGCCGTCCTGGGTGCGACCTCGGAAGGCCCGCTGAAGAGCTCGGTCTTCGAGGGCCCGCTCTTTCTGGGCATCACGGTCGGCGGCGATCCGGAAATGACCCCGCGCCAGGCACTGACCAGCGTCGGCTACGCGTTCCGCTCGGCGGTCGCCGAGGCCGTCGTGCCGGGCGCGGTAACCGGCGACGGGCTGGCGGCGGCTTCGGTGACGACCGGCAAGATCGCGGACGGCGCGGTCACGGCCGCCAAGATCGGCGAGCCCTGTCTGGCCGGACAGGTGCTGAAATGGGGCAGCCTGAAGTGGGCCTGCGCGGCGGACGACAACGACAATACCGCCGTCGAAGCCGCCGTCGCGGGCCACGAGACGCGCATCGTCGACCTGGAGAAGGCGGTCGCGGACCTCCAGACCGGCCTGACCTCCGCCCTTGCCGCGATCGGCGAACTGCAGGCCGACCTGGCTTCGGCCAATCTCAAGATCGGCGGCCTGACGGCGGACCTGGCGGCCGTGCAAGCCAACTCGGTCCTGGCGCTCGACAGCTTGCTCACCCTGGACACCGCCGGCGCGCACCCGACGGCGCGCTTCGCCGGCGTGAACGTCCAGGTGACCAACGGCGCGGCCCAGACTACCGTGAACGGCACGGGCAACCTTATCGTCGGCTTCAACGAGCCGCGCGGCGTCGGCGACGACCGCAGCGGCTCGCACAACCTCGTGGTCGGCAACCGGCAGAACTACGCGTCCGTCGGCGGATTCGTCGCGGGCTTCAGCAACACGATCTCGGGCGCTTACGCTTCGGTCAGCGGGGGCGAATCGAACATCGCGAGCGGCGATTTCAGCGGCATCAGCGGAGGAAGCGGCCTCAAGATCAGCGACGCCGACGCCTGGGCCGCAGCCAGCCTGGAAGACGCGCCGACAGCGCTCAACATCACCAAATCCGCCGGAAGCCTGAGCCTTTCCGGCGACACCGGCCTGACCCTGCTGTCCGGCGCGGACCTGACCCAAATTTCAGCGGGCGATATGGCCCTTCAGTCCTCCGGTCCTTCGGGCCTCAACCTAACCTCTGCCACAGACCTGGGTCTCTTGTCGGGCAGGAACCTGAACCTTCAGTCGAGCACGAATCTGAGCCTCTTGTCCGGCAGCGACCTGAGCCTCTTGTCCACCCGCGACATGTCGCTTCGATCATCCGGTCCCTTGGGTATGAGCCTTACTTCCGACACGGAACTGAACCTTTCGGCCGTCGATCTCATGGGTCTTTTTTCCGGGAGCCTCATAGACCTTTCGTCCCGTTTAATGGCCATTTCTTCTTCCAGTCTGATGGATATCACGTCCAGCAACGATATACACATCACGGCAATAGGCGAGGTGGTCATTAAGCAGGGAGGTGGCACGCCATAGAATCGACCGGTTCCGGGCTTC
>JAOUCL010000462.1 GCA_029859805.1 Rhodospirillales bacterium | reverse complement strand
GGGGCGACCCAGCCTCTGCCGGTCGGCGTCGGGTGGCTCAGGAGTCTAGGCTGTGCCTGAGCGTCCCCGGATCCTGTGGCTTCCCACGGCACCCGAAGATCGACCGGTAGAACGAGCGGCGGGTTCAAGCTGAACCAGGTCATTTACATCTGCTTAACGCCGTATATTTACTTAAGATTAGTCCAAAACTGCTAATATTGGTTGCGTGGCGATGGCGTGTCGCCGGTGGATGCTTAGTGCCTGGGAGACGGGACCAATGTCCGCGCGATCCTTGTTCGAGCAACTCGAAGAGCGACTGGAAGGTCAGGTGTCGCAGCAGGACGATCTGCTGCAGGCACTGCTGGACAGCCTGTTCGACGGGGTCATCGTCATCGACCAGAACGGGCATGTCCGGGCGGTGAACGCGGCCGTGGAGACCATCTTCGGGTGCAAGGCATCCGAGCTGATCGGTCGGGACGCAGCCTCCCTGATGCCTTTGGAGGGAATCCGGCAGACCGGCAAGGCCGCCCCGGGGCAGGCCGAGGGCGTCGCGCGTGGCGACGAGCTGACCGGTCGTCGCAGCAATGGCGCGGCCTTCCCTATGGTCGTCAATCTGTCCCAGGCGACGATCGACGGAGAACCGATGAAGGTTGCCGTCGTTCGCGATCTCACCGAGCACAGACAGGCCGAGGAAACGATCCGCGAGTTGGCGCTGAACGATGGGCTGACGGGACTGGCGAACCGGGACCTGTTCCACCGGCGTCTGGAGGAGGCTTTTCGCGGCGCCGCGCAACGCGGTTGCCTGGTTGCGCTGTTGGTCTTGAACCTCGACGGTTTCAAGAGCGTCAACGACAACTATGGCCATACGATAGGCGATGCGCTGCTCAAGCACGTCGCCAGGCGGCTCGAGAAGGTCACCCGCAAGGGCGACACCGTCGCCCGCCTGGGCAGTGACGAGTTCGCGGTGGTCATGGTCGGCCTGGAAAAACCCAACGCTATTCGCAGCCTCGCGGCGCGAATTCTCGCCGATCTGTCGAAGCCGGTGACCCTGGAGGGCTCTCTTCTGAGAACCGGGGCGAGCATAGGGATCGGCTTCTATCCGCGTGACGACACGGATCCCGACGAACTCATCCGCAAGGCCGACACGGCCCTCGAGGCCGCAAAGGGCACCGGCCGCGGGACCTATCGCCTCTACGACGAGATCATGGACGCCCCGGCCCGAGCGGCCAAGGTCCTCGAAGCCGACCTCCGTCTGGCGGTGGTCCGCAACGAGTTCGAGCTGTTCTATCAACCCAAGCTCTGCATCGACGGCCGGCGGGTCACGGGCGCGGAAGCACTGGTCCGGTGGCGTCACCCGACGCGCGGCATCGTGTCCCCCGGCGACTTCATCCCGATCGCGGAGTCGAGCGACCTGATGGTGCATTTGGGCGAATGGGTCCTCCGTGCCGCCTGCGAGCAGGCCAAGGCCTGGCAGGACAGCGGCTTCCCCTCATTGCCGGTGGCCGTGAACATTTCCGCCCGCCAGTTCCGGGACAGCGATTTCGTCGCCGCCTTGAAGAGGACCCTTCAGGAGACCGGCCTGGATCCGCGATTGCTGGAACTGGAGATCACCGAAGGCATGATGATGGAGGATACCGAGCAGGTGATCGACGAGTTCCACCTGATCCACGACCTCGGCGTGGAGATCTCGATCGACGATTTCGGGACCGGGTATTCGTCGCTCGCCTATCTCAAGCGGTTCCCCGTGCACCGCCTCAAGATCGACCGGTCCTTCGTGCGGGACCTGACCACCGAGCCCGACGATGCCGCGATCACCGAGGCCGTGATCAAGATGGGGCACAGCCTCAACCTCAAGGTCATCGCCGAAGGCGTGGAAATGGAAGAGCAGGTGACCTACCTGCGCAGCAAGGGGTGCGACGAGCTGCAAGGTTTCCTGTTCAGCCAGCCCCTCCCGGCCCGGGATTTCGCACGCTGGCTTACCTCGTGGAAACGGCCTGTGGCCGTCTGAGGCGAGCCCACCGCTCGTTGCACAGGATGCAAAGCCTCGGGGGAAGTTCGACACATAGCAAATATGATGAATTTCTATAGTTAATTACCGGGCTTGACGCCATGGTTCGTCTTTCGGCCCATTGATAGGCAGTCGTTGCCACGCCCGCGGGTGCCGGGCCATTTGCCAAGGTTTCTCGGGCCGGTTCTTCGGCGTGTCCAGGCGGCTCAGAGCGTACAGGAGCGTCCGGGCGCTGCCGGGGAAGAGGGTTGTCCGGCGTGGCTTGCATGGGCCCCCAAATGCCCGTATTTTCCGCCCTGGACCGGGTCTGGAGAAGCCTTCCCGGTGCCGCCTTCTGGGGGTATCGGTCGGGTGGTGCGGGGCCCGGGCCGGGCCGTTTCGAAAGGGACGACGATGCAGGTTCGCATTTATCAGCCGTCGAAGACCGCGATGCAGTCCGGTCGGGCGAACACCCAGCGCTGGGTGCTGGAGTTCGAGCCGGAGGCGGCCCGCCAGGTCGAGCCGCTCATGGGCTGGACCTCGTCGCGGGACACCAAGGGCCAGGTCCGGCTGCGCTTCGACAGCTCGGAGGAGGCGGTGGCTTTTGCCCGCAGTCACGGTTTCATGTACACGCTGGAAACGCCGCACGAGAAGGTGTTCCGGCCCAAGGCCTATGCCGACAATTTCCGGTCCAACCGCCTCGGCCGCTGGACCCATTGACGGGCCCGATGAAGGGCCAGGCGCGGCCCGCCACGACCCCGTAGCTCAGCTGGATAGAGCAGCGGACTTCTAATCCGCAGGTCGCAGGTTCGAATCCTGCCGGGGTCGCCAGATTTCATATGGTCCATACCGGGAAATCCATGCAACACGGATGCAACACCGGCGAACTTCCAATCCACCACTCCGGC
>JAOUCL010000179.1 GCA_029859805.1 Rhodospirillales bacterium | reverse complement strand
CCACCATGACCAAGCGCAAGCCCCCGAAATCCTCGCGTCGCGGAAAAAACCCCGAAGGCCGGCCGGGCCATGCCTTGCGCCGCCCGCGGCGGGGGACGCACGAGGGCCCGGCGCCCGGCACGGCCGTGGGTGTGGGCGTGGCGGCGCCGTGGCTCTACGGCACGCATGCGGTGCTCGAGGCCCTGGCCAACCCGCGCCGCCGGGTCACGCGACTGTTGGTCGCCGGCGAGACCGCCGCCAAGGAGGCGCCGCGTCTGGAGTCGCTGCTCGCGGACCGGCCGGACGGCCTGCGGGCGGAGCCGGCAACGCGCGAAGCCCTGACGCAGCTGCTGCCCGACGGGGCGGTCCATCAGGGGCTGGCGCTTCAGGTCCGGCCCCTCGACCAGCCGGACCTGCCCGCCCTGTTGGCGGACCTCCCGCCTCCCGGCGGCGCCGAAAGACCCGTGGTCGTCGTCGCGCTCGACCAGGTGACCGACCCGCAGAACGTCGGCGCGATCCTGCGCTCGGCGGCGGCCTTCGGCGCGACGGCGGTGATCGCGCCGCAACGCCACGCCGCGCCGGAGACCGGCGCTCTCGCGAAGGCCGCCTCCGGCGCCCTGGAACACCTCGCCTACCTCCAGGTCGGCAACCTCGCCCGCGCCCTCGAGCAGCTCAAGGCGGCCGGGTTCTGGGTCCTCGGCCTCGCCGCCGAGGGCGTGGCGACGATCGCCGAGGCCGACGCGGGCCCGCGCATCGTGCTGGTCCTGGGCGCCGAGGGCAGCGGACTGCGCCGCCTGACCCGCGAGCACTGCGACCTGCTGGCGCGCCTGCCGACGGGTGGCGCGATCGGCCAGCTCAATGTCTCGAACGCCGCGGCCGTGGCGCTCTACGAACTGCTCGCGCGGCGGGCTTGACGAGACCCGGCGAACCGGCAAGGCGCTTGCCACGATAGGAGGGGCCATGATAGCGGTTCGCTGGTTTTCGGCGGCTTCCGCAATCATTGAGCCACCCCCATGAGCAATATCGAAGAGTTTCTGAAAGAGCACCGCATCGAGGAGGTCGAGTGCCTGGTGCCCGATATGGCCGGCATCGCGCGCGGCAAGATCCTGCCCGCCGAACGCTTCATCAAGGGCCTGAAGTCGAACGCATTGAGGATTCCCGAGTCGATCTTCGTGCAGACCGTGACGGGCGACTATCCGCCGGAGGCCGACGGCGTCGTGGTCAGTCCGGCGACGCAGGACGTCTACCTCGTGCCCGATCCGGCCACGGTCCGCCTTGTCCCCTGGTACACGGAGCCGACCGCCCAGGTCATCTGCGACGCCTTCCACTTCAATGGCGAGCCGGTCGGGATCTCTGCGCGCCACGTGCTGCAACGGGTCATCAAGCTCTACGAGGACCGGAGCTGGAGCCCGATCGTGGCGCCGGAGCTGGAGTTCTTCCTGGTCGATATCAACACCGACCCGGACTATCCCCTGGAGCCGCCGGTCGGCCGCTCGGGCCGCCGCGAGACCTCGCGCCAGGCCTATGGGGTGGACGCGGTCAACGAGTTCGACCCGCTGTTCGAGGAGGTCTACGACTTCTGCGAGGCCCAGGGCATCGACATCGACACCCTGAGCCACGAATCCGGCGCCGCCCAGATGGAGATGAACTTCAACCACGGGGCGCCACAGCTGCTCGCCGACCAGGCGTTCCTCTTCAAACGCACGGTGCGCGAGGCCGCCCTGCGTCACAAGGTCTACGCCACTTTCATGGCCAAGCCGATGCAGGGCGAACCCGGCTCGTCGATGCACATCCACCAGAGCGTGATCGACACCAAGACCGTCAAGAACCTGTTCAGCCGCAAGGACGGCGGCGACACCAAGCTGTTCCTCAACCACATCGCCGGACTGCAGAAGCACTTGCCGGCGGTCATGCCGCTGCTGGCGCCGAACGTGAACTCCTACCGCCGGCTGACGCCCCATTCCGACGCGCCGATCAACACGCACTGGGGCTACGACAACCGGACCACCGGCCTGCGCGTGCCGCACTCCGAGCCGGAGGCCCGTCGGGTCGAGAACCGCGTGGCGGGGGCAGACGCCAACCCCTACCTCGCCATGGCCGCCTCGCTGGCCTGCGGCTATATCGGCATGACCGAGAAGCTGGAGCCGCGACCGCCGGTCGAGGGCAGCGCCTACCGCCTGGCCCATACCCTGCCACGCACGCTCTACGATGCGCTCGCCCGCTTCAACGGCAGCAAGGCGGTGAAGGGCGTCCTCGGCGACCTATTCGTCGATGCAGTCACCATGGTCAAGGACCGCGAGCTGCTCGCCTACCAGCAGGTGATCTCCTCTTGGGAACGCGAGCACCTTCTGCTAAACGTATAATCCCTTCTTTCAGGACCGAGACGGCATGATGGGAGCGCAGGTCACCATCTGGAAGCAGGTCGGTGCGGCCAAGGTCTCGCCGCGCTCGCGCCATGCCGAGCTGCTGATTCTCTGCGCCCGCCTGGGCTTCAATCCTTAGTGCGGCGGTGAAGCCGCGGTGCCCCGGCCGGGCTCCCGCGTCGTCCTTATCCCTGCCCCCCCGCGGGACGACCCCTTCGCCGTCAAGGAGAACAGCCATGACCAGCCTCCCCGTCCGCAATTCCACCGCCCAATGGCGCGCCACGGACCTCGCCCACCACCTGCACCCCTTCACCGACACCAAGGCGCTCGCCAAGGAAGGCGGCAGCCGGATCATCGTCAAGGCCGAGGGGGCCTGGCTCGAGGATTCGGAAGGCCAGCGCATCCTGGACGCCATGGCCGGCCTGTGGTGCGTCAACGTCGGTTTCGGCCGCAAGGAGCTGGCCGAGGCCGCCTATCGGCAGATGCTCGAGCTGCCCTACTACAACACCTTCTTCAAGACCGCGACGCCGCCCTCGATCGAGCTCTCGGAGAAGCTGGCCGCGCTCACGCCGGCGGACCTCAGGCACGTGTTCTTCGCCTCCTCCGGCTCGGAGGCGAACGATACAATCGTGCGCATGGTGCGGCATTACTGGAACCTCGAGGGAAAGCCGGGCAAGAAGACCTTCATCAGCCGCCACGAGGCCTATCACGGCAGCACCATGGCCGCGGCCAGCCTGGGCGGCATGAGCGCCATGCACGGCCAGGCGGACCTGCCGCTGCCGGGCTTCGTCCACGTCATGGCACCGCACTGGTACGACCACGGCGGCGACCTCGACCCCGAGGACTTCGGCCGCGCCGCGGCCAAGGCGGTCGAGGACAAGATCCTGGAGCTGGGCGCCGACCAGGTCGCCGCCTTCATCGGCGAGCCGATCATGGGCGCCGGCGGGGTGCTGGTGCCGCCGGACAGCTACTGGCCAGAGATCCAGCGCATCTGCCGCGCGCACGACGTCCTGCTGATCGCCGACGAGGTGATCTGCGGCTTCGGGCGCCTCGGCCACTGGTTCGGCAGCGACCTCTACGGCATCGAGCCGGACATCATGCCCATGGCCAAGGGCCTCACCTCGGGCTACCTGCCGCTCTCCGCGGTCCTGGTCGGCGATCGGGTCGCCGGCACCCTGATCGACGAGGGCGGCGAGTTCTACCACGGCTTCACCTATTCGGGCCATCCGGTGGCCTGCGCCGTGGCCTTGGAGAACATCCGCATCCTCGAGGACGAGAAGCTGATCGAGCGGGTGCGCGAGGACACCGGCCCCTATCTGCAGCAGACGCTGCGCGCGGCCCTGGAGGGTCATCCGCTGGTCGGCGAGGTGCGCGGGATCGGCCTGATCGGTGCGATCGAGCTGGTCGAGGACCGGGCGACGCGCAAGCACTTCGAGCCGGTCGGCCGGGTCGGCGGGATCTGCCGCGAGCACTGCTTCGCCAACAACCTGATCATGCGCGCGGTGCGCGACGCCATGGTCTTCTCGCCGCCCCTCACCCTGAGCCACGAGGAGATCGACGAGCTGGTCAAGCGCGCCAGGCACTGCATCGACCTGACGGCCAAGGACCTGGGGGTGCTGTGAACTCGAGACGCCCGTTCAGGACAGGGCAACAACGAAACGCAATGTCCTCGGCTGGTTTGTTGTCGGACTCACAAGACGATCCCAAGCCCGGTTTTCAGGAGACCGAAGGCCGTGTTGAAGGCGTTTACGCGCTGTTCATGGGCCTTGGTGGCATCTACCGCCGCATCGATCTGCGCCTTCATCTCGTTGAGGTCCGGCAAGGTGATGTCCCTCAGTGCGGCCGTGATATCGGCTAGCGCCATCCCCTGGAGCTCGATTTCTAGTTGGGCGATGTCATTCAGCTTGAAGGTCTTGTCCGGCTCGTCCAGGCCCTCGGCCCCGTGTTTCAGGCGCTGTATCTCCGCTTCCAGTTCTTCTCTGGTCATTGCTCTACCCCTTCGTCTCGGCAAGGCCGCCGATCAAACCGCTCAACTCATTGACTGCGCCCGAAACCTTTGGCAACAGGCCGTCCACGAAGCTCAAGAACTGCTCCGTACTGGGTTGGCTTAGAATTTCTTTGACCACCTTCTCGCCCGCCTGTTCCGACTGCAAATAGGCGTCGAGCGCAATCTGAACCTGTTTCATCTGCTCGATGTAGGCGCGAATGTCCTCTGTCTTCTGTTTGATCTCCTCCAGGTCACCAACCAGGTTGGCCTTGGCCGCTGCCGCCTTCTGGCTGGTCTGTGTGATCCGCTCCACTGTCTCCTTGGCTGTCGAGCGCTTACCGACCTGTGTCGCAGGCATCTTATTGGCGAGGAGGTCTTCGAAGTTGGCAAGTTGACCCTTCTCCTTCTCATCGATCCTGGCTTCGGCTTGTTTCTTGATGGTATCCGCGGCCAGAATCAGGGCCTCCGACTGCTTTTGCACCACCTCGATCGCGAGATTGAAGTAACCGATCTGGGCCGTCGAGAGCGCTTTTACCTCGGGTGGTGTCCCGCATGCGGACACCAAAAGTGGCAGCCCGAAAAAGAGCCAAAGAAATCCTTTTGGCATGATGGTCCTCCCCTTATCCTAAGTTCTTCGATTCCAACGACGCTGTCGCACTGCGCTTTGTCGACAGCGCCAATTTAGTTTATCGGAAAAATCAACACGACTCGACAATAATTTCGACCATTAGTTGATATATGGATCGCGACTTTGCGGAAATATCTGAATTGTTCTAAACCTTGATCCGGATTACGAAGACTGGCTGAAACCTAGGAGCATTTGGGTGAAATGGCCACAGTGACCGTCGCCGCGACGCAGATGGCTTGCGGCCCGGACCGTGACGAGAACCTGGCGCGGGCCGAGGCCCTGGTGCGCGAGGCGGCGGGCAAGGGCGCCCAGGTGATCCTGATCCAGGAGCTGTTCGAAACGCCCTACTTCTGCAAGGACCAGAAGCGGGAGCTCTTCGCGCTCGCCCGCGCCGCCGACGACAGCCCGGCGGTCGCGCGCTTGTCCGCGCTGGCCGCCGAGCTCGGGGTCGTGCTGCCGGTCAGCTTCTTCGAGCGGGCCAACAACGCGTACTACAATTCGCTGGCCATGATCGATGCGGACGGGCGCTCTCTCGGGCTCTACCGGAAAAGCCACATCCCCGACGGACCGGGCTATCAGGAGAAGTTCTACTTCAGCCCGGGCGATACCGGCTTCAAGGTCTGGCGGACCCGCTTCGGGACGATCGGCGCGGCGGTCTGCTGGGACCAATGGTTCCCGGAGGCGGCGCGGGCCATGGCGCTGCAGGGCGCCGAGCTGCTGCTCTACCCGACGGCGATCGGCAGCGAGCCGCAGAACCCCGCGCTGAACAGCCGGGACCACTGGCAGCGCGCCATGCAGGGTCACGCGGCCGCCAACCTGACGCCGCTCGTGGCCTCGAACCGGATCGGCTCGGAGCGGGGCGAGAGCTGCGCGATCACCTTCTACGGCAGCTCGTTCATCGCGGACCAGACCGGCGCCAAGGTAGCCGAGGCCGGAGAGGACCAGCAGGCCGTGCTCACCGCCAGCTTCGACCTCGACGAGATCCGCGCCCAGCGTGCCGCCTGGGGCCTGTTCCGCGACCGCCGGCCGGACCTCTACGGCCCCTTGCTGACCCTCGACGGCGGCGGTTGAGCCGGCCGCTCATGGAGGTGCATGAAATGGCCGACGACACCCTCGAGCTGGGCGGCGGCTGCCTCTGCGGGGCGGTGCGTTTCACGGCCGCCGGCCCAGCGCTCTGGGTCGCCCATTGTCACTGCGCGAGCTGCCGAAAGGCGACCGCCTCGGCCATGGCGACCTATGCCGGCTTTCCGCGCGAACGCGTTGATTTCACCAAGGGGACGCCGGCGAGCTATGGGTCGTCGCCCGGCGTGACCCGCGGCTTTTGCGCGCACTGCGGCACGCCGCTCAGCTACGAGAGCGCGCGTTGGCCCGGCGAGATTCATCTCTTCCTCTGCACCTTCGACGATCCCGGTGCGCTCAGCCCGCAGGCGCACGTCTTCGTCGAGGAGCAACTCGCCTGGCTTCACCTGGACGACGGCCTGCCTCGCTACCCCACGACGTCCGCGGACGGTCCGCCGCTCGACTAGGCCGCCACCGCCCTCCCCGTCTTGCCGCGCGGTCCTGGCGGGACTATCTTCCCCGCGCCGGCGTCCTGCCGCGCCCGGTTAGCTCAACTGGTAGAGCACCTGATTTGTAATCAGGGGGTTGGGGGTTCGAGTCCCTCACCGGGCACCAGGTTTCAGCCATGGCCGGCCGAAACCGGCGGCGGTCCCCGCCTCGTTCGCTCGTCCGCTGACATCTCCGGATGTTTCCGGCAATCTCTTGGACCATCGCGGTCCCCGAAGGAGCGGCCGACGATGAGCAAGATCATCCACGAGGAGATCGTGCCGGCGAAGCACCCCTGGTCGGGCGTCGTCGCGGCGGGTGACGTGCTGGTGCTGACCGACCTGGAGGGCCGGCAGGCGGTCGACTTCCTGTGCTACGACGCCAAGAACCCGGCCGACCGCTATTCGGCGACCAACACGGTCAAGATGCAGAACAACGTCTACGTCGGCCTCGGCACGGTGCTCTACTCGGACGGCGGCAAACCCCTGATGACGGTGATCGACGACACGGTTGGCCGGCACGACACCATCTACGGCTGCTGCAGCAACCCCAACAACCGGCTGCGCTATGGCGTCGAGACGACGGAGTCCTGCTATTCCAACTTCCGGAAGGCCCTGGCCGAGCATGGCCTCGGCGAGGCGGCCATCGTGCCCAACATCAACTGGTTCATGTCGGTGCCGGTGCGGGAGGACGGCTCCGCCGGGGTCGCCAAGGCCGAGCTGAAACCCATGAGCCACGTGGCGTTGCGCGCCGAGACGGACGTGCTGGCCGTCCTGTCCAACTGTCCGCAGATGCACAATCCGTGCAACGGCTACAACCCGACGCCGATCAAGGTGACGGTGCGGCGCGATTGAGCGGCCGCACCGGATGAGTGCGCGCCGTCGAGGCCGCCCGCGCGACCGCGGCGCAGGTCAGGCGGGCGAGAGGCGGGAGCCTTTCCCCTCGGCGGGAGAAGGTTGCAGGGGGTGGATAATGCAATTGCGCAGGCCTGACTATCGCTTTCGAGTGAGGAAATTCGGGCGGTTTTCGACCGCTTCGCCCCTGACAGCGGAAGTGGTTGCCAGGCGGTTGCGACGGCAGGGTATGACCCTGAGCCGACCTGAGGGCAGTAAGTTTCACAGGCATCACGGGTATGCCTAATCAGGGAGTCCTATAGCATCAGCCCCACCACCTGCGCGTTGATGACGGCGGGCGATTCTTGTCCCCCTCCCACATGACAAGGAGAAGCGGCCCCCCGGATAGCCGGCGGGCCGCCTCAAGTAAGTTGGTCAGACCGTGTCTGCTAAGGTGTGTCGAAAATCCATAGACCCGTGTTGCGGTCGCTACCCAGGATGTACGTGTTGCCATCCGGGTGGTCGTGTAGGTAGACGCCCCAGAAGTTGGAGCCATTCTCGGTATCGACGAAGTGCGCGGCCTCGTTCAGGGAGTCGCCCGAGAAGTCGACGACCCGCATGCCCTCGGCGTACCAGGAGATGTAGGCCCTGGTCCCGTCGTCGACGACCACGTTGTGCATCGTGCGGTCGCCGGGCAGCGGCGGGTTGGCAAACACGCCCTCAGTAGCGAACTGGTCCAACTCCACGATATTCGTCGGGTCGCTCACATCGAGCAAGCGCAGGTAGCCGTAGCCATCGAAAATGCCGGCTGCCACCATGGCAGCACCCTCGTTGCCCTTCATGATTTCGCCCGTAGAGTAGCCGACGAAGTAGCCGGGAATGGTGATTACGTCGGCGGTCCCAGCCGACATAGTGACCAGCGCATCGCCACGGGCTAGGTCGTTGGCCACGATGAATCCGGCGTAACCCAGGGCCTGGGCGTTGGCGGCCTTGGTCGAGAAGAAGCAGGTGCCACGCTGAATCAGCGCCACTTCGCCCGGGTTGGCGGCACGGTCGAACTCACCGGTGGTGCAGCCCTCGCCGCCCGTCCAGTGGACGGGGCCGTCGAAGGTGCCGCCGGGCAGACTGTAGGTCGGCGGCGTGAAACCGCCTTCGGCTACGGGGTAGTCCACGCCATCGAAAGTGAAGGTGTCGAGCGCACCGGCCGCAAAGTCCTCGTCACCGAAAAGCGCGCGTGTGCCGTCGGCGTTGGGCACGACCACATGTCCGTCGCCTGCGGGGAACTCGCCCGAGAGCGGGTCGGGGTCGGCATAGGTGCTATCGCCCAGGAACACGGGGTTCGCGGGATTAGTGACGTCCAGGAGGACGAGGCCTGCGTCCCAATAGGCCAGATAAGCAATTACCCTGCCGTCGTTCTCCTGGACCCAGACGTCATGCAGGAACGTACCGGCGGTATCGCCAAATTCCGCATCGATGTCGTCGGGCCAATCGAGCTGCCCGGTGACCGCGATCTCCCGAGGGCTCTGGGGCTTGGTGATGTCGATGATATGCGTGTCCTGTACGTTGTCGTCGTCGACCGCGACCATGTAGGCGTTGTCGCCCTGCTGCCAGATAAAGGTGTTGTGGACGCCGAACTCCAGGTAGTTCTGCTTCAGCGCCCTGGGCTTGGTCGGGTCGGTCACGTCCCAGATCGCCACGCCGCCCTGGCCCGGCGGGCCACCGACCCCGTTGGACTGGAGCCGAGGCAGGAAGGGCGAGCCGCAGGGCTCGTTCGAAGCAACCAGAATTTCGCCACTGAAACCGGGCGTCTCGATGTGAGCGACCTTGACGTCGTTGTTCCGGGTGCCAGGCTTGGCCGGGATGAAGGCCACTTTCGCCGGGTTCGCCGGATCGGAGATGTCGACGACGTGCACACCCGTCCAGTCGAGCGAGCAAGCAATGTCGTCGAATGTGCCGAGATAGGCGTAGTTGCCGTAGGCCCAAACGTCGGTCACGTTCTCGCCGCCCGGAATGCCCAGGCCTGCTGCGGACAGCTGCCCGACTACGGTGAGCTCTGGAGAGGAGCTGCCTCCATGATCCGCCCAGGCCGACTGCGGCGCGCCAACACCGGATGCGGCGAAGGCAGCCGTCAAAATTCCGAACAACAGTGTTCGACTTTTTTCGATTCTCGCAGTGCGTACTTTCATCGAACTACTCCCCGATTTTCGTGTGTTTTGCCCGAAATTCACCTTTTGGGCTGCTAATGCGCCGGGGATAATGGCCAAGACAGACACCAAATTCAATTGCTATTTCCCACCTGCTCGGTCAGGATTGAGGAAGATCAAATCGATGCCGTGAACGGCTCCCACAACCGGCATCGTGATGTGCCGAAATTGGGTGTCGCTTGGTCGGCGGCGAGGGCCGCTTATGGCTACTTTTCCCCGTGGTCTGATCGGGCAGAGCGTGTCCGCTCTGCCCTCAGGATCAGCCGTCGACCTGCTCGGCGATGTCAAGAGCATCATCGACCTCAATTCCGAGATATCTGACGGTGAGG
>JAOUCL010000461.1 GCA_029859805.1 Rhodospirillales bacterium | reverse complement strand
GTGCCTGGCGTGGCCGTCTGGTCGCTGCGCGCGCGGGTACTGTTCGATGCTTTTACGCCGTTCGTGGACCGCGCCGACGGTCTTTGCGACCGGACTTGTTTGAGCGTTGACTTGGCGATCTTTCTTTTCGGCATTTTTTGTTCTTGGCGACCCTTGCGGGTGAGCAAGGCCGCCAAGTTCCCCGGTAATCCCTACGCACACCATTCTCCGTCGAATTGCCTTAAATTCGCCTTTAAATGTATTGTTAACATGCTGTTAAGAAACCATTTTTCGGTGTCGGCCGACCGTCTCGCAGGGGTTTTGGCCGACGGCGGCCGATGGTCTCAGGCGAGGCGCCGGGGCGCTCGCTGGGACCGCTTGGCGACCAGGCGCGAGAGGTAGTCGAGCGTATGATCGAGGCTCTTGGGACAGAGAGGATCGCTCTGGAGGCGCAGGCGGGCGAGGATCCGTTCCGTGATCTCCAGAGGCGGCTCGGCCCGCTGTTCTCGTCTCGCCTCCTTGATGACATCCATCGCCGCTCTGAAGGCCTTGAACAAGTCACGGGGCAGGCCGGACGCGCCGTAGATGGCCTTGAACCCGGCGGGGCCCTCGTCGAAGATCAGGGCGCCCGCATTGTCGAAGGGGATGCCCGCCATGGCCGCCATGGCGGCCTGGAAGAAGTTCAGGTCGACGACGCAGATCGCGCGCAGGAGGAGGGTCGGGGCAAGGGCGTTGCGGCCATGCAGGCGGGCCACGAGGCGCTCGACATCCGCGGTCGGAGAGTGTGTCGCCGGCTCCGCCGTCGAGTCCTTGTCCCGACCGAGAAGGAGCAACTGGTCGGCCACCTCTCGCGGCAGCTGGTGCCGGCTGATAAGTTGCTCGCGCAGGGTCTCGGAAATACGGCAGATCAAGGGCTCGCAAACGGTCAGCGACAGGGTCGGCCGCTCCACCATGAGCGCCTGGATCTCGCTCGAGTCCGCGAAGCCCGACACCACCTTGAGCAGGGCCCGGTCGGAGATTTCGGCTTCGTGGTTGGACAGGAGGGCGCCTACGACCCGCTCGTTGCCGCTGTCGACCAGCGCCTCGGACACCTCCGAAGTCAAGCGGGCCCGATTGGCGACGGCGGTCTGCTTGGCCTCGCTGCACCCGCCAACGATCGAGATGAGATCCTCGTCGCTGAGCACGCTGGAATACTGGATGATCGGCAAGGCCACGGACTCGACGTCGGCGGCCAGAACGCGTGCGATCGAGGGCGGCAGCAACGGGCTGCTCTTGACGTGCTCCGAAAGAGCTTCGCGCACCTGCCGTTCGACGTCGCGGGCCATGACCTTGAGGATGTCGAGGGAGATCTTGCGCTCCCGCTCGCTCAACCGCTCGCCGGCGAACGCGCCGGCCACGCTGGCGGCTGTCTCCGCGCGCACCGCGGCGGAAGGCTCTGTCAGAAGACGCTCGTAGTGCGCCTGCATCGACGAGACATTACTGGCCTGCTTCTGCGCCATTTGCGTGATGATGGCTCCGTCCGTCGGTGCGCCCCACCCTGCGCCGACAAGGCACCTAAGAGACAGTATCCGGTAGAGCGCTTAATCTGCGGTTAATATGAATAAAATAGCATATAATGCCTATATGCGGGCGCCTTGCCGAAGAACGCCCGCTCAGCGGCCCGGAAAGATCCGGGGCGTCGGTCGCTACATGCCCAGCCGGTTCATGAAGCTCGTGTCGTGGGACACGCCGCCCTTCACCTCGAACGCCAGGTCGGGCAGGTCGTGCACGTGCACGTCGTCGGCCGAATGGCGTTTGAGGATATCGACCGCCCGATGCTCGTGCAGGGCGTCGGGGGTCCGGACCCACAGCAAAAGGCCGCCCCGGTCGAGCTGCTCCTGGAGGTAGTGGGCGTGGTGCGAGTCGATGAAGCCGGACAGCGTCGCCCCGACCAGCCCGCCGGCACCGCCGGCCACGGCCGCCCCGACCAGCGCGGCGGCGACCGTGCCGCCCGAGGCGACGATCAGGCCCACCGTGCCGATCGCGCCCACGTAGGCCAGGCCGCCGATGACGGCGCCTTTCGCCTCCGTGCGCGAGTCCGACCCGATGTAGGCCAGGTAGGGAACGGCGGGATCGTCCTCGATCTCCGACACCTTCGCGTATTTGTGACCAAGCTCCTTCTCGACCGTCTTGTCGCCGGCCAGGAGGCTCAGGTGCGAGCGGTCGAAGCCGGCGATCAGCAGCTCGTCGGCCGCCGCCTGCAGGGATGCCTCGTCGTGGAACACCCCGACTGCTTCGCGTACGGTTTGTTCTGCCATGGCGTCCTCTCCCCGATCCGGAAATACAGATCAATCGGCATTGACGTAATCGGACACCTTTTCGGGCGCCGGGTCAATCCGGTGTGGGGCGCGGTGTGGGGCGCGGTGTGGGGCGCGGTGTGGGGCGCGGTGCTGCTCTCAGAGCGGCGGCAGGGCGAAGCTCGTTGTGCGCTCGTAGGCGCGGGCGGCGCGCAGCACCAGGGCGTCGCCATAGAGCGGCCCGACGATCTGCAGACCCGCCGGCAGGCCGGCGGCGGTCAGGCCGCAGGGCACGCTGGCGGCCGGCTGGCGCGACATGTTGAAGGGATAGGTGAAGGGGGTCCAGTCGACCCAGCGGCCCTCTTCGTCCTCCGGCGGCTGCTCCAGGCCGGCCTCGAAGGCGGGGATCGGCAGGCTCGGCGTCAGCAGGAGGTCGTAGCGCTCGTGGAAACGGTTCATTGCGACCCCGATCGCCTCGCGCGCCTTGACCGCGGCCAGGTAGTCGAGCAGGGAATAGCCCGCCCCCTCGGCGGCGATCTCGACCAGACTCGGGTCCATCAGCGCCTTCTGCGCCTCGCTGTATTCGCCGAGCAGGCTGGCCGCGCCGGCGAACCAGTGGACCC
>JAOUCL010000178.1 GCA_029859805.1 Rhodospirillales bacterium | reverse complement strand
GGCGAGGTGCCCGAGGGCCTCGGGCGCTTCCAGCCGGAGCTGCTCGCCCCGGGGCGCCTGCTGTTCCACTACCGGACCAGCGAGAGCCCGGTCAACGAGATCCTGGGCGCCGTGGCGGCGAGCGGGTTGACGGTCCAGGACATGAGCACCGAGGAGACCGACCTGGAGGATATATTCCTTCAGCTCACACGCGGCGCCCATGAGGCCGAAGCCGAGGCCCCGAAAGGTTGATTTCGTTCACAAAACCGCCATAATGCCATTGACTTTGGCCGGAAAGTCACTATGTTGCGCTGCAACATCCAGAATGAAGCAGCTCGTTGGCAGGAAGCAGAATGTCGTCATCCAGCGAAAAGAACCAGAAGCCCGCCCCGGACCGCATCTACGAGGCCAAGAAGCGCCCGTGCCTGATGTGCCGCGACAAGTTCACCAGTGCGTGGCCCGGCGAGCGCGTTTGCCCGAAGTGCAAGCAGACCAACCTGTGGCGCGCGGCCTGAGGCACGGCCCAGGCCCGACCCGTCAGGAATCCTCGTGAGCCACGGCGTCGCCCGCAAGGCGGCGCCGTGGATTGGCTGTCCGGCCTTTGGCCAGGCCGCGCCCCAAGACGCTCAAGCCAATTTACCCGCCGGGCGCTTTGGTCTATATCCTCCGGAAGACGGCCCACGGACCCGTAGCTCAGCTGGATAGAGCGCTGCCCTCCGAAGGCAGAGGTCACAGGTTCGAATCCTGTCGGGTCCGCCAGTTCCCTCCGTCGTAAGGCATCCAGACTCCACCATAGCCATGATCGGCGGGCAGCTCCTACTCCGCGGCGCTCCGCGCGCGGCGCAGCGAGACGACGCCGCCGATGCGGCGCTTGTCGGCGGCGCCGAACTGGCGCTGGCCGCGCCGGTCGAGGACCACCGCCTGCACCGAGCCGATCTCGCCCGGGTCGCGAAGGCTGTGGCCGAGGGCGGCGAGCCCCTCGAGAGCAGCCTCGGAAAAGCCGAGCTCGCGCCGGGTCGCGCCGTTGGCGCTGGTCTGGGCGATGCGCGGTGCGTCGACGGCCTCCTGCACTGGCATCTCGTGGTCGATCAGGTTCATCGCCACGTTGACCACCGTATCGATGATCGTAGAGCCGCCTGGGGAGCCGAAGGCCGCCCGCGGCTGGCCGTCCCGAAACACCATGGTCGGCGCCATGGAGCTGCGCGGCCGCTTGCCCGGCGCCACGTCGTTGGCGCCCGGATCGAAGGCGTCGGGATCCGGATTGAACGCCGGGATCCGGTTGAAATCCGTGAGCTCGTTGTTCAAGAGGAACCCGAAGCCCGGCACCATGAGCCCGGTGCCCCAGGTCGACTCGATGGTGCTGGTGTAGGTCACGATGTTGCCGTCGCGGTCGACGACGGTGAAGTGGGTCGTGTTCACGCCCTCCTCGTCCGGCAGCGCGAGGGCCGCCAGCTCGACCTTGGCGGGGAGCGCCGCCGTGTCGAAGGGGCGCGGGTCGTCGGCCTGGACGTCGGCCCGGCGGGCACCGGGATCGATCTGCTTGCTGCGCAAGGCGATGTACGCGTTGTCGAGGAGGCCCTTCGAGGGCACGTCGACGAAGTCGTCGTCGCCCATCCAGACCGCGCGGTCGGCGAAGGCCAAGCGCATGGCCTCGATCATGACGTGGAGCGTCTTGGTCGAACCGAAACCGAACCCCTTGCTTTCGTCACCGATCGGAAAGCGCTCGAGCAGCTTCAGGATCTGGATCACCGTCAGGCCGCCCGAGGAGGGCGGCGGCATGGAGACGATCCGCAAGCCGCGGTAGTCGCCCGTCACCGGCTGCCGGATGGCGGGCCGGTAGTTTGCCAGATCCGCCAGGGTCATGCGGCCGACCAGCTTGGCCTGGTCGCGGGGATCGGGGAGGCTGCGGGCGTTGCGCTGCGTGTCGACGATCGCCTGGGCGATCTCGCCGCCGTAGAAGGCATCGGGGCCCTGCTCGGCAATCTTCTTCAGGGTTTTTGCCAGGTCCGGTTGGACCAGCAGGTCGCCCTCGGCCAGCGGCACACCGCCCGGCCGGAAGACAGCCCGCGCATGGTCGTAGGCCGAGTTGCCCGGCTCGCTGTCGAGGCGCGAGTTCAGGACGCTCTCCGCCAGGCGGGAACTCACCCGTATACCCTGCTCGGTCATCTCGATGGCCGGCTGAAGCAGCTGCGAAAGCGGCATGGTGCCCCAGGACTCGAGCGCCGTGGCCACGCCGCGCAGCGTTCCCGGCACGCCGACCGCGATGCCGCTGGTGGAGCGGATGCCGAAGGGAAAGGCGCTCGACGGGTCGGAGGCCAGCAGAAACATGCCGGGATCGGCCGCCGCCGGCGCGGTTTCACGGGAATCGACGACGAAGGTCTTCTTGCTCTTGGCCAGGTGGATCATCATGAATCCGCCGCCGCCGATGCCCGAGGACTGGGGTTCCAGGACGTTGAGCGCGAACTGGACCGCCACTGCGGCATCGATCGCGTTGCCCCCGGCCCGCAGGACCCGGGCGCCCACCTGCGCGGCCTGCGGCTCGCTGGTCGTGACCACGCCGCCGTTCACGCCGGGCACGCCGAGGGATACGTCGCGCTCCTGGGCCCAGGCAGTCGGCGACGCGGCGAACGCGAGGAAGGCCAACGCCGTCAAGCCAAAGATACCGACCATGAAGGCCCGCCGGCTCGACCGTCCGTCCCTTTCCCAGAGCATCGTCATGTGACTTCCTCCCTCTTGGCGCGCACGGGGCCGCGCATACTCCGGATGGCCCGAGATTCCGCCTTTGAACCACAAGGCGAATTCACTGTGGAGCAGGCCGAAATCGGTTGCAACCTTGGTGGGCGGTCGAAGGAGTCGCGGGTCCGTGATGTCCGCACTGCGGCCGCGACGGCGACGCAGCTGCGACGGGGCGGCTCAGGCCGCCATGCCGCGGCCCCGTTCGGTCGGAAAGATGACCGCTACGGTCGTGCCACTGGCAGGGGCACTTTGGATCAAGAGATATCCGCCGTGGCTTTCGATGGGGCCTTGGTCAAAGGCAGACCGAGGCCGCTACCGTCGAACTTGCGACGGCGCTTTCAAGGGACGGCCTGTTTCTGCTAGGAAGACCAACCGATTCGCCCAGTCCGAGCTGACACTCACCGTGAGCGCCATGACCGACCCCTCGCCTCACCCACCTCAATGGTTAAAGCCGACCGTCGACTACGGGCCGCTGGTGGTGTTCTTCTGCACCTACGTATTGTCGGACCTGATGACCGCGACCGCGGCGCTGATCGGCGCCACGGCCGTGGCGCTCGCCCTGTCGCTGGCGGTCGCCCGGCGAGTGCCCATGCTACCCCTGGTCACGGCCGTGATCGTCGGCGTGTTCGGCGGCCTCACTCTGTGGCTCAACGACCCGACCTTTATCAAGATGAAGCCGACCATCGTCCAGGGCCTGTTCTCAGTGGTGCTGTTCGGCGGGCTCGCCTTCGACCGGCCGCTCCTGAGCCCGCTGCTCGGTGCCGCCTGGCCCATGGACCATGAGGGCTGGCGCCGGCTGACCTTCCGCTTCGCAATCTTCTTTGCCGCCATGGCGGGGCTCAACGAGGCGGTCTGGCGGACTCAGCCTGAAACTTTGTGGGTGTACTACAAGGTATTCGGCATCATGGGCCTGACGATCCTTTTCGCGATGACCCAGGCGCCGCTCATGAAACGCCACCACCTCGACCCAGAGGCCGGCGGCCCGGCGAGCGAAGACCGCGAGCCCTGACCCTCCCTCCTGGGGGCCGCCGGTAGGAAGTTTAGGTGCGTTCGCCGCCCTGCAGCGGCGAGAACAGCACGGGCAGGATGCGGGTTCTGCGCGTGGTGCCGTCGGCCTGCTTGCGCACCACGGTCAGGTACTGCCCGCCCTCCAGAGACCCCAGCGGAAGCACCATGCGCCCACCGGCCTTGAGCTGGTTGAGCAGAGGCACCGGCACGTGGTCGAGCGCCTCCTTGACGAGGATCGCATCGTAGGGCGCGTGGTCCGGCCAGCCGTAATAGCCGTCGCCCGATCGCGCGTGCGCGTTGACGACACCCAGCCTGGTCAGGGTGGCCGCCGCCAGCCCGGCCAGCGGTTCGACGACCTCCACGCTGTAGACCTGGGCCGCCAGCTTCGCCAGGACCGCCGCGTGGTAGCCGGCCCCGGTTCCGGTCTCGAAGACCACGTCGTCGGGTTCGAGCTCCGCCAAGTGGGTCATCAGAGCGACCACGAAGGGCGAAGCCAGGTTCTGGCCGTGGCCGAGCGGCAGGGGATGGTCGCTGTAGGCGTAGGGCCGGAGCGCCTCCGGCACGAAGAGATGGCGCGGCACCTCGCGCATCACCGCGAGGACCCGCGGGCTCAGTTCCTTGATCCCGGTATCTTCGCCGGTGATGGCGACATTGATCTCGACCAGACGCACCATGTCGCGCCGGAGGCCTTGGTAATCCGGGCCTTCGGCCCCGGCCGCCGGGCCGAGCAGCGCAGTCGTCAGCAGAATCAGCGCGATTGCAGCTCTGGGCATGGCAAGGTCCTCGTCCCGCGACAAAGGAGTGCCGTGCGGCCGCCTAGGACCACAGGGGGCCTTGAGAGAATATCAGAAGTCCGGCCGCCGGGTCACCCTGTGCCACGCCGCTGCCTAGCGCAACCGAGCACGACCGCCCCCGCCACTTCGGTAGGGGCGCGGTGTCTTCAATGTCGAGGTCCGCGCCGGGGAGCCGTCGGGAAATCGCCCGGGACTCAGCCTGCCGCTGGTTTGTCTCCGCCGCCGTTCGACGAACTCGGGGCCGCCTTGGCGGCGGCGCTCGCCTCGGCCGCCACCGCCTTGCCGCCGCCGTTGGCCTTTTCGGAGTCCAGCCGGCGAATCTGCCCTTCGATCGACGCGCCGGCCTCGATCGAGAGGGTCTGGTGAACGATATCGCCCTTTGCCTTGGCGGTCTTGGCGATGGTCACCGAGTTGCCCTTGACCTGACCATCGATCGTGCCACAGACACGCACTGTATCGGCCGTGATCGACCCCTTTATGCGCGCGTTTTCGCCCACAGTGACGCTGCGGCTCTTTATGTCGCCCTTGACCTGGCCGTCGATCTGCAGGTCGCCCGCGCTCTCCAGGTTGCCGACCACCTTGAGGTCGGCGCTAATCAGCGAGGGAACGGCCGAGCCGGCTGCGCCGCGCGGCACATCGCCGAATGCCGTCGGCCCACCGGCCTTGGACTTGTCGTCGGATTTGGAAAACATATCTTGACCTCCCTTGACTCTCCAGTGTTTCGGTTACCCTACGACCGGTCGCGGCCGCCACGGCCTGCGCCCTTCGAGAAACGCGCCCGGCGCGATCATCAGACTGTTGTGCGTGATGTTGCCCAAGATCCTTGCCGATGCTTCAATTCCAATGTCCGTCGCCGTCACCGGCCCGTGGATCGAGCCATAGACCAGCAAGCGCTCGGCAAAGACCCGGCCTTCGATATGGGCGCCGAACTCGACGACCAGAACCCGACTCCGGACGTCCCCTTCGACGACGCCGAAGACTTGAAGAGCGCTGACGCACTCGACATCGCCGTAGATGGTCGTCGCCGCACCGATGATCGAGAGCCGCCGCTCGCTTTCGGTGCGGCGACGCACGGTCTCGATCCGCTCGGACAGCAACTCCTCGCCTTTATCGATTTTCGAGAACATGCTTCGGACACTTGAGGGATCTTTCTCTATCTCGCTCCATCCTCGACTTCCTGACGGAAAATAGCGAGCGAAAGATGGCGCTCCTGTGTAATTTCTGTGGAACCTCCACGCAAGTATCGGCATCCTCCATCTGCTGGGCGATTCGGGACACACGGCACTGGGGTAACTAGGTTAATACATTGTAAACACTTTGGCACTATGCCAGATGGTTAACGGACGTTTACCGATAGGAGGCACCGGCTTGCCCTTTTGGAACAAACGGAAAGCGGACTCGGCGCGGCACGGCCTGAGCGAGCAGAAGCAGTGCGCCAAGGATATCGCCCTGGCCGCCAGCTTCGTACGGTCGCTTGAATCCGGCGACTACGACGTCGACCTCGAGCTCCAGCGACTCGCCGGCCGCCTCGAGCACCTCGCCGAACAGGTGGAGGCGGACTCTCCCGCCAAGGCGGCCTGAGGGTACCTGTTCCGAGACTTATTGGACGGGCCACAGGCTGACACCGCACTGGGGCCCCCGTCCCGTCGAGCCGGGGACCTTCCTGCCCCGAGCCTTCTCCGCTTCTGCAGCGCGGGCACCCGTGCTATGCTCCCGCGCCCGCTGGGTCGCGGCGCTACAGGCGGCGCCGCGCGAGAGGACCTTCGACCCGATCCCATGACCCTTTCGACGAACGCAGTCGGCGTGGCGCCTTTGGTCAAGCCGCACCACATGCCGGCAACGGCACCATGAGCACGACCGAACGGCGGCGCGGCGCCGAAGTATTGGTCGACCTGCTGCGGGCCCACGGTGTCGATCGGGTCTTCGCCGTGCCCGGCGAAAGCTACCTAGCGGTCCTCGACGCGCTTTACGACGCCCACGACATCGAGATGATCGTCGGCCGCCAGGAGGGCGGCACGGCAATGATGGCCGAAGCCCACGGCAAGCTGACCGGGCGCCCGGGCGTCTGCTTCGTGACCCGGGCGCCCGGCGCGACCAGCGCCAGCGCGGGCGTGCACATCGCGTTCCAGGATTCCACGCCGATGATCCTCTTCATCGGCCAGGTGGCGCGCGGCACGACCGAACGCGAAGCCTTCCAGGAGATCGATTACCGGCGCATGTACGGTCCGCTGGCCAAGTGGGTGGCCGAAATCGACGACGCGGCGCGCATTCCCGAGTTGGTCGGCCGCGCGTTCTATACCGCGACGGCCGGGCGTCCGGGACCGGTGGTGCTGGCGCTGCCCGAGGACATGCTGAGCGACCGGGTCGCGACCGGCGCAGCGGCGCCCTACCGCGCGGTGCAGGCCCACCCCGGGCCGGAGGACATGACGCGCCTGCAGACCATGCTGAACCGGGCCGAAAGACCGTTCATGATCCTCGGCGGCGGCGGCTGGAACGCCGGAGCCTGCGCCGACATCGCGGCCTTCGCCGAGAGCCAGAGCCTGCCGGTCGGGGCGTCCTTCCGCTGCCAGGATTATTTCGACAACACCCACCCCAACTATGCCGGCCACTTCGGGCTCGCGGCCGACGCCAAGCTGAGCCGGCGGATCCGCGAGTGCGATCTGTTGCTGGTCGCAGGCGCGCGCCTCGGTGAGATCACGACCGCCGGCTATACCCTGATCGAACCGCCGCGACCCGCCCAGCCGCTGGTTCACGTCCATCCCGGGGCCGAGGAGCTGGGCCGGGTCTACCAGCCCGAGCTGGCGATCAACGCCGGTATGGCGGCTTTTGCGGCGGCTGCGCGGCGGCTCGCGCCCGAAGTGTCAGCAGAACGTCAGGCCTGGGTCGACGCCGCCCATGCGGACTACCTGGAGCAGACCGTGCCGGTCGACAACCCGGGCGAGCTGCAGCTGAGCCGGATTGTGGCCTGGCTGCGTGAAAGGCTGCCGCCCGAGGCGATCATCACCAACGGCGCCGGCAACTACACGGTCTGGGTCCACCGTTTCTATCAATTCCGGCGCTACCGCAGTCAGTTGGCGCCGACCTCGGGCTCGATGGGCTATGGCCTGCCCGCCGCGATCGCCGCCAAGGCCGCACATCCGGACCGGCCGGTGGTCTGCTTCGCCGGGGACGGCTGCTTCCTCATGCACGGCCAGGAGTTGGCCACGGCGGTGAAGTACGGCCTCGGCATCGTCATCGTGGTGGTCAACAACGCCATGTACGGAACCATCCGCATGCATCAGGAAAAAGAATACCCCGCGCGAGTCAGCGGGACGGATCTGGTCAACCCCGATTTCGCGGCCTACGCCAAGGCCTTCGGCGCCCAGGGTGAGGTGGTCGAGCGGACCGAGGATTTCGCCCCGGCCTTCGAGCGGGCGGTCGCGGCGGGCAAGCCTGCCCTGCTGGAACTGCGCGTCGATCCCGAGGCGCTCACGCCGCGGGCCTCCCTGAGCGAGATCAGGGCCGCGGCGCTGGCCGCCGGAAAGGCTTGAGCCGAAGCGCCTAAACTTCCGTGCATTTGCATCGAATGCATTGAAAATACTAGATTAATTTAACAGCCCTTTTATTCCCAGGTGCTACAGTTCGGCCAGCGGCACAGCCAACAGGCAAGAACGGCCAAAGGCATGGAACGACAGCGCACCCCCAGGTCAAGCGATCGTGCAAGGTTGGTCGCCGCGCTTTCCGAGATCGAGGTCAAAACGGCGACGGCCCGCGGCGCGACCGCCCGCAGGGCGGGATGTCGCCGGCCGAAGAAGAACAGCGCGAGGTTCTGACGTGCGGCACAAGGCAACCGTCGAACAAATCAATCGCAGCGCCGCGGCGGCCCGTTCCGCCATGGGCAGCGACCCGGGCGGTCAGGGAGATCTGCCGTCGGACCGCCATAGAACGGCCACCGCGCCGGACGACGACGGTTTCCTCGATCATTACTTCAAGCGGATCGACCCTCAGGTCGCGGCCTCGTTCACGCCGGCGCAGCAGCAGGCGATCAAGACCATGTTCGGCACTCGCGGCATCAACCGCCACGCCGTCGATATCCGGCGGGGCCTTTCCTTCGGGCGCAGCCGATTCTACATGGTCTTCCTCATGGGCCGCGAACACCGCGCCCTGGGCGGATCCGCCCGGCCAGGCCTGCGCTCGTTCGTCGGCTATCTCTTTCTGGCTCTGCTCCTGCTCGTGCCGATCTTCGCGGCGGTCTATCTCTTGAAGGTGCTGACCGGCATCGATGTTCTGGCCGCCGGCAATCTGCAAAGTGGTGTCCTCGCGTTGCAAGAGGCCCAGGACCTTCCCCAGATGTAGCGCGGACCCGACCGGAGCGGCCAGCCGGTTCCATAGATGGGCCAGGCAATCTATCATCCTGTCCGTAAACTGGGATGAAACAGCCCTTGGGCCACAGTGAAGACAGCCGGGCCGTTCAGGCCGTGCCGCCCGATCTCGCCGTCCTGCTGGCCCGCGGCGTTTGCCGGGCCCTGACGGACCACGGCCTCGCGACGCTGACCGAATTCACGCTCGGCTCCGGGCGGCGGGTCGATGTGATCGGACTGGATCGCGGCGGGCAGGTCACCATCGTCGAGGTGAAGAGCAGCCTTGAAGACTTCCGCAGCGACCGCAAGTGGCCCGAGTACCTGGATTTCTGCGACCGGTTCTTCTTTGCCGTGCCGGAGGACTTCCCACGGGAGGTGCTGCCCGTGGACTGCGGCCTGATGGCGGCCGACCCTTACGGCGCGGTAATCCTGCGCGACTCGCCGGATTTCCGCCTCAACGCGGCCCGCCGCCGGGCTCAGTGCCTGCGCTTCGGTCTGGCCGCCGCCGAACGCCTCGGTCGCCTGACCGATCCCCGGTGAAGGCATCGCTCGCCATTCCTGGGCGGAGACCCTATAGTCCCCCTCGCGCCGCCCCCCGCGGAGGCCTCCGGCCTGCGTGGTGCGGCCGGCGGCCTTCCGGGTAGGAGAGGACGAGGCCGAAAGACAAGGTATGAGGTATGCGCTCCTTCTGATCGGCCTAACCGTGGCTGCGACCGCCGCCACCTACGTGCGGTACGAGAGCCTCGATCCCTGCGACTGGATGGAGCAGGACCTGGCCCGGCAGTCGAGTCTGCCGCCCATCGTGGTGCGCGCTCGCATTCGGGCCGAGTTTCTGCTCGAGGGTATCACGGAACCCACAGCCACCGACTGTCTCTCGGGATGGTGGGAGATCAGGGCAGAAGGGCTGGGCGAAGGCACCTGATACCAAAGGTCACTGATAATGACTCATTTCATGGGAGCGGATCGGGTCGCCCGGGTAGGCGCGGTGCGCAGCGCGATGCGCGCATCGGGCAAGCGCCGCAACGCCACCCA
>JAOUCL010000460.1 GCA_029859805.1 Rhodospirillales bacterium | reverse complement strand
GGCGACGAAGGGGCGGATCAGCAGCGGCGCCTCGACCATACCGACGAAGACGTTGGCCGCGGCGCCGAGGCCGACCGCGCCGCCGATGCCGAGGCTCTTCTCCAGCGCCCGGGAAAAGCCCCGCACGATCCAAGGCAGGATCCGCCAGTGAAACAGCAAGGCCGATAGCGCGCTCATCACCAGGATCAGCGGCAGGGCCCGGAACGCCAGGATGAAGCTGGCGCCGGGCTGGCTCTCCTCGAAGGGCAGCGGCCCGCCGCCGAGATAGCCGAACACGAAGCCGGTCCCGGCGTCGGTCGCCGCCTGCAGGGCCGAGACCGCGCCGTTCAGCCATACGAAGACCTGCTGCACCGGCGGCAGCTCGAGCAGGACCAGGGCGAGCAGGATTTGGGCCGCGAGACCGATCCCGGCGATCCGCAGCCGGCGGACCAAGGGCACCCCGCTGCCCCGCTCCGCCGAGACCATCGCCAAGGCGGTCAAGACGATCAGGCCGAAGGCGCTTTGAACCGACACGTCTGTGAGTCCTCAGGGGGCGCGCGGCCCGGCTTCGGCGCGGGTCACTGCACGCTGGCCGGCTGCTTGACCGCCTGCCGCTCGGCAGAGCGCGCGACGATGCCCTTGTAGGCGATGTGGTACTTGTAGATGTTGCTGACGTACTGGACCGTCTCGCGCCCGATCACCTTGGCCGCGACAAGCTCGACGTTGCGAAACCAGACATTCGGGTCGAGCCCTTCCCGGGCGGCGCGCCTGCGCAAACGGCTGATCTTAGCGGGGCCCGCATTGTAGGCGGCGAAAGCGAAGAGGAGCCTGTTCAAGGGATCCATGCCCTCGTCGGCGAAGTACCGGTCCGCGATGAAACGCAGGTACTTGACGCCGGCAAGAATGTTGTTCTCGGTCTCCTCGATTCCGTGAACATCGACGTTGGGGTCCGCGGCCGTACTGGGCAGGATCTGCATTATGCCGATGGCCCCTCGTGGGCTGCGCTTGCTCTGATCGATGCGGGATTCCTGGTAGGCCTGGGCCGCGATCATGAGCGAGTCGAAGCCGAACTCCTTGGCGTGTTTCTTGAAGAGCCCGAGGGTTTCCTGGAACCGCTTGATCTCCCCACCCGAAAGCGCGTTTCGGACCCAGTTCGTGTCCTTCAGGTACCGCTGGAACAGAATGTTCCCGACGAGCGTGCCCTTCTTGTGCTTCTTAACGAAAACGTTGATCTCCTTCACGAGCTCCGGGCTGCCCTTGCGGACCGCCCAGGCGATCCGGCCGCCCCTGTTCACGGCGAGGTCCGGACGCAACTCGATATCCGCGAAGATCTGCTCCCAGAACTCGGCCTTGTGGCTGTCCATCACGATCATCGGGATGAGGCCCGCGTTGACCATCTCCAGCAGGTCCTCGTCCTCGAGGTTCTCGTCGGCGGGGATCAGGGAGACCTCGGTCTTGCCCGCGCTGCGCAAGGTCTTGTTCAGCCTGACGAGGCTCTCATAGTAACTGCTGGACTGTCGCACATAGATCTCTTGGCCGGCCAAGTCCTCGAGGCTTTCGAGCTTGGGCGCCGCCGGTCCGGTGACGAGAATCTCGCTCACGTCCTCGAGATAAGGGTCGGAGAAGTCGACCAGCTTCCGTCGCTCGGGCGTGATGGTCAGGTTCGCGGCGGCAATGTCCCCGCGGCCTTCCACCAGGGCCGGCAGGAGCTCGTCGCGGCGCACCGGTATGAACACCATGTGGATTTTCCGGGTCTTCAGCTTGAGGCGCTTGTTCAGGTCCTTCTCGAAGGCCTTCATGAGCTCGTAAGTCAGCCCCCGCTGATCGGCCTTGTCGAGGAAGTAGAAGGTCTTGCTGAGGCTTACCAGGACGCGGATCCGGCGCCGTTCGATCATGCCGTCGAGGTCGCCATGCCAGACCTCGAGCGGGACAACCGGCGGATCGCCGGCGGGCCCTTCAGCCGCCCGTGGCGGGGTGGCCGCGATCAGAGCCGCAAGCGTCAGAAGACCAAGCGCAGCAGTCCCTGCCCCCGCTCGGCTCCGAATCGGCATCCGCGCTCCCCCCATGGTGTGCATACCCCACCAGTCTCACAATGTACTATAGCACGTTCAGGCCTGCTGTCGGCAGGCAACCGGGAGCTCGGCCGGCCACCGACCCGCGATCAGTCGTTCAGCAGCAGGTGCATCAGGCTGGAGGTGTCCCAGCGCTTGCCGCCGCGGGCCTGGACCTGGGCGTAGAACTGGTCGACCAGGGCGGCGACCGGCAGGCGCGCGCCGTTGTTCCTGGCCTCGGCGAAGCAGATGCCCATGTCCTTGCGCATCCAGTCGACCGCGAAGCCGAACTCGAACTCGCCCTTGCACATGGTCGACGCCCGGTTGTCCATCTGCCAGGACTGGGCCGCGCCCTTGCCGATGACGGCGATCACCTTCTCCATGTCGAGCCCGGCCTTGAGGCCGAAGTTCATGCCCTCGGCGAGCCCCTGGACCAGGCCCGCGATACAGATCTGGTTGACCATCTTGGTGAGTTGGCCCGCGCCCGAGGGCCCCATCAGCGTGACCGCCTTGGCGTAGCAGTCGATGACCGGCTGGGCCGTGGCGAAGGGTGCCTCGTCGCCGCCGCACATAACGGTCAGGACACCGTTCTCGGCGCCCGCCTGGCCGCCGGAGACCGGCGCGTCGATCACCTCGATGCCCTGCTCCTTGCCGATCGCGTGGAGCTCGCGCGCCACCTCGGCCGAGGCCGTGGTGTTGTCGACGTAGATGCTGCCGCGGGAAAGCCCGGCGAGGATGCCGTCGTCGCCCAGGACGACGCTGCGCAGGTCGTCGTCGTTGCCGACGCAGGAAAACGCGATCTCGGCGCCCTCGACGGCCTGGCGCGGCGTCTCGGCCAGGGCGCCGCCGTGCTGCTC
>JAOUCL010000177.1 GCA_029859805.1 Rhodospirillales bacterium | reverse complement strand
GGAGACGCCACGCGCGGCCAGCTGCGCGACATTCCGGACGTGGATAGCCTCTACTTCACGATGCTGAACCACAATAAGCGCAGCGTTACGCTCAACACCAAGGCCGACACGGGCAAGGAGATCTTCACCAAGCTGATCGAACACTGCGACGTGATGGTGGAGAACTTCGCCCCCGGCGCGCTGGACCGCATGGGCTTTACCTGGGAGCGCATCCAGGAGATCAACCCGCGCATGGTCTATGCCTCGGTCAAGGGCTTCGGACCCGGCCCCTACGAAGACTGCAAGGTCTACGAGAACGTCGCCCAGTGCACGGGCGGCTCGGCTTCGACGACCGGCGAACTGGACGGTTTTCCCATGGTCACGGGCGCCCAGATCGGCGACACGGGCACGGGCCTTAACCTGGCGCTCGGCATCGTCACGGCGCTGTTCCACCGCGAGCGGAGCGGCCGGGGCCAGCGCGTCACCTGCGCCATGCAGGACGGCGTGCTCAACCTCTGCCGGGTCAAGATGCGCGATCAGCAGCGCATCGCCCACGGCCCGCTGAAGGAGTATCCGCAATACCCGAACGGCGAGTTCGGCGTGGCGGTGCCGCGCGCCGGCAACGCCTCGGGCGGCGGCCAACCGGGCTGGATCGTCAAGTGCAAGGGCTGGGAGAGCGATCCCGATGCCTACATCTACGTCATCACCCAGGCCGCCGCGTTCCCGGCCTTCGCAAAGGTGATCGGCCATGAGGACTGGCTCGAGGATCCGGAGTGGAGTACGCCGGAGGCGCGTCTGCCGAAGCTAGAGCAGGTGTTCGACGAGATCGAGAAGTGGACGATGACCAAGACTAAGTTCGAGGTCATGGAGATCCTCAATCCGCTCAACGTGCCCTGCGGTCCGATCCTCAGCATGAAGGAACTGGCCGAGGAGCCGAGCCTGCGGGCGACCGGCACCGTGGTCGAGGTCGATCACCCGGAGCGCGGCAAGTACCTGACCGTGGGCAACCCGATCAAGCTCTCGGACAGTCCGTCGGAGGTGAAGCGCTCGCCGCTTCTGGGCGAGCATACCGACGAGATCCTGAGCGAGATCGGCCTCAGCGCCGACGAAGTGGCGGCGGCCAAGGCGGAAGGTGCGGTCTGAGGGGGCGCACCTCGGTATCTGGGAGGGCAAAGGCGATGCGTATCATCGTGAATGGACAGCAGGCCTTCGGCAAGGCGGCGCTCGAGGCGCTGGTGGAGCGGGGCGACGAGGTGGTCGGCGTGTTCTGCGCGCCCGACAAGGACGGCAGGCCGGTCGACCCGGTCAAGGAATTCGCGCTGTCCAAGGGACTGCCGGTCTATCAGCCCGCCTCCTACAAGGATCCGGAGACGCTGGAGCAGATCAGGTCGCTCAGGGCCGACCTCTGCGTCTTGGCCTACGTCGTCATCTTCATACCGGAAGAGGCGCGCAGCATTCCGACCCACGGCTCGATCTGCTTCCACCCCTCTCTGCTGCCGCTGCATCGCGGGCCCAGTTCGATCAACTGGCCGATCATCGGGGGTGCGACCAGGACGGGCCTGACCATCTTCTACCCGGACGACGGCCTCGACGAGGGCGACATCCTGCTGCAGAAGGAGATCGAGATCGGCCCGGACGACACGCTTGGCAGCGTCTATTTCGACAAGATCTTTCCGCTCGGGATCCAGGCGGTCCTCGAATCGGTCGACCTGATCCGGGAAGGCAAGGCGCCCAGGATCAAGCAGGACGAGTCGAAGGCGACTTACGAATCCTGGTGCAAGAAGGAGCACGCCCAGATCGATTGGTCCAAGCCGGTGGACGTGGTCTACAACCTGATCCGCGGGACCAACCCGCAGCCCGGCGCCTGGACGACCCACGGCGGCAAAATCCTGGACATCTTCGATTGCGCCAAGGCCGGCGCGACGGGCGGCGTGCCCGGCGAGGTGACCGGGGTGAGCGACGCCGGTTTCACGGTCGCGGCTTCCGGCGGCCAGATTCTGGTCAAGCGGGTCCGCCCCGCCGGGGAAGGCAAGGCCGCGGCCGGCGACTACGCGGCATCCAGCGGGCTCGTCGAGGGGATCCGCCTCGGATGAGCACTCGCGCCCACCCTCGGGCCCACCGTCGCGCCCAAGACGGCCCGGGTCGCGCTTGAGCGAGATTGCCCTGACCGGGCGGTTAGAAAACGGGACATCTTGTAAAGGGGAACGCTATGCCGAAAAGCGACATCGAGATCGCTCGCGAAGCGACCATGCAGCCGATCGAGGAGATTGCGGCGAAGCTCGACATTCCGCGCGCCGAGATCCTTCAATACGGCCCGTATAAGGCCAAGGTTTCCTTCGATTTCATCAATTCGCTCGAGGGCCGGCCCGACGGCAAATTGATCCTGGTGACCGCGATCACGCCGACGCCTGCGGGCGAGGGCAAGACCACGACGACGGTCGGCCTCGGCGACGCGCTCAACCGGATCGGCAAGAAGGCGGTCATGTGTCTGCGCGAGCCCTCGCTCGGCCCCTGCTTCGGCGTCAAGGGCGGAGCGGCCGGGGGCGGCTATGCGCAGGTGGTCCCGATGGAGGACATCAACCTCCACTTCACCGGTGATTTCCACGCCATCGGCACGGCCCACAACCTGCTGTCCGCCTTGGTCGACAACCACATCTATTGGGGCAACGAGCTCGGTTTCGACTCGCGCCGGGTCGCCTGGCGCCGCGTCGTCGATATGAACGACCGGGCGCTCAGGTCGATCACCAATTCCCTGGGCGGCGTGGCCAACGGCTATCCGCGTGAGGACGGTTTCGACATCACCGTAGCCTCCGAGGTCATGGCGATCTTCTGCCTTTCGAAGGACCTGGCCGACCTGGAAGCGCGCCTGGGCAACATCGTCGTCGGCTACACCCGCGAACGCAAGCCGATCCACGCGCGCGAGCTGAAGGCGCCGGGGCCCATGAGCGTGCTGCTCAAGGACGCGCTGGCCCCGAACCTGGTGCAGACCCTGGAGAACAACCCGACCTTCATACACGGCGGGCCCTTCGCCAACATCGCCCACGGCTGCAACTCCGTGATCGCCACCCGGGCCGGGCTCAAGCTGGCCGACTACGTGGTGACCGAGGCGGGCTTCGGCGCCGACCTGGGCGCCGAGAAGTTCTTCGACATCAAGTGCCGCAAGGCCGGCCTCAAACCCGAGGCCGTGGTGATCGTCGCCACCGTGCGGGCGCTCAAGATGCACGGCGGGGTCGCCAAGCAGGACCTGGGGGCCGAGAACGCCGAGGCGGTCGGGAAGGGCTGCGAGAACCTGGCGAAGCATATCGACAACGTGAAGTCCTTCGGTGTCCAGACCGTGGTCGCGATCAACCAGTTCATTACCGACAGCAAAGCGGAACTGGAGGCGGTCCGCGCGGCCACCGAGGACATGGGGGCCAAGGCCGTGCTCTGCTCGCACTGGTCCGACGGCGGCGCCGGCTGCGAGGACCTGGCAAGGCACGTGGTCGACCTGGTCGACAACGGCCAGAGCAATTTCGCCCCGCTCTATCCCGACGACATGCCGCTCTGGGACAAGATCAAGACCGTCGCCACGAAGCTTTACGGCGCCCGGGACATCAGCGCCGACAAGAAGGTACGCCAGCAGCTGGACGACCTTCAGCAGGGCGGCTTCGGCCACTTCCCGATCTGCATGGCCAAGACCCAGTACAGCTTCTCCACCGACCCGAATGCGAAAGGCGCGCCCTCCGGCCACATCGTGCCGATCCGCGAGGTTCGGGTCTCGGCCGGCGCCGAATTCGTCGTGGCGATCACCGGCGAGATCATGACCATGCCCGGCCTGCCCCGGGTGCCTGCGGCCAACAGCATCTGTCTGAACGACAAGGGGCAGATCGAAGGGCTGTTCTAGGCGGCCTGTGGGGAGAGAACGATGATAACCATCCTGGTGCCGCTCAGCAGGCCCGAAGGCGGCGAGACCGTCCTGAAAGCGGCCTTCGCCATCGCGGGGCGGTTCGACGGCCATGTGCGGGTTCTGCACGTACGGTCGAATTTGGCCGAAGCCCTGCACACGGCCGGCATGGAATTGTCCGGCAGCATGCGCCGATCGGCCCTCGAACTGGGCGAGCGGCATGCGGCCGAGGCTGCCGACGCGGTCCGGACGCTGTTCGACGAGTATTGCGCCGCCAACGGGATTTCCGTCGTCCAGGACCCGCCCGGCCCGGGCGGAGTGTCCGCCTCCTGGCGGGAGGAGACCGGCAAGGAAGACCTCATCGTGGCGCGCCGCGGCCGCTTGAGCGATCTCGTCGTGATGGCGCAGCCGGACAAGGATCGTCCGGTCCTGGATACGCTGGAGGCCGCGCTCCTGCATACCGGCCGGCCGGTTCTGATCCTGCCGCCCGATCCGCCGGAGAAGATCGGCAGCACGATCGCCCTCGGCTGGAATGGGTCGGAGGTGGCCGCCAAGGTCGCCGTGGCCATCCGGCCGCTGTTGGCCAAAGCCGAGCGGGTGGTGGTTCTAACCGCACCCGACGGTGCCACGGCTTCGGCTGAGGACATGGTCGAGGAACTGGCCTGGCACGGCATCTCCGCCGAGGCCCATGCGTTCGAAGCGGGCGAGCGGCCGGCCGGGACCGCCCTGCTGGCCGAGGCCAAGGCGCTGGGCGCCGACGTCCTGGTGCTGGGCGGCTATGGCAAGAGCCGGGCCCGGGGTATCATCATGGGCAGCGTGACGGGCTATATGCTCGCCGAGTCCGACCTGCCGGTGCTGATGCTCCACTGATCCCGGATGTCATTGAGATCGACCCCTTTCGCCGGGACGATCCTGGCCGCCGGCGAGATGGGCAAGGGGTTCGCGGTGGTCGCCAACGAGGTCAAGTCCCTCGCCGACCAGACCGCCCAGGCTACCGAAGAAATCTCATCGCAGATCGAGGGCATGCAGGATGTGACCCGGAATACGGTGGGCGCCATCGATGAGATTCGCAAAGTTATCGGGCGCATGGGCGAGATCGCCACGACGATCGCCTCCGCCGTGGAAGAGCAGAGCGCCTCGACCCAGGGAGATCGCCCGCAACGGCCAGCAGGCTGCACAGGGTACCGACGCGGCCTCCAGGACCATAAGCGACGTCCAGGCCGGGGCCCAGTCCACCGGTGCCGCAGCCAGCCAGGTCGCCGGGGCCACCGGCGACCTGTCAAAGCAGGCGGAGACACTCAGCGAAAAGGCGGACGGTTTCCTGAAGAAAATCAGGGCCGCTTGAGACGAGGCTCGGGCCGCCGAGGCCGACCCGCGTTTGCGAGCCCGGATCGTGGCCTGTTCCCAACCGCGACGCCACGTCTGCCACAGGACATTATCACCGACACTTGGTATGATGCCTGGACTTGGCCACGGAGAATGGTCGGGCAGGTCTTATACCAAAGGTCACTGATAATGACACATTTCATGGGAGCGGATCGGGTCGCCCGGGTAGGCGCGGTGCGCAGCGCGATGCGCGCATCGGGCAAGCGCCGCAACGCCCCCGGCGCCCCGATACGCCCCACCCGGAGGGCCGGGCGATTTTTGCCGCCAGCCGCGTTGCGCACTGCTTGTTGTACCAGCACAACGGCGCAGCGCGCGCCTTGCTGGCGGCCAAAATCGCCTCGGTGAAATGCGTCATTATCAGTGACCTTTGGTATTAGGGGTGCGATTCTGCAGAACTGGATTGCCCAGGCAGCGTCATTGGTATATGGTATACCACAAGTTGCGAGAAAGTAGGACGACTCGGCGAGCGAGTTCGGCGCCGGCCCCGCCGCGGTCGAAAGCCCGCGGTCCCTCCGGCGGGAGGAGACTGGCATGAAGATTCACGAATATCAGGCAAAGCAGCTCCTGAGGGAGTTTGGGTTGCCGGTGCCGGATGGTACCGTGGCCGAGACCGCGGACGCCGCCAAGGCGGCAGCGCGCAGCCTGGGCGGCACGCGCTGGGTTGTTAAGGCCCAGGTGCACGCCGGTGGCCGGGGCAAGGCCGGTGGCATCAGGCTGGTCGATAGCCATGACGAGGTCAGGGAGGTGGCCGAACGGCTGCTGGGGACCCGCCTGGTCACCAGCCAGACTGGTCCCGAGGGCAAGGCGGTCAAGCACGTCTACATCGAACAGGCCTGCGACGTCGCGCGCGAGTGCTACCTGGCCCTGCTGGTCGACCGTTCGGTGGGCCGGGTGGCGTTCATGGCCTCCAAGGCGGGGGGCACGGACATCGAGGATGCGGCGGCCCGCGCGCCGGACAAGATTGTGAGAGCGACGATCGACCCGGTGAAGGGCTTGGAGGTTGCGCAGGCGGCGCGCTTGGCCGCCGATCTCGGCTTGGATGGTGCCCTGGAGGCGGATGCCGTCGAGCTGCTGACCGGCCTTTACGCGGCCTTTACAGGCACGGACGCCAGCTTGATCGAGATAAACCCCCTTGCGGTGACCACTGACGGCGCGCTTCGGGCGCTCGACGTAAAGATGAGCCTCGACGACAACGCGCTGTTCCGGCATCCCGAGCTGGAGGCGCTCAGGGACGAGGACGAGGTCGATCCCTCGGAGTTGGAGGCCAAGCGTTTCGAACTCAACTACGTCAGGCTGGACGGCAACATCGGCGTCATGGTCAACGGCGCCGGGTTGGCCCTCGCGACCGTCGACATCCTGAAGCAGCACGGCGGCGCGCCGGCGGACTTCATGGACGTGCGGCCCGTCGCGACCCGCGATCAGATCGCCACCGGCTTCGAGATGCTGCTCACGAATCCCAAGGTGAAGGCCATCCTGGTCAACATCTATGGCGGCGGCATCCTGCGCTGCGACACCGTGGCGGAGGGCGTGGCCGCGGCCTGCCGGGACATTGGTCTCGGGGTGCCCCTGGTGGTGCGGGCCGCCGGCACGAACATGGAGATGTGCCGGAAGATCCTGGTCGGCCAGGGCATTGCGGTGACCTTCGCCGAAGACATGGCCGAGGCCGCCGCCGAGGCGGTGGCGGCAGTCAAGCGGGAGGCGGCGTGATGGCGGTCCTGATCGATGCCGAGACCAAGGTGATCTGCCAGGGCCTGACTGGCGCCCAGGCGACCTATCATATGGAACGGGCGATCGCCTACGGCACCGATGTGGTCGGCGGCGTGGTGCCCGGCAAGGGCGGCCGCAAACACCTCGGCCTGCCGGTCTTCGACACCGTGGCCGAGGCGGTCAAGGCCACCGGCGCCAACGCCAGTGCGGTCTTCGTGCCGCCGCCCACTGCCGCGGACGCCATGGTCGAGGCGATCGAGGCCGGTGTCCCCCTTGTGGTCTGCGTGACCGAGCGGGTTCCGGTGCTCGACATGGTTAGGGTCAAGCGGACGCTGGAGGGCACGGCCACCCGCCTAATCGGACCCAATTCGCAGGGCATCATCACGCCGGGCGTCTGCAAGATCGGCGTCATGCCCGCGCACCACGACCGCCCAGGCAGGATCGGCATCGCCTCGCGCTCAGCCTCGCTGGCCTCCGAGGTGGTGGAGCAGACGACGGCCGTGCGGCTCGGCCAGTCGACCTCGATCGGAATCGGCGGCGACCCGGTCTACGGCATGGGCTTCATCGACTGTCTCGAGCTGTTCTTCGCCGACCCGGATACCGCGGGCGTGATACTGGTCGGCGAGATCGGTGGTACGGCGGAGGAGGAAGCGGCCGAGTTCCTCAAGGCCGAAAAGCCGCGCAAGCCGGTCGTCGCCTACATCGCCGGAATCTATGCCCCGGCCGAGCGTCGCATGGGCCACGCCGGCACGGTCGACGTACGGGGCAGGGGCGGCGCGGCGGAGAAGATGGCGGCGCTCGAGGCCGCCGGTGTCCGGATCGCGCCTTCGGCGGCTGAGGTCGGGGCCACCATGCGCCAAGCCCTGGTGCACTGATCCCCGTCTACCCCCGGCGAACGACTTTTCGTCCAGATACTGGATCGCGACTCGGATGCCCCCGCGCCGCAGGAACCGGCGACCCGCCCTCCGGCGCGGCGACCTCGGACTTGCACCGGGCAGGTGTGGCCGCCGACTGATAAAATGTTTACCGACTCGGTGTAGAATATCCTGCAAGCATCGAGCGGCGATACGCGCCGCCTGTTGCCGCCTCGGCAATCAAGGTTAGCCAAGTGTTAAACCTTCAGGGTGCACATTGGGGTTGACCGAAAAAACGGGGCAAGCGATACGACCTGCAACATGCTGAATTTCGCGAATTCGACCTTGACCGAGACTAACGACAGCACGGCCGATGCCACCGGATCCGACGCCGAAACTCCACGGGACGGGGGCCCGGAGGTAACGCCCTTGTTCACCGCGCCCGACGATCGGTCCGGCCGGGCCCCGCCGGAGAGCGGGGGCGGACCGGCCACGCAGGACCAGCCCGTGCGCGACCAGGTTCAGCGGATCCGTCTCGACCTCCTGGCGCGGGAAACCGAACGGCTGGACCGGCGTCTCGAGCAGATCCTGGATCAGCAGAGGGAGGACCGCCAGCAGCGCGAAGGCCTGCAGGGCGAGCTTGCCAATCTTTGCCGGCGCGTAGATAAATTGATCGTCATGAAGGAGTCCGAAGAAGGTGGCGGTGGCGAAGCGGGCGCCGATCTGCGCGACACGGTCAAGCCCCTGTTGCAGGCCGTCCTGCAAATGCTCGACGGTCCCCTACAGAAATCAGCCCCTCAAAGCGGGTCGGTCGCACCGGCGCAGGCGCCTCAGCCGCCGGTAAAAACCGACGAGACGCGCCAACAGGACACCGGAGCCGGGCCGCGCGCGCCGGCACCGCAAACCGTCACCGCCAGGTACCCGCAGCCATCCGCCTCGACGGCACGGCCGGCCGGAACCGCGGCTACGCCCCAGCCGCCGCCGGAAAGACCGCAGGTGCATCCGGACGCTCCGCCAATCGGCGACGTCGAGGCCACGGCCGCGGCCCTTCACAATGCCCTCTCGCGACTCGACCTGGCCACCAAGTCGGCGGCACGGGCGCGAACGGCGGATCCGAATCAGGCGGCTGCCCCGAACGCCGCGACGCATCGGCAGGATCCTGCGGTTGCCGGGTCGGCGACGCGTGCCGGGCCCGCGGCCCCTGTGCCGGGAGACGGGCCGGCACAAGAGCGGGTGGTTTTCAAGGTGCCTCCCATGGTACGGCAACCCGAAACGCGGCCCGGCCCCCAAAAGCCGCCGTCAAAGGCCGCGCCGGACAATTTGGGCGACACGGACGATTCGTTGGGCATCGAGGATCCGACCATCGAGATCGCCAGACTGCTGCGGCCGGTGAACGCGAGGACCGAGGCGAAGCCGGTTGGCCGGCAGCCCGAGCCAAGGCCCCGGCCTCCCGAGCCTGCGGCCCGGCCTCCCGAGCCTTCGGCCCGGCCTCTCGAGGCTACGGCCCGGCCTCCCGAGGCTACGGCCCGTCATCCCGAGCGGCGCAGGGCCGGCGAGTCCGAACCGCTGCAACTGGGCACGCCCGAAACCCCGGAAATCATCGAGCGCCCCGAGCGTTTGCCGCACAAGCCGGGGCCGGGGGATGTACCGGCCGAGCGGCCCGTTGCTGCCCAAGCGCCCATGAAGTCCGGCGGCGTGCCCCCTGCGGGCGACGCGCGTGCGCCGGACCGTTCTGCCCCCGCCACGACCGGCGGGCAGGGCACGGTGGCGGCGTCCACGACGCAATCAGCCGGAACGGACCCGGCGTCCCGGGGCATCACGCCGCCCTCGGGGCTCGAATCCCCGTGCGAGGCGCTGCCAAAGTGTCTGACCGAGCCTTGGGACGACGCGGAGTCGGGCCGGCGGCAGGCGGGGCAGGACAAGAGCCCACGCCGCTGGCCGTTCCGACGCACCCGATCGACCGGCGAGGCGACGGACCGGCCCGAAGACACCCGCTCAGCCCCCGGCGCCCGGCGGTCGCGTTTTGACGACGGAAGCGACTCGACGAAATAGTCGGGCCTTTGATCCCTCCGCGCAATCCGGTCCGAGGTCGCGTGATGCTCCGACACAGCGCCCCATTGCCGCCG
>JAOUCL010000459.1 GCA_029859805.1 Rhodospirillales bacterium | reverse complement strand
CGGTCGCCTCGATGCGCCGAGCCGCAGCCTCGACCAGGTCCAGCGGGCTGACCTCGCCGCACGCCAA
Source organism: Rhodospirillales bacterium (assembly GCA_029859805.1). GTDB lineage: Bacteria > Pseudomonadota > Alphaproteobacteria > Kiloniellales > JAKSDN01 > CAMYKD01. The sequence continues at coordinate 2,829 of JAOUCL010000459.1, read as the reverse complement.
AAGATCGACGACCTCAAGGGCGCCGAGCCGGCAGAATTCTGAGAGGCTTTTCGACTCACTCATGCGACATATTCCATGCAAACGGCAGGGCAAACGGCAAGGCTAGCGGGTTGGGATTTCCTCAGCCAGGGGATTTTGACAAGGTGGCCGGCGGCTGAGCCGCGGTTCAACCCGTATCCAAGGCCGGATCTTGCGCGATGAGCCACCCTGCGGCCCGCCAAAGCCCATAGGTCAAGACCGCCGCCACGTAGCCGTCCAGGGCGTAGTGCCAGGCGAGATGGACCGAACCGATCATGATGACGACGGCGAAGACGGTCAGCGCGACACCGAGCAGACGATTGGCGCGCCAGCCAAGTAAGGCGAAAAGCACTGCCGCGGCCACGTGTATGCTCGGCATGGCCGAAATGCCGGTGCCGAAATTGAACTCCCCGAGAGTATGCAAGCGCCAGAGCCCGTCATGGAGCCGCAGCGCCCAGATCGGCGCCACTTCGTTCGCGGCGTGGAGATAGTCGACAAGCGGCTGGAAGGGGTCCTCAAGTTCGGTCACGCGCCCGAAGTAGACCGGGCCAGCAGAAGACAGCAGCGTCGCCATGACACTGCCGAGCAGCGACCAGACGAGTACAAAGGTCAGAAGGAATTGCATGCGCAGCCGCGGATCGCGGACACTGAACGCTTGCCAAAGCAGGGTACCGTAGAGCACGAATATCCACAGGTGGTAGAAGAAATTGATACCGCTGCTGATCCAGGGGGTGCCCAAAATGGGCTGTAGCAACTGCCAGGGATCGGTACCTCCGTGCATCAACCTGTCCCACTCGGCAAGCTGCGGATCCCAGGTGTAGGGATTGATGACCGGTATGAGAGTCTTCAATACGGTGAAAAGGGACATGAACCGGGGCAAAAGCAAGACTATCAGGCAGCCGCCGGCCAAGCGCTCCAGGGTCAGCCAGTTGGTCCAGATGTCCGCGGCCAGGAACTGCAGCAGGTTGGCCGGCCGCACGAACAACATGACACACAGCGGGTAGAGAATCGCGAAGGCGATCGCGAAGATGCCCGTCATCTTGAGCGCCGAGGCGGAATAGAGAGAAAAGGGAATTTTCTCCGGCCTGTCGACGTACTCAAGCACCGCGAAACCGGCGGCGAAATAGACGAACATAATCGCCAGCAGCCAGCGGTGGAGCCAAAGGACCCGGGCCATCCGAGCCGCAAGCCCCCGCGCGTCGATTTGAAGGGCTCTCGATTGCACGGCAAAGGTTCTCCCGGACGCAGCATTGCGGTGAGCCAAGAGTGTGCAACAGATTGGTTAAGGCTTAGTGGGGCGTCGGCCGGCGCTTATAGAGATGATAGGTCCCGAAATCCTTCAGTAACTCGTATCGAGACCAGATTTGAGCAAATCGCGGATCCTTGGAGAAATACGCGAGATAGTCGAACCGAAGCCCGCCGAAATAAGACTTGTCCTCGCGCACGTCGACGAAAATTAGTTCAGGCGACCACCTGATCAGGTCGGCCACCACGGCATCGAGGGCATAGCGATGGATCTCCCGCAGCCCTTCGGGCTCCACCGCCGCATCCTGTTGCGCCAAGTCGGCACGCCGCCGCACCAGCCCCGGTAACAGCCACTGCATCGGAAACCTGGACGCCCACCGGACCCCTGTCACGTTCACCAGCGGGAACCCCGCCGAGAGATTCGAGGAGAAGACGTAGATTGCGGACCCGGCAGCATGTTTGCGGACGACCGGGGCCAAGCGCTCGACGAATTCGCTTTGGTAACCGCCGCGCAGGATGCCCACACCGGCCAACGTCAAGAGCATGACGGCCGCAACCGGCGCGGCCAACCGGCTCACGTACTCCCGCCCACTTGCCGGCAGCGGACTTGCGCCGTGCTTGCGACCGCCGGACAGGATTGCACCCAAGGCCAGCACCACACTCGCCGTGGTTGGGAAGAGCTGGTAGGACCAAGCCTTCATTTGCATCACATAGGCCAGGAAGAAGGATACCGCCGCCAGGGTGAAGACATCCGCCAAGGCCCTGCCGGGCTGGTTCCGCCGCGTCGCTACGTGCAGAATCAGAAGTACGGGCAGGAACAGCGTTTCCAAGCGCCACAAAGCCGAAGCCGGAGAGCTCATGAAGCCCTGGTGAAATACTTGCAGTGCGAAGGGGACAATGCGCGTCAGATAATCGGGCGTGAACCAGACGAGGGCGAGGCCATAGAGCAGTCCCGCCCCCGCCAAACCCAAGGTCTCGGGCCGCAGAACGCCGGTCAGCCGCCGGCCGGCGAAGAGGAGATAAAGTTCGAGAGCGACAGGAAGCAGGAGAAAGTAGGGTTTGAGCGCAAGCCCGAGCGCAGCCAACACACCGAGCGAACCCGCGACCAACGGACGGCACGCCCCCTTTACCGCCCGGTGCGCCGCCAGGACCATGTAGGGCAGGGCGAGGATCATCATGAGGTGTTCGCGCTGGCCGAAGTCGACGGCCGGGCAGACCGCCAAGGCGAGCAGCGCGGAAGACAACACGCCGCGCCGCACGGAACTGGAATGGCCGGCGTGCCGCGCCAGAAGATAGCGAACCAGCCAAAGCGAAATCGCGATCAGCCCGAAGACATAGGCGATGAAGACGTGGGGCGCGAATAGTCCGGTGACCCGTGAGACATAGACGGGAGGGATGGTCAGATAGAAGGCCAGAGGCGGGTTGACTTCGAAGAAAATGTCCTGGTAGAGGCGCCCGCCCTCGAAAAAGGCGTCGACCGAATAGAGGAACCAGGCCGAGTCGTGATTGATGAGGGACGTGAACTGGATATAGACGCTAGCCATGACAACGGCCGCAGCAACGGCA
>JAOUCL010000176.1 GCA_029859805.1 Rhodospirillales bacterium | reverse complement strand
ATGGCGGCGGCGGAAACGGCGGCGGCGGAAATGGCGGCGGCGGAAATGGCGGTGGAAATGGCGGTGGAAACCGCTAGGCGCGGGAGCGTTAGCACTCGGTCGTGAGCACGGCCGCGCCCTGCAGGCGGCCTTCGCGCAGCCGGGCGAGCGCGTCGTTGGCCTGCTCCAAGGGCAGGACCTCGACCGTGGTCTCGACAGGCACCCTTGGAGCGAGCTGCAGGAACTCCTCGCCGTCTTGCCGGGTCAGGTTGGCGACCGAGACGACCTTGCGCTCGCGCCACAGGATCTCGTAGGGAAAGCCCGGGATGTCCGACATGTGGATGCCGGCGCAGACTACCGTGCCGCCGGGCGCCACGGCGCGGAGCGCCGCCGGTACCAGCGCCCCCACCGGCGCATAAAGGATCGCCGCGTCCAGCTCTTCCGGCGGCGTCTCGTCCGACTCGCCGGCCCAGACCGCCCCCAGGTCCAGCGCGAAGGCCTTGGCCGCCTCGTCCCCCGGGCGCACGAAGGCGAAGACCCGCCGGCCCTGGTGGCGCGCGACCTGGGCCACGATGTGCGCCGCCGCGCCGAAGCCGTAGAGCCCGACCCGCTCCGCCTCGCCGGCCATCCTGAGCGAGCGGTAGCCGATCAGCCCGGCGCAGAGCAACGGCGCCGCCTCAGCGTCGCTCAAGGCCCCTTCGAACGGAAAGCAGTAGCGCTGGTCGGCCACCAGATAGTCCGCATAGCCGCCGTCGAGCGTGTAGCCGGTGAAACGCGCGCTCTCGCAGAGGTTCTCCTTGCCGGCCCGGCAGAACCGGCAGTCCCCGCAGGTCCAGCCGAGCCACGGCACCCCCACCCGCGCCCCCTCGGCAAAGCGCACGACGCCCTTGCCTAGCGCCGCGATCCGCCCGACCACCTCATGCCCCGGCACGATCGGCAGCTTCGGCTCGGTCAGATCGCCGTCGACCACGTGCAGGTCGGTGCGGCAAACCCCGCAGGCCGAAACGCGCACCAGTACCTGCTCCGCGCCCGGCGCCGGCACCGGACGGTCTTCCAGCCGGAGCGGACTGTGGGGCGCATCCAGCACCATCGCGCGCATGCGCTCCCTGGGCATATGGGGACCTGCCTCCACTGTTCGACGATCGCAGAGGCAGTCTAGGCCGCCCGGGCGGCCCCGTCACTTGACCTGCATCAAGAGCGCCCCCGGAACCAGGCTTCAGCCGCGCACGCCCCAGCGCACGTCGTAGCGCACATCGTAGCCGTCCCCGACGCCGCCCAGGACGGAGCCCTGGAACTGGATCGAGTAGAGACCGCTCTCTTTGATCGTGAAGACCGCCTCGCCGGATCCGTCGGCGGAGACGCGGTGCTGGTGGTACGCCGTCTCGCCGCCAGAGCCGAGGGGCTTGAGCACGACGACCTCGAAGGAGCCGCGCTCGACCTCCACGTCGTAGGCGGCGAAGAACTGCTGTCCGGCGAAGAAGTAGAAGCGCTTGAGCCCGAACGAGGTGCCCGACTTGCTGCCGATCGCGTTGCCGCCGTAGGTCAGATGCCTGGTTTCGTAGCCCAGGGTCTCGATCGCGCCGGCGAAGAACGCGCTGCTGAGCAGGACCAGGGCGCCTAGCAGCAGCAGGGCGACCGGTCCCCCGAGCTTGCCCAACTTGATCTCGCCCGCGGCGATGCGGTGCTCCACGGCGTGCCTCCCTCTCGATTCGGCCTGCGAATCCAAGGGAGTCTCGCCCATCATAGTTAGCAAATCCTTGATTTTACGACCCGATCTCGATATGCGGCCGCGCCGCCGTCACGACTTCACCGGAGCCTTGATCTGCCCCCAGCGCAGCAAGAACCTCGGCACGAGCATCTGCCCGAAGCCCGCTCCCATCCCAAACGCGCCAATCTCGATGAAGATGGCGTTCATGTCGTGGAGCGGCTCGCCAAAGGCGGTGTACTCCAAGCCGAAAACGGGTAGCGCGACCAAGCAGGTCAAGACAAAGCTCAGCACGAATTGCTTGAACCCGGAGATCTTGCCCAGGGCCGGAATCGAAGCGGTCGCCGCTTGACGCCTCGTGGCGGTCGTCTTGGTCAAGTCGTAGAGGACCAGGACGAACGGTATGAGCAGCAAGGATATCAGGATTACGGCCAACATTTCCTCGCCCGACGAAACCGCGGCCGGATCCAGGTCCAGGATCCGCAGGACGACGATATGGACGAGTGCCGCCGCGATCACCCCGAGGCCGAGCGCGACAGCTCCGAAGGTGATCAAGGTTTCCGGCGCCCGCCAGTCGAAGGCCTCCACGAGCAGGACGTCATTGTCCAGCGGCGAGTCTTCGGCGTCCATGTCCTCACCCATCCCCTGCGGCCTTTCTCCGCCCCCATCGCCGCAGGACGTCCGGGAGGAAGATCGGTCCGAGGATCAACCCCATGAGATAGGTCAACACGGTAACGGTTCCGGCACCAGTCTTGTCGGGCAGGCTGAAAAAGATGTGCTGCATCGCAATAGGCGGCAGGGCGAAGACGACGAGCCAAAGCAGATGAACCGACAGATCAAGCCAGAACGCCGCTCGCCTGGCAGCCGGCGCGGCCGCGGCGGCGGGCGTCTCGCCGCGCTGCCCGAGACCCCTTGTCGCCAGCCATCCCATGAGAAAGATGACCAGCACGAACAGCAGGGCCCCGATCAGCGCGGCCTTCGCGGCATTCTGAGACGAAACCACGGCCGACGGCAGGCCGAGATTCACAACGCTGACGAAGAACGCCACCAGCGCACCAGCGGTTCCTACCGCGAGGGCGGAGCCGAGAATCACCGCCCAGGTCCGCCCCGCGCGCCAGTTCAGGAAGGGGACCAGCTTTCCGGCATCGGCAAAGACAACTCCCGCCTTCGGTTCGAGGACGGATTTCCGATCATTCATGCACGCAATCCGACAGGTTCGCGCGTAGTATGGTACGTTAGGGTTGATCGAACCTTAAGGGGCGAGATCCCCTTGTCGTCACCGGGACTGACCCGGTGATCCAGGAACCGCCCGCGGCAAAGAGATCCCGAGCTGGAGCGAAAACGGGGACTGGCTCGCGGACGCGCCAGCGGCCGTGTGCCTGTCCCCCTTTTTGCGGGCCGGCTGGCCCCGCTCTTCGCGACGGCCCGGGAAAGAGGGACAGGCACCGTTCGCCCGAGGTCGAACGGAGCCAGTCCCTGTTTCCCTCCAGACCGCCAGTGACGGGTTCCGCGCTTAAGCCCCCGCCAGCACCCCGGCGAGGTCGCGGCAAAGGTCTGGCGGGTCCTCGAGGCCGACCGAGAGGCGGAACACGCCGTCGCCGGCGAAGGCGCGGTAGGCGGCGAGCTGCGTGCCCTCGAGGGCGAAGGAGCTGGCCATGAGGTCGTCGGTGCCGATCCAGTAGATCAGGCTGCGGTGGTGGCCGAGCGAGACCGCGTAGTGGACGATCTCGAGGCTCTCGGCCATGCGCGCGGCCAGGGCCGGGCCGTCGCCCGTCACCTGGAACGCGATCATGCCGGAGAAGTTGGTCATTTGCCGCTTCGCGAGGTCGTGCTGCGGGTGGGAGGGCAGGCCCGGGTAGAGCACCTTCGCGACCTTCGCATGGCCCTCCAGGAAGCGCGCGACCTCCAGCGCACCGGCCTCGTGGGCCGCCATGCGCAGCGGCAGGGTGGCCGCGCCGCGCAGGATCAGCCAGGCGTTGAAGGGGCTGAGGACGCCGCCGTGGTGGACCGTGGCTTCGAGGTGGAGCGCGTCCAGGTCCGCCTTGCGGCCGAGCACCGCCCCGCCCAGGGCGTCGCCGTGGCCGCCGACGTACTTGGTGAGCGCGTGGACGACGAAGTCGGCGCCCAGATCGAGCGGCCGGGTGGCGACCGGCGTGGCGAAGGTCGAATCGACGGCGAGCTTCACGCCGGCCTTCTGCGCCAGCGTGGCCAGGGCCGCGATGTCGGAAAGGCGCAGGATCGGATTGGCCGGGGTCTCCGTCCAGATCAGGCGCGTTTCGGGCCGGAGCGCGGCCTTGACCGCCGCGAGGTCCGAGGCGTCGACCGGCGTCACCGCGATGCCCAGGCGCGGCAGGGTCTTGCGGACGAGCTCGGCGGTGCCGGCATAGTTGGTGTCGCTGACGACCAGGTGGTCGCCGGCGCCGAGCACGCCGAGCAGGACCGCGGCCGAGGCGGCCATGCCCGAGGCGAAGCAGAGCCCGGCCTCGGCGCCTTCCAGCGCCGCCAGCTTGTCCTCCAGCTGGCGCACGGTCGGGTTGCCCCAGCGCGTGTAGATGAAGGGCGCTTCGTCGCCCAGGTCCTGGGCCGAGAAGCCGAGCGGCTTGTCGAGCACGTAGGTCGTCGACATGACCAGGTTGGGCGCCGAGGCGCCGGTCGCCGGGTCCGGCGCCTCGCCGGCGTGGATCGCCGTGGTGCGCAGGCCGGCCTGCCGGTTGCTCTTCTTCATGTCCGCCGCCTCCCGATGCGCCGCTCTATCCCATATGCCCTGCTATGCCAAAGGTGCCGCGCCTTCAAGGGGAGAAATGCCCGCGTTGGCTCAAGAGAAGAAAAAAGGTGTCAGGTACCTTTTTTGTAGAATTTTCTTGCTCTATAAATACATAAAAATATTATATTTTCCTTATAATAAAGGTTCCTGACACCTTTTTTTGGCCGAAGGTGGTCGCTAGGAGCCACCGCCGGCGGCGTTGGGGAAGAACAGCTGCTGGCCGCCCAGTTCGAAGGCGGCGATGGCCTGCTGGCCCGCCGGCGCGATCAGCCAGTCGACGAAGGCCTGGCCGGACTCGCTCTTGGTGTAAGGGCACTTGGCTTCGCTCACCAGGATCACGCCGTACTGGTTGAACAGGCGCGGGTCGCCCTCGGACAGCACGGCCATCCCCGCCTTGTTCCGGAAGGCGAGCCAGGTGCCCCGGTCGGTCAGCGCGTAGGCGCCCATGGCCGCGGCGGTGTTGAGCGTCGCGCCCATGCCCGAGCCGGTCTCGCGGTACCAGGTGCCGCTGGCGGCCCCGACGTCGATGCCGGCCGCCGCCCAGAGCGCGCGCTCCTTCTTGTGGGTGCCGCTGTCGTCGCCGCGCGAGGCGAAGGGGGCCTCGGCTGCGGCGATGGCCGCCAGGGCCTCGGCGACATCGCCCTTGCCTCTGAGGCCGGCGGGGTCCGCCTCGGGGCCGACCACGACGAAGTCGTTATACATGACGTCGTGGCGCGCGACGCCGAAGGCTTCGGCGACGAAGATCTCCTCCGAGGGCTTGTGGTGGACGAAGAGCACGTCGGCGTCGCAGCTGCGCGCCAGCTTGAGCGCCTGGCCGGTGCCGACCGCGACCACGCGCACCTCGATGCCGGTCTGCTCCGTGAAACCGGGCAGCAGGTGCTCGAACAGGCCCGAGGCCTCGGTCGAGGTGGTCGAGGCCACGGTGATGTAGCGCTCGGCGGCCTCTGTGGCCTGCGGCAGGGCCAGGGCGAGGGCCGCAACAAGGGCAAGGCAATATCTCCACAGGGTCACCACAGCAGGTCTCCTTCCAGAAAGGCGCGCGCCTCGGCGCTGGCGGGCGCGTCGAAGAACGTCTCGGCGGGCGCGTGCTCGAGCAGACGCCCGCGGTGCAGGAACACGATCTCGTCGGCGAGGCGCCGGGCCTGGCCCAGGTCGTGCGTGGTCATGACGATCTTGGTGCCGGCCTCGTGGATCGCGTTCACGATCGCCTCGACCGCGCGGGTCGCCGCCGGGTCGAGGCTTGCGGTCGGCTCGTCGAGGAACAGGACCTCGGGCTCGATGGCCCAGGCGCGGGCCAGGGCCAGGCGCTGCTGCTCGCCGGTCGAGAGCACGCGGGCCGGCCGGCGGGCCAGTTCCGCGAGGCCGGTTCTCTCCAGCACCCTGTCCCGGCGCCGGACCCGCTCGGCGCCAGTCACGCGGCGCAGGGCCAGCGCGTAGTCGACGTTGGCGGCGGCCGAGCGGCGCAGCATGACCGGGCGCTGGAACACCAGGGCCTGGCGCCGCCCGGCCCCGGTGGTCCGCCAGACGACCCGGCCGGCGCTCGGCGCGATGAGGCCGTGGGCGAGCCGGAGCGTCAGGCTCTTGCCGGCGCCGTTCGGCCCCAGGATGACCGTGCGCGGCCCGGCCTCGAAGGCGAGGGTCAGGCCGTCGATCAGGCGCCGGCCGCCGGCCTCGAAGCCGAGGCCCTCCAGGCGGCCGGGCAGGATCGAGGCGCTCATCGGGCACCCGCCCTGGCGGTCTCGCCAAGCATGAACGCGGCGCCGTTGATCACGAGCGACAGGACCATCAGGATCACGCCGAGGCCGAGCGCCAGGGCGAGGTCGCCGCGCGCCGTCTCCAGCGCGATGGCCGTGGTCATGACCCGGGTGACGTGGTCGATGTTGCCGCCGACGATCATCACCGCGCCGACCTCGGCGCTGGCCCGCCCGAAGCCGGCCAGGACCGCAGTGATCAGACTGAAGCGGCCGTCCCAGAGCAGGGTCGGGATCGCCCGGCCGGGCGCGCAGCCGAGCGAGCGCAGCTGCTCCTCGTACTCGGCCCAGAGGTCCTCGGCCACCTGGCGGGCCAGCGCCGCGATGATCGGCACGACCAGCAGGAACTGGGCGGCGATCATGGCCGTGGGCGTGAACAGCAGGCCCAGCACGCCGAGCGGCCCGGCCCTGGACAGCAGCAGATAGACGATCAGGCCGACCACGACCGGGGGCATGCCCATGAGTGCGTTCATGGCGACCGTGAGGGCCCGGCGCCCGGGAAAGCGGAGCAGCGCCAGCGCCGCGCCCAGCGGCAGGCCGACCAGCGCCGCCAGGCCCACGGCCACGAGGCTGACCCGGAGCGACAGCCCGACGATCTCGGCCAGGCCGGGGTCGAGCGTGGCGATCAGCCTGAAGGCCGCCGAAAAGGCCCCCGCGAAGTCGTCCATCGGCCGGCAGTTCCCCGCTCATCCTGCAAATTCATGTGTTCTTACGCGTTATCTACAACAAACGGACCAGCTTGAAAATAGTGCAGGATTGCCGGTGGCCGGCCGTGGTCTTGCGGCGCACCGAGGCCGGGCGCATATTGGCTTGAAGGGAGCGAGAGGCGGGAAGCATGAACGACGAAGCCGGCACCGACGGGGTCAAGACCGTCCGGCGGGCCAAGCCCAAGGCGGCCGACCCGGCGGCGCAGGCCGAATTCCTCCTGGCGCCCGACCCGGAGGACTCGCGGCTGACCGAACGGGTCCGGGGGGTCGACCAGGACGGCGCGGAGATCGAGACCGGGGTCGTAGTCGAGCGGCCGCTCACCCTGTTCCTGAACAACCAGGAGATCGTCACCATGATGACGATCGGCGACTATCCCGACTATCTGGCGGTCGGCTTCCTGCTGAACCAGAACATGCTGCGTCCCGACGACGTGATCACCGCGGTCGAGGTCGACGAGGACCTCGACGTCGTCGTGGTCCGGACCGAGCGGGAGACCGACTACGAGGAGAAGCTCAAGAAGAAGGTGCGGACCTCGGGCTGCGCCCAGGGCACGGTCTTCGGCGACCTGATGGAGACCTTCGAGCAGGTCCGGCTGCCCGCCGAGGCCGAGCTCAGGACCTCCTGGCTCTATAGCCTGAGCCGCAAGATCAACACCACGCCGAGCCTCTACCTGGGCGCCGGCGCGATCCACGGCTCCGTGCTCTGCCAGGGCGACCGGCCGCTCGTCTACATGGAGGACGTCGGCCGGCACAACGCGGTCGACAAGATCGCCGGCTACATGTTCGTCCACGGCATCGCCCCGGACGACAAGATCTTCTACACGACCGGCCGCCTGACCTCCGAGATGGTCATCAAGACCGTGCAGATGGGCATCCCGATCCTGGTCTCGCGCTCCGGCTTCACCGCCTGGGGAGTCGAGCTGGCGCGCCAGGCGAACCTGACCCTGGTCGGCCGGGCCAAGGGCCGGCGCTTCATCGCGCTGGCCGGCGAAGAGCGCATCGTCTTCGACGGCGACCCGGCCGCCGTCGCCGAGGAGGACCCGCGCCACCAGCGCAAGGGCGCACAGGCCGGCGATGCCGCATGAGGCGTGTACGCCATGTGCGGAAGCCTCGCCCTTCGACAGGCTCAGGACGAGGACGGTGGGCAAACCGAAGCACCACCCCTCATGTTGAGTTCCTCATCCCGAGCTTGTCGAGGGACGAAGCATGACCGTCGCCAGGCCGGGCGATGACTACGGTTGACAATCGGCGCGTCGCCGGGGTGCTGATGGCCGGCGGGCTGTCGCGGCGCATGGGCGGCGGCGACAAGTGTCTGCAGCTGCTCGCCGGACGGCCGATCCTGGCCCATATCATCGAGCGCGCAGGGCCTCAGGTCGGCCCCCTGGTGCTCAACGCCAACGGCGACCCGGCGCGCTTCGAGGCCTTCGCCCTGCCGGTGGCGGCCGACGTGGTCGAGGGCTTCGCCGGGCCGCTGGCCGGCGTGCTGACCGGGCTCGAATGGGCGGCCGAGCACGCGCCGGATTGCCGCTGGCTGGCCAGCTTCGCCTGCGACGCGCCCTTCCTCCCGCCGGACCTCGTGGCGCGCCTTCTGGCCGCGGTCGAGGACGAGGGCGCGGAACTGGCCTGCGCCGCCTCCCTGGGCCGGGCGCATCCGGTCTTCGGGCTCTGGCCGCTCGCCCTCAGGGACGACCTCGCCCGGGCCATGCGCGAGGAGCAGGTCCGCAAGGTCGACATCTGGACCGCGCGCTACCGGCTGGCGACGGTCGACTTTCCCGAGGCGGAGACGGGCGCGGGGCCGCTCGACCCCTTCTTCAATACGAACCGCCCCGAGGACCTCGAACAGGCCGAGCGCTTCGCCGCGGGATGAGTCTCCTTCCGGTACCTCTTGGCCCGATGCGCTGCCTTACGGCCTCCGAGCCAAAAAATACATTGGACTGTGAAATAAATAGCGCTTCGAGATCTGTAATTCGTAGATAGAAATATGAAAATGATTGTAATTAAAATTATGACAAATTGTTTTCATCTATTCTTGATTGTAATTAGCTATGACAGAATGAGAAAAAACGCTGTTCACAATTAATTTTTGTGTGCATAGTTACAAATATTTAACATTGCCGCTACAATATTAAATCACAGGATGTGATTATGCGTGCGGATCCTCGATCTCCGGTCGACCCGGGAGGCGAGATCCGAGAGGAGGCGCTTAGGGGTTCGATGGACAGGGAATATCTGAACCACTACAGGGAGTTCGGCTACGCGGTGGTGCGCGGCGTCTTCGCGGCGGACGAGATCCGCGAGTTGGCCGCGGCCTTCGACCGGGTCTATGCCCAGGGCCTGGCCCATGGCGCCAGCTTTCGCCACCAGAACGTCTTCTACCAGGTCGCCCCCGACCCGAAGCTCGGGCCGATCGTGCGTTTCGTGCAGTGGCCCTCCTATTTCGACGACGTGTTCGAGCGCTTTCGCCTGGACCGGCGCATGTGGCACATCCTGGCGCCGCTCCTCGGCCAGGACCTCAAGCAGATCATCAACCAGCTGCACTGGAAGCCGCCCGGCGCCGGGAAGGTCGAATTCGGCTATCACCAGGACATCCGCTTCCGCCGGCCGCGTCCGGCCTACCGCCAGCCGGAGAGCTCCTATGTTCAGACCGGCATCGCCGTGGACCCGCACCGCAAGGACAACGGTCCGATGATCGTCTTCCCGGGCAGTCACAAGCTCGGCGAGCTGAACCTCGGCCGCGACGGCCGTGTCATGGACACCCCCATGAGCGACGAGGATATCGCCCGGGCGGGTCTCGACCCGGCCTCAAAGGTCGAGCTGATCCTGGAGCCGGGCGACGTGGCGTTCTGGAACCTCTTTACAGTGCACGGCTCCGGGGCGAACACCTCGGCCGTCGACCGGCGCTTCTACCTCAACGGCTATGTCACGGCGGAGCACTGCGACCGGGGCGAATGGGCCTTCAAGGGCGGCGAGCCCTGCGCCCTTGGCGAGCCGGTCCTGGTCCACTACGAGGAGCTCTACAGCCGCCCCGAACCCCA
>JAOUCL010000458.1 GCA_029859805.1 Rhodospirillales bacterium | reverse complement strand
GATCCGACCGACTGACGGTGATGGAGATCCCGGTGCGCATGCCGTAGACTCGCACACCCGCGCCGATAGGGGAATCCCCATTGGGACTCTTCCGTTTCCGTCAATCCACTAGATCGAGACTATCTGCACGGTCTGAAATTAGGTCGGCAGTGAGTCCCTAAGCGGAAGTTCGAGCGGATTTCGACCGCTCTACCTCTGAAAGCAGAACTGAATCAGCCAGTGCTGGAACGGTGAATTTTGACCCTTTTCGGGCATTGGGGGCTACAGTACAGGAAAGCTGTGTAGGCTGCGCAGCGCTTGGCCGAATTTTCCAGAGTTTACCACCGTCTTTTGTGGTATGTTTTTTAATTGTTCTCCTTACAGGCCACTCTGGCTCGGATGGGGAGAAGGCAATGGAGCGCAGGCTTGCCGCAATTTTTTCGGCCGACATGGTGGGCTATAGCCGCCTGATGGAGGCTGACGAAGCAGGAACCATCGCGCGGCAAAAAACTCACCGCAGGGAACTGATTGACCCGAAGATTGCGGAGTACGGGGGTCGTATAGTCAAGACCACTGGCGACGGTCTTCTGGTTGAATTTCCAAGCGTCGTAGACGCGGTCCGTTGCGCCGTGACCATCCAGCTCGCAATGCCCGGTCGCGAGAAGGACCTGCCTGCGCAACAACACATCACCTACCGCGTTGGAATCAATCTCGGCGACATAGTTGTCGAAGACGACGATATACAGGGCGACGGTGTGAATATTGCATCTCGCCTAGAGGGATTGTCGGATCCCGGCGGAATTGTCGTTTCCGGAACTGTCGTCGAACAGGTCCAGGGTAAAGTGGTGTCAGGCTTCGAAGATCTGGGCGAGCAGGCAGTCAAGAACATAGCGAAGCCGGTGCACGTATACCGAGTTGACATGCGGCCGGAACTGCCCGGCGAGTTTATGGGAGGGGATAAGAGCACGATTGTCTCGCCGAAGAGGTTGGCGACAATAGGCGGTGTCGCGGCGCTTGTCGTTCTGGCGGCCGTGTTCACTTGGCAGCTCTGGCCGGTTCCCGCGTCCGAGGAACAGCGTGTCGAATTGGGTATGCCTGATCGGCCGTCGATTGCCGTACTCGCTTTCGACAATTTCACCAGTGATCCGAAACAGAGCTTTCTTGGTGACGGTCTTGCCGAAGACATCATTACAGAGCTTTCCCGCAACGTGGATCTCAGGGTGATCGCGCGCCACTCGAGCTTCAGTTTCAAGAAATCGGAACTGTCGGCGCAGGAGATCGCCGAGAAGCTCGGCGTGCGCTACGTGCTAGAAGGCAGCGTGAGACGCGTAGGTGATACGCTGCGGGTCAACGCGCAGCTGATCGATGGTCACAGCAACCAACATGTCTGGGCGGAGCGGTTCAACGTCTCGGCGGCGGAAATCTACGAGGTCCAGGACAAGATCGTTGCGAAAATCGTTGGTAGCATGTTCTCGGAGATCCGCGAGACTCAGAAGAGGGATATCCTGCGAAAGCCCCCGAATAATCTCGATGTTTATGAACTTACGTTGCGCGGTGTCGCGCGGAAGCATCGGTTCACCAAACAAGACTATATTGTTGGCCATGAAGAATTAACGCGGGCAACGGAACTTGATCCGGGTTACGCGCCAGCATGGCTCTATCTCGGGTATCTCGAGACCGTTGACATAGGCTTGGGCATGACTGGCCAGCGGGACAAGGATGACGTTGATGCGGCCATTGCCAAACTCCATAAAGCGATAAGGCTCGACCCTGAACTCCCCACGGCTTACCAGGCGCTTTCGCTCGCGCTGCAGTACAAGGGCGATTTCGACGAGGCCCTCCACGCGGCAGCGAAATCCGTCGAACTCGGACCGGGCGACGCAGAGAACGTCGCCTTTCTCGCACTTGCCCTATTCAGGGCGGGACAATATGAGCGCGCGGGCGAGAACATTGAGCGTGCGCTGGCGCTAAATCCCCAGGAACCTATCTACTACCTTGGCATAGATGCAAGGATCAAATGGGCGGTCGGGCGTTACGAAGACGCGGTCAAGGCCTCGAAAACGTGCTTGCAGCGCCTTTCTTCCTATCTCATCTGTCGTCTCACTCACATTGTTGGCCTTGTCGGCGCCGGAAATCAGGCGCGAGCGGTGGAGGAAGCCTTGCGGCTCAAGGCAGAAGCGCCTGGCCCGGATTTCAGCGTTGTGCGTGATCTTGGCCCGTCAGGTGATCCTGCCGGCCTCGAGCGATGGATCGAGCATCTAAAAGCTGCGGGATTTGGGCCGGCCGGCAGTTAAGTTGCCGGACTCATGTGTAGCGAGTTCGGATCGCCGTTTCGATTAGGGCGTAATTAGAACGATTTCCCGACATACAGCTGCCTTCGTCCTGTCCCGGTTGCCCTCCAAGGCTTGCCTCACCCGAACAGCTAGTCGTAACGCCGGAGCAAATCTGGCTTTGTTTCAGGCCGTTGAGTGTGTGCACCTCTTGCAGTGGGCGGCTCCCGACCTTGGCATCGCATTGTCCGGAAGTGTACACCGAGACTATCTGCCGGCCTGGGCAGCAGGTCGGCAATGGGTTCCTAAGCGGAAGTTCAGGTTGATTTCGATCGCTATAACCCGTCACCCTTGCGGTGATTGGTCGTCGTGCCAAGATGGCGTGCATGACAATGAACGTGATTGAAATAGCCACCAAACACACGGCCCTACTTGAAAGGCTGCTTGCCAAATCCACTGGCGCATTGGGCGAGCTTCTGGTCGCTGACGCGCTGACTGCACGTGGGTACTCGGTTCAGCCGACGAACAACAACGCCCGGCAAAGCGATCTTTTGGTCACGTCGCCCAGCGGTACAGCCTTCAGCATCGAGGTAAAGGCAGATCGGCAGCGGCGGCCGACCTGGTTCGTCCGCACCTGTCCCGATCCCCATG
>JAOUCL010000457.1 GCA_029859805.1 Rhodospirillales bacterium | reverse complement strand
CTTTCCGCCGTGGTGCAATACGCCCCCACTCGCCTCGAGGCGGGATGGGACGCGGCCCGGGACGGCTTCCAGGAGATCGTGCTCGATCTGCTCGAGGCCCATGCTCCGGGCCTCCGATCGCTGGTCGTGGGGCAGCAGCTGCTGACGCCGCTCGATCTGGAACGGCGCTTTCGGATGACCGGGGGCCATTGGCACCACGGCGAACTGGTCGTCGACCAGATGTTCATGCTTCGCCCGGTGCCGGGCGCGGCGCAATACGAAACGCCCGTCGCCGGCCTGTTCCTCTGCGGCGCCGGGGCCCATCCCGGCGGCGGCGTGATGGGGGTGGCCGGTATGAACGCGGCAAAGCGTGTCATGGCGCGGGAGGCGGTAGGATGAGCGACCTGACGGAAGCCCGGCCCTCGCTGCACACCGAGGTGTCCCGGCCGACCCCTTTCCATCCACGCCTCTCGGGCCTTTGCCTGACGAACGAATGGGTGCGGTGGGGCGGATACACCACCGTGAACGCCTTCGACAACGTCGAGCTGGAATATTTCGCGGTTCGCAACCAGTCGACAGTCTTCGACGTTTCGCCGATGAACAAGTACTGCGTTCATGGCCCCGACGCGGAGCGCTTCATGAACCGCTTGCTGACGCGCGATGTCCGCAAGATCGCGCCGGGGCGGGTCGGCTACTGCATCTGGTGCGACGACGCGGGACATGTCCTCGACGACGGCACCGTGTTCCGCTTCTCCGAGACCGAGTTCCGCCTGTGTTGCCAGGAGCGGCAGTATCTCTGGCTTTGGGAGTCCGCCGTCGGCTTCGACGTCACGATCGATGACGTGTCCGATGAGGTCGCCGGGCTAGCCCTCCAGGGGCCGACGTCTTTCGCCGTCCTCAAGCGCATGGGACTCGAGGGCGCCGCGGCGCTCAGGCCCTTTGACGTGACGGATTTCGAATTCGGCGGCGGCGCGTTGACCGTTTCGCGGACCGGGTTCACCGGCGATCTCGGATACGAGCTCTGGGTCCCGCCGGAGCGCGCCCTCGACCTCTGGGACGCCCTGTGGGAGGCGGGCCGGCTGCACGGTCTGCGGCCGATCGGCTCGGCGGCGCTGGACCTTGCGCGGATCGAGGCCGGGTTCATCGCGACCAACATCGATTTCGTCGCCAAGGACAACGCCCTGCGGCCGAACCGGGGGCGCTCTCCCTTCGAATTGGGACTGAACCGGCTGGTGGACTTCGACAAAGGTCATTTCACGGGCCGCCGCGCGCTTCTCGAGGAACGGGAAAAGGGGTCGCGCTACCACGTGGTCGGACTCGAGGTCCTGGGCAGCAAACCGGCCCGTGACGCCCTGGTCTATGTCGGCGAGGCGACGCAGGTCGGCACCGTGACCTCGGCCATGTGGTCGCCGACCTGCAAGCGGAACATCGCCATCGCGACGCTGAAACGCCCCTATGACCTCGGCAAGGAACCCCTTTGGACCGAGATCTATGTCAACAAGGAAGGCAAATGGGAAAAGGTGGTCGCACTATGTCACATCACCGAGCGCCCGTTCTTCAAGACGCCGCGTCGCAGTGCGACCCCGCCGTTGGATCATTGACGAGCCGGAGGACACCGAATTGAAGTTGAACACCGAAGACGCCCGTGCCCGGGACCGGCACTGGGTCCACCCCTGGGACAGCTTCGGCGCCGAAGCCCAGGGCGAGCGCACCGTCATCGCCCGTTCCGAGGGCATCTATGTCTACGATACCGACGGCAATAAGCTGATCGACGGCCCGGCGGGCATGTGGTGCGTCAATATCGGCCACGGCAACGCGGAGATCGCCGAGGCGGTGGCCGAGCAGATCAAGAGCCTGACCTATTACAGCCCCTGGAGCCTAAGCAACGTGCCGGGCGCCCGGCTGGCGCAGAAGCTCGCGGACCTGGCGCCGGGCGACCTGAACCAGGTGTTCTTCACCACCTGCGGTTCGACGGCCGTGGACTCGGCCCTGCGGTTCGTCACGTTCTTCAACAACTACCTGGGCCGGCCGGAGAAGAAGCACGTCATTTCCCGCCACGACGCCTATCACGGCAGCACCTACCTCTCGGCCTCTTGCTCGGGCAAGACCCGGGACAAGAACTACCTGGATTTCGAAACCGGCCTGATCCACCACCTGCCGTCGCCCAACCCCTATCGCCGCCCCAAGGGCATGAGCGTGGAGGCCTTCTGCGACGCCAAGGTGGCGGACCTGGAGACCAAGATCCTCGAACTCGGCCCGGACAAGGTGGCCGCCTTCATCGCCGAGCCGATCCTGGCCTCGGGCGGCGTCATCGTGCCGCCGCCCGGCTACCACAGGGGCTGCCTGGAGGTCTGCCGGCGCCACGACGTGATCTATATCAGCGACGAGGTCGTCACCGCCTTCGGCCGGTTGGGTCACTTCTTCGCCTCGGAGGAGGTGTTCGGCATCGTCCCCGACATCATCACGACCGCCAAGGGCCTGACCTCGGGCTACGTGCCGATGGGCGCGGCCATCCTCTCCGACCGGCTGATCGGACAGCTCGATGGTGTGGATCCGAAAGGCGCCATCTTCTCCAACGGCTTCACCTACTCCGGACATCCGGTGGCCGCCGCCGCCGCGCTCAAGAACATCGAGATCATGGAGCGCGACGGCGTCCTGGAGAACGCGCGCGACATCGGCCCGTACTTTCAGGAGCGGCTTCGAGAGTTACGCGAGATTCCCATTGTCGGGGACGTGCGCGGCATGGGGCTGATGGCCTGCGTCGAATGCGTCATTAGCCGGGAAAGCCAGGACCCGCTGATCCTGGACTACGAAATAGGTTCGCGGATCGACGCGCACTGTCAGGCGCTGGGCCTTCTCGCACGCCCGCTGATCAACATGTGTGTGCTCTCGCCACCCCTGATCATCACCAAAGCGCAGGTCGACGAC
>JAOUCL010000456.1 GCA_029859805.1 Rhodospirillales bacterium | reverse complement strand
CCGGTTGCACGGCTGGCTCCACCCCTGGAGCTGGACAAGGTCAACACCGGCATCGTGCTGTTCCCGACCAACGGGGAAACGGTGACCTTCGAGCTGGACAACATCCGCTGGGTCGGCCAGGCGGGGGACATACCGCTCGATCAGATCGACCTGCCGGTGACGTTCGACGACCCGCTGGTCGACTACACGCTCACCGACTTTGGCGGCGCCTCGTCGGCCGTGGGCGATGATCCGACCGGTGTCGACAACAATGTCGCGGTGACCACCAAGACCGAAGGGTCCGAGGTCTGGGCCGGGACGACCATCGGCACGGCCGCCGGATTTGCCAATCCGATCCCGTTCACGCCCACCTCGACTTCCATGAGCGTGGACGTGCGTGTGCCGGTGGCCGGGATTCCGGTCAGGCTGAAAATCGAGACGCTTGACTGTCCGTCGGACGGCTCTGATACGAGCTGTTTCGCCGAGCTGGACGCGTCTCCGACGATGGCCGATGAATGGGAGACCCTGACCTGGGACTTCAGTCTCGTCGGCATCGATACCACCATGACCTTCCAAAAGGCGTCGATCTTCTTCGACTTCGGTACGGCGGGAGACGGCTCCGTCTATTACTGGGACAACGTCCGCTTTGGTGCACCGCCGCCGCCGGCTGAAGATATTGAGCTGGTCAACGGTGGATTCGAGACCGGTGATTTCACCGGCTGGACGATTACCGCCGGGGACAACCTCGTGGGTGCACCTGTCGTTGGAGCGCGCTCCGGCGCGTTCGCCGCCCAGCTTACGACACCCGGCGGCAGCACGGTTGATAACATCGTCCCGGAAATTCGCCAGTCATCCGCGGCAAACCCCGGTGATGAGATCAATTTGTCAGCATGGTTGCTGACAGAGGCGGCGCTGCCGGAAGGGGCGAGCTTCGGCCTGGTGAAGATCGTGTTCAAGGACGCTGCCGGCAATGACCTGGTACCGGCGTCGGCGAGCATCGGCGTTATCAACGCGGAGTTCCCGGGTATCGAGTCGCAGCCGTTCCTCGACGCCGCGAGCCCGGTCGACACCTGGGTGTTCTCCGAGGCACAGGGCATTGCCCCTGAAGGCACCGTCGAAGTGGTGTTCCTGTTGTTGAACGTGGATTTCGCGGGTGGCGAAAACCCGATCTGGTTCGACGACGCGCAAGCGTCGCTGGTGACGGACAGCGGCTTGCTCAGCAATGGCGGATTCGAGGACGGTGATCTCACCGGCTGGACGGATACCGCCGGTACCAACACGGTGGGTGCACCGGGTGCAGGGGCGCGTACCGGTAGCTTTGCTGCCCAGCTTACAACCCCCGGCGGCAGCACGGTTGACAACATCGTCCCTGAAATCCGTCAGATCTTCGCCGCGAACCCGGGTGATGAGGTCAACTTCTCTGCCTGGCTGCTGACCGAGGCAGCGTTGCCTGAGGGCGCAAGCTTCGGCCTGGCGAAGATCGTGTTCAAGGACGCTGCCGGCAATGACCTGGTACCGGCGTCGGCGAGCATCGGCGTGATCAACGCCGAGTTCCCGGGTATCGAGTCGGAACCGTTCCTTGACTCCACGAGCCCGGTCGGCATCTGGGTATTCAGCCAGGCGCAGGGTGTCGCGCCCGCGGGTACAGTCGAAGTCCAGTTCCTGCTCTTGAACATCGACTATGCGGGCGGTGAAAACCCGATCTGGTTCGATGATTCGCAGGCATCGTTTATCGGTGGCGAGGTGCCCCTTGACCAGATCGACCTGCCGGTGACCTTTGACGATCCGATGGTCGACTACACGGTCCAGGATTTCGGCGATCCGGTCTCCGCCTCGACGATGCTCGGCGAGGATCCGGACGATGCCGGCAACACCGTGGCGATGACGACCAAGCCGACCGGAGCGCCGCTTTGGGCAGGCACTACTATCGGTAACCCCGATTTCGCCAACCCGATACCGTTCACGCCGACCGAGACGTTGATGAGTGTGGACGTACGGGTGCCGATGGCCGGGATCCCGGTCAGGCTGAAAGTCGAGACGGCTGACTGTCCGTCAGATGGCAGTGATGTGACCTGTTTCGCGGAGACGGACGCATTCCCGACGATGAACGACGCATGGGAGACGCTGACCTGGGACTTCAGTCTCGTCGGCATCGATACCACCAAGACCTTCGTGAAGGCGTCGATCTTCTTCGACTTCGGCACCGAAGGGAACGATGCGGTCTATCTCTGGGATAACGTCCGCTTCGGCGGCGATGCGCCGCCGCCGGAAGGCATCGAGCTCGTCAATAGCGACTTCGAGACGGGTGATTTCGCCGGCTGGACGGTCAACGCCGGGGACAACACGGTGGGTGTGCCGGGTGTCGGAGCGCAATCCGGCGCCTTCGCTGCGCAGCTTACGGCGCCCGGCGGCAACGGCGTGGCGGAGATCCGTCAGACCTTCGCCGCGAACCCGGGTGACGAGGTCAACTTCTCTGCCTGGATGCTGACCGAGGCAGCGCTGCCTGCCGGCCCGAGCTTCGGTCTGGCGAAGATCGTGTTCACGGACGCGGGCGGCAACGCCCTGGAACCGGCGTCAGTGAGCATCGGCCAATTTGGGCCCCCGGAGAACCCGGGTATCGAGTCGCTGCCGTTCCTCAACGATGTGAGCACGGCCAATACCTGGGTATTCAGCGAGGCCCAGGGCGTTGCCCCGGAGGGCACCGTCGAAGTGTCGTTCCTGCTGTTGAATGTCGACTTTGCGGGCGGCGAGAACCCGATCTGGTTCGACAATGCCCAAGCCTCGCTGGTGACCGGCGAGTCCGGGCTGGCCAACGGCGACTTCGAGACGGGTGATTTCGCCGGCTGGACGGTCAACGCCGGGGACAACACGGTGGGTGTGCCGGGTGTCGGAGCGCAATCCGGCGCCTTCGCTGCGCAGCTTACGGCGCCCGGCGGCAACGG
>JAOUCL010000455.1 GCA_029859805.1 Rhodospirillales bacterium | reverse complement strand
GATTTCGACCTGGCCGCGGAGCCGCCGGCCTCGCTCGACGGGCTGGACGGCGGCGGGCGGGTCCTGGCGCGGATCGTCACGGCTTTGGAAAGCGGCGTTCTGGATCCCGGCCTCACGGCGGAACTGCATGAGGCGGCGGAGAAAGCGGCCGCGGTCCCGGTGCTCGGCATCACCGGCACCGGCGGCGCCGGCAAGTCCTCGGTGACCGACGAGCTGGTGCGCCGCTTCCGCCTCGACGATCCCGCGCGGCGCATCGCGCTGATCGCCATCGACCCCTCGAAACGCAAGAGCGGCGGCGCGCTCCTCGGCGACCGCATCCGCATGAACGCGATCGACGGCCCCCAGGTCTACATGCGCTCGCTCGCGACGCGCGGCTCGGAGAGCGAGACGCCGGCCTGCCTGCCCGACATTATTGCGGCCTGCAAGGCGGCCGGCTTCGGCCTGGTCATCGTCGAGACGCCCGGGATCGGCCAGGGCGACGCCGGGATCGTGCCCCACGTCGACTGCTCGCTCTACGTCATGACGCCGGAGTTCGGCGCGGCCAGCCAGCTCGAGAAGATCGACATGCTGGATTTCGCCGACCTGGTCGCGATCAACAAGTTCGACCGCCGGGGCGCGCGGGACGCGCTGCGCGACGTGCGCAAGCAGGTCCAGCGCGGCCGCGAGGCCTTCTCGCAGTCGCCCGAGGAGATGCCGGTCTACGGCACCATCGCCGCGCACTTCAACGACGACGGCGTGACCGCGCTCTACCACGGCCTTCTGAACGCCCTGAACGCGCGCGGCCTGGGAACCTGGTCGAGCGTCCTGCCGCCGGTCGACGGCATGGCGTCCTCGGCGCGCACGGCCATGGTGCCGGCCGGCCGGGAGCGCTATCTGGCCGAGGTGGCCGAGACGGTGCGTGCTTACCACGGCTTCGTGCGCGAGCAAGCGGTGGTCGCCCGCGAGCGCCAGCAGCTCGCCGAGGCCCGGCGCATGCTGACCGAAGCCGGCCAGGACGGCGCGGCGCTCGACGCCCTGATCGCCGGCCGCGAGGAGGCGCTCGACCCCCGCTGCCGCAAGCTGATCGACATCTGGCCCAAGGTGAAGGAGAGCTACTCCGGCGAGGAGTACGTGGTCAGGATCCGCGACCGGGAGGTCCGCACCAAGCTGACCTCGACGTCGCTGTCCGGCACGAAGATTCCCAAGGTCGCGCTGCCCAGGTTCGAGGACCACGGCGACATCCTGGCCTGGCTGCTCGAGGAGAACCTGCCCGGCAGCTTCCCCTATACCGGCGGCATCTTCGCCTTCAAGCGCGAGAGCGAGGACCCGACGCGCATGTTCGCGGGCGAGGGCGACGCCTTCCGCACCAACGAGCGCTTCAAGTACCTGTCGCGGGACAGCGAGGCCAAGCGCCTCTCGACCGCCTTCGACTCGGTGACGCTCTACGGCTTCGACCCGGATGAGCGGCCGGATATCTACGGCAAGGTCGGCACCTCGGGCGTCTCGATCGCCACGCTGGACGACATGAAGGCGCTCTACGACGGCTTCGACCTCTGCCACCCGATGACCTCGGTCTCGATGACCATCAACGGGCCGGCGCCGACCATCCTGGCGATGTACTTCAACACCGCGATCGACCAGCAGACCGCGCGCTTCGAGGCCGAGAACGGCCGGCCGCCGACCGACGAGGAGATCGACAAGATCGGCGCCTGGGCGCTGGAGACGGTGCGCGGCACGGTCCAGGCCGACATCCTCAAGGAGGACCAGGGCCAGAACACCTGCATCTTCTCGATCGAGTTCGCGCTCCGCATGATGGCCGACATCCAGGAGTACTTCGTCCACCACCGGGTCAGGAACTTCTATTCGGTCTCGATCTCCGGCTATCACATCGCCGAGGCCGGGGCGAACCCGATCTCGCAGCTCGCCTTCACGCTGGCCAACGGCTTCACCTACGTCGAGGCCTACCTGGCGCGCGGCATGCAGATCGACGACTTCGCGGCCAACCTGTCGTTCTTCTTCTCCAACGGCATGGACCCGGAGTACTCGGTGATCGGCCGGGTGGCGCGGCGCATCTGGGCGACGGCCCTGCGCGACAAGTACGGCGCCAACGAGCGCAGCCAGAAGCTCAAGTACCACATCCAGACCTCGGGCCGCTCGCTGCACGCCCAGGAGATGGACTTCAACGACATCCGCACGACCCTGCAGGCGCTGATCGCCGTCTACGACAACTGCAACTCCCTGCACACCAACGCCCACGACGAGGCGTATACGACGCCGACCGCCCAATCGGTGCGCCGCGCCATGGCGATCCAGATGATCATCAACAAGGAGTGGGGCCTGGCCGGCAACGAGAACCCGGGCCAGGGCGCCTTCATCATCGAGGAGCTGACCGACCTGGTCGAGGAGGCGGTGCTGCAGGAGTTCGAGCGCATCTCCGAGCGCGGCGGCGTGCTGGGCGCGATGGAGACCGGCTACCAGCGCGGCAAGATCCAGGATGAATCCCTGCACTACGAGAGCCTGAAGCACGACGGCGCGCTGCCGATCGTCGGCGTCAACACCTTCCTCGACCCCGAGGCCGCCAAGGACCCGGGGCCGATCGAGCTCAGGCGCTCGACCGAAGAGGAGAAGCAGGGCCAGATCACCCGCCTGCGCGACTTCCAGTCGCGCCACGCCGGCGAGGCGCCGGCCGTGCTGGCGCGCCTCCAGCAGGCCGCGACCGGCGGCGGCAACGTCTTCGCCGTGCTGATGGACGCGGTGCGCTGCTGCTCGCTCGGCCAGATCACCGACGCCCTCTTTGAGGTCGGCGGCCAGTACCGCCGGAACATGTAATACCAGATCCTGGAGATGCTGACCCAACCAGCATGCTTCGAGACGCCGCCTCCGGCGGCTCCTCATGCTTCGTCCCTCGACAAGCTCGGGATGAGGAGGCTCAGCACTAGGTGA
>JAOUCL010000454.1 GCA_029859805.1 Rhodospirillales bacterium | reverse complement strand
CTCCGGACCGAACAGGACGCCGGACAGCCCGCCCGCGCAGATGCGCCCGGCGATCTGCGGACAGTCGGCCGGCCCCGCCGTCAACCCGCCGACCAGAAAGGTCGAGGTCTCGGCTGCCAGGGAGTCCACGATACTGTCGACCCGATGATTGCGCGGGTCGCCGTGGACGATGCCGAAGACCGGATGGTGCCGCGCGACCCAGTCGCCATGCCTTTCCATGAAAGGCTCGAGGGGTCCGCTCACCGGCTCGAAAACGCGAAAGCTGTCCTCCGGCAGCGCACCGACCAGAACCGCGAGCGCCGGCCGCCCGTGGTACTCGACCCCGCTGGCCGCGATGCCCATGCCGACCGTGCCGACCCAGTCCTCGATGCGCGTGCGCTCGCGCAGGAAGGTCAGGATCGAGCTCAAGTCCTCGCTCAGCTCCGCCGTCGCATAGAGCAGCCCCAGGTTGGCACCCTCCGGCAGTTCGCCGAGCGCCCCGAGACAGGCCTTGACCGTCTGGGCCCAGTCCTCGCCCGTAGCCGAAGCCGCCTTGAAGCTCACTGGCGAAGCGCCCGCCGCATCAGCCATCGGCCGCATCCCGCCGGGCCGCGAGGCCGCGCAGCAACGGCTCCAGCACCGGGACGATGCGCTCGACCAGGACCGCGACGCCCGCCGCGTTGGGGTGGATGCCGTCGTCCTGGTTGAGCGACGGGTCAAACACCACGCCTTCAAGAAAGAAAGGATAGAAGGCCACGCCGTATTTCTCCGCGAGGCGTGGAAAGACCGCGTCGAACTCCACGACATAGTCCTCACCCAGGTTGCGCGGCGCGCGCATACCCATGAAAAGAACAGCCAGGCCCTCGGCCGCCAAGCGGGCCAGGATTTGGTCGAGATTTCGATAGGTCTCGCCGGGATCGATGCCGCGCAGGCCGTCGTTGCCGCCGAACTCCACCAGGACCAGGTCGGGGTCTTCAGCCAGCGCCCAGTCGAGCCGCGCCCGTCCCGCCGCCGTGGTGTCGCCGGAGTTGCCGGCGTTGATGACCTCGACCGGATAGCCCCGAGCCTTGAGCGCCGATTCGAGCTGCCTGGGGAAGCTCTCGCCGGCGGGCAGGCCGTAGCCATGGACCAGGCTGTCGCCGAAGGCCAGAAGCTTGATCGGTTGCGAGCCTGCGAACCCCGCATCCGGCGCACCCGCAAGAAGAGCCGCCGCGACCAGGAGAGCACCAAGCCGTGCGGCGGCCGGCCGGTTCGGCATCGTGCGAGACTGGTTTCCGGGCGCCATGGTTTCTCTAAATCGCAACTCAACCAGCCCGGGTCAAGGCGTTGACACCGCGCGATCACGGGCCATATCCCGAACGGGGCAACCCGAAGTCTTCGCCGTTCCCGAAAGGTTCCTCCAGCCCGTGAGCCAGACCGACCCCGCAACCCCTGTCATGGCCGAGGCCCGGCCGATCATCCGGCTCGAGGAGCTGGAGCTCACGCTGTCTTCCGCGGCCGGACCGGTGGAGATCTTGCGCGGGCTCGATCTCGAGGTCATGGCGGGCGAGACGGTCAGCATCGTCGGGCCCTCCGGGTCGGGCAAGTCCTCCATGATGATGATCGTCGCCGGCCTTGAGCGGGCGACCCGCGGCTTGGTCCGCGTGGCCGGCCGAGACCTGGCCGGTCTCGACGAGGACGCGCTCGCCCTGTTCCGGCGCGCCAGCATCGGCATCGTCTTCCAGTCCTTCCATCTGATCCCGACCATGACCGCCCTGGAGAACGTTGCCGTGCCGCTCGAGCTTGCCGGCCGCGGTGACGCCTTCGACCGGGCCGCGGTATGCCTGGAGCAGGTCGGCCTCGACCACCGCCTGACCCACTATCCGGGGCAGCTGTCCGGCGGCGAGCAGCAGCGCGTCGCGCTGGCACGCGCCTTCGCACCCGAGCCGGACCTGCTGCTCGCCGACGAGCCGACCGGCAATCTGGACGGCGACACGGGCGGGGCGGTCATCGACCTGCTGTTCGACCTGCAGGCCCGGCACGGCACCACCTTGCTGCTGATCACCCATGACCGGGATCTGGCCGCGCGCTGCGCGCGCCGGGTTCAACTGGTCGACGGCCGCATTCTCGACGACGGGCGCGATGTCGCGGCCTTGAGCGCGGCCGGCGGCGCCTCGTGAAGCAGGCCGACGCCTCGCCCGGCTTGGGCCTGGCCCTGCGCCTGGCGCGGCGCGAGCTGCGCGGCGGCCTCAAGGGATTCCGCATCTTCCTCGCCTGTCTGATGCTCGGCGTAGCGGCCATCGCCGGCGTCGGCTCGGTCTCCGAAGCAGTCCTGGCCGGCCTGCGCGCCGAAGGACGCACCCTGCTCGGCGGCGACCTGGACCTGCGCCTGGCGCACCGCGAGGCGAGCGCGGAGGAGACGGCTTGGCTGACGGCGCGCGCCGAGGTCTCGGTCGTTACGCACCTGCGCGCCATGGCGCGCACGACCGGTGAAGGCGGCCGTCGCAACCTCGTGGAGCTGCGCGCGGTCGACGGCGGCTATCCGCTCTACGGCGCCGTGGAGCTGGACCCGGCGCAGCCGCTCGAGCGGGCCCTGGCCTTTGACGGCGCGGTTTGGGGCGCGGCGGTCGACCGCAACCTTTTGGCTCGCCTGGAGATCGTGCCGGGCGACCGCATCAAGGTCGGCCACGCCCTGTACCAGGTGCGTGCCGTCCTGGACCGCGAACCCGACCGGACCGCCCAGGCCTTCTTCCTGGGGCCGAGCCTCATGGTGGCGGCCGCCAGCCTCCCGGCGACCGGGCTGGTGCAGCCGGGAAGCCTGATCCATCGCCACTACCGGCTGCGCGTGCCCACGACTGCTTCGGCGGCGGCGTTGCGCGAGGACCTGGAGGCCCGTTTTCCCGAAGCCGGCTGGCGGATCCGCGACACTAGCGAAGCCGCGCCGGGCGTGCGTCGCTTCGTCGAACGTCTGA
>JAOUCL010000175.1 GCA_029859805.1 Rhodospirillales bacterium | reverse complement strand
GCGCCAGCTTGAGGGCCTGTTCCGCGTCGCCGGCGGCGCGGGCCGCGGCGGCGCGCTCCAGCGTGATCACGGCGCGCTTGCGCTCGCCCTCGGGCGGCGGCAGGGCCTTGTGGCGGACCGCCTGGCGGACCGCCAGCTCGGCCGCCGTCAGATCGCCGGTCTGCTCCGACAGCTCGACCATGGCGGTCAGCACCCAGGGCGTCTTGGGGCGCAGGTCGTGGGCCTGCTGGGCGTAGTCGAGCGCCGCATCGGTGTCGCCCCGGCGCAGCGCCTGCATGAGACAGCCGCGTAGGCCCATGAAGCGGGTCTCCTCGCGCTCCAGCATGGCCTCGAAATAGCGCCTGGCGGCCTGGTCGTCTCCGGCGAGCTGCGCCGCCTGGGCGGACAGCAGCAGGGTGAGCGGCGGCTCGTCCATCAGGACCTCGGCCTTGCGGGCCCAGCGGCGCGCCTCGTCGGGATCGCCCGCGGCGACCGCGACCATGCCCTGGGTCAGCGCCTTGTAGCCGCGCCGGCGCCGGTTCTCGCGGAGCACCCGGCCGATGCTGCCCGGCGCGCCGGCCAGAAGCCGCCAATAGCGGTGGATCAGGACCGCCGCCAGGGTGATCAGGAAGACCGCGAGGATCAGGATGCCGACCGTGGTGTCGATCTGATAGCCGAAGATCTCGATCGAGACCCGGCTCGGCTGGTAGGCCAGCCAGACCGCGGCGGCGACGAGCACCGCCAGCTTGGCGATGAAGATCAGCGAGCGGACCATGGCCGCCCGCCTAGCCGCCGGCCTGCGTGAGCCGGGCGATCGCCCGGGCGCGCAGGACCGAGAGCGCGGTCTCGGCGGCGAGTCGCGCTTCGGCCCGGGCCCGCCAGCCGGCCGCCGCCTCGGCCGCCGGTCCGTCGAGCGCGCCCAGCTCCGCGAGCGCGCCCGCCAGGTCGCTGGCCCGGAGCCTGTGCTCGGTCCGGGCCACGACCGGCCCGGGATCGCCGCCCGCGACGTCGCCGACGGGGCGCACGGTGACCACGTCCGAGAGCCGCCGCAGCAGGCCGGACATCAGGCCGTCGCTCTCGCCCCCGGCAGCGCCGGCGATCACCGCGCGGGCAACCCCGGAAAAGTCGCGGGTGAGCGCCGCGCGGGTCGCGACGCCCGACGCCGCATGGCCCTGGAGCGGCACCAGGAGCTCCGTTAATTCCGGGTCCTCGCCGACCACGCCGCGCAGCAGGTCGAGCTCGCCGGCGTAGGGGCGGCCCCGGGCCAGCGCCTCGCGCAGCTGCTCCAGGGCGAGCATGAGCGCCACGTCGCCGCGCGTAGGCGGCGGTCCGGCCTCCTCTCGCGCCATCGCCTCGATCCGCTGCTCGATCCGGTCCAGTCCGGCCAGGCGCGCCTCCAGGGCGGTGATCCGCCCGGCCAGAGCTTCCTCAGCAGCAACCAGCGCGGCGAGCTGGTCCGCGGTGGCGGCCGGGGCCGCGGCCTGGTCCTCGAGCCGGCCGAAGCGCGCCTGGAGCGCGCTCACCTCGGCGCCCAGCGCGTCCAGCGTCTGGGCCAGCTCCGGCGCGGGCTGCGGCACGGCAGGGGCCGGGGTCGCCGGTTCCGCCTCGGGTTCAGGCGGCATGACGGTCACGCTAGGTTCCGGTTCGGGCTGCGGGACCGCTTCGCTCGGCGCGGGCTCGAGGGCCGCGGCCGCTTCGTTCGGCTCGGGCTCAGGCGGTGCGGTCGCTTCGCTCGGCTCGGGCGCGAGCTGGACCGGCGCCTCGACCGTTTGCGCCGGTTCGGCCGCGGGCATCGGCGCTTCCGCAGGTGCCGGGCTCGCCTCGGGCTCGTCCGCGGCGATCACCGCCTGATCGGCGTCCTCCGCCGCGCCGGGATACCAGAGATCGCGCGTCAGGAACGCGCCGCCGGCGGCCAGCGCCAGGACGACGGCCGTCACGACCAAGGCCGCGCGTCCGCGGCCGCGTGCCGGCGGTGCGGCGGGTTCCGGGTGTGGCGGTTCCGGGTGTGGCGGTTCCGATTGTGGCGGTTCCGGGCGCGGGGCTTCCGGCGTGGGCGTTTCGGGTTCCGCGTCCTGCTCTTCCGCCCGGTCGAGCGGCGGGAGGATCTCGCCCTCCATCGGAGGCTCCGGGGCGGCGGGCTCCGGGGCGGCGGGCTCCGGTTTCGACGCTCGGGCCTTGCCCCGGCGCGGCTTGCCGGGCTTGCCCGCTTTACCGGGCCGCGCGAAGACGGCCTCATCGATCTCGATGCCGGCGGCGTCGGCGGCGGCCAGCACCTGCGCCTGGCGGTTGGCGGGAATGGCCCCGCGCTCCTTCCAGCCCTGGACCGTGCTGACGGCCACACCCAGATTATGGGCCATGGGCCGGATGCCGCCGAAGGCCGAAATGACCGTCTGGGCCCGTGACGCGCCGGGCGGCGGCTCGGCCCCCGGCTCCGGGTCTTGCGAAGCGCTGTCCTGCGCCATGATGTCCCCTTGCCCTACATCCCCGGCCGCGGCCCGGTCCGTGTCGTCGAGGCAGGCCAGTAGCGCCTGCTGGTTCGCCTGGGCCGCGGTCCGCAGGCCGCGCCAGGATAGCGCCCCCAGGTTGTCCGCCACCGCCGCGCTCAGACAGACCGCCAGGCACCGCTCGCAGTCCGCCGCCAAGCCGTGGTCCGCGACCAGCCTAACAAAGGTCTTCGCGGTCCGGGGAGAGAAAAACAACACCGCGTCCAGGTCGCCGCCGGCCAGCGCCGCCCGCGCCGATTCCGAGAGCTCCCGCACCGGCTCGGCCTTGTAGAGGACGCTGCGCCGCACCTCGAAGCCTGCGCCCTCCAGCTCGCCCTTGAGGTCGCCGGCCAGCGAGCCGCCGGCGCCGTGCAGCAGGGCCCCGGCCGCGGGGTCGAGGCGCCCCTTGACCAGGCGCGCCAGGTCCTCGACGTCCCCGCCGGCGCTTTCGACCCCGGTGAAGCCGGCGGCCCGGGCCGCCTCGGCGCTGGCGTCGCCGACCGCGAAGACCGGCAGGCCGCGCTCAGAAGAGACTTCGGCGAAGGCCCGGACGCCGTTGGCGCTGGTGAACAGCAGCGCCTGCACGCCGGCCAGGTCCAGCGGCGGCTCGGGCGCCGCCGGCTCGATGACGAGCAGCGGCTGGACCAGGGCCTGGTGGCCGCGCGCCTCGAGCGCCGCGACCAGCACCGCGGCATCGGCTTCGGGCCGGGTGACCAGGACGCGCATCAAATGTCGGCGAGCGCGGCGAAGAAGGCCGGCCCCGCGGCAGCACGCAGCTCGGCGCCGGCATCGCGGCCGAGCGCGTCCGCGTCACCCGCCGGGCCGCGGCGCTCGGCGCGGTGCGGTTGGCTGCCGTCGGGCATCGCGACCAGCGCGCGCAGCCACAGCTCGCCGCCCGAGGGATCCAGCTCGGCCAGGACGGCGATCGGCGTGCGGCACGATCCGTCGAGCACGGCGAGGCACGCGCGCTCGGCCGCGACCCGGGTCGCCGTGTCCTCGTGATCGAGCGCCGCCAGCCAGCCAGCCGTCTTGTCGTCGCCGACCCGCGTCTCGAGGCCGACGGCGCCCTGTGCCACGGCGGGCAGCATCTCTTCGGGTTCGAGCGGCGCCGTGACCCGCGCCGCCTCGCCGAGCCGGTTCAGGCCGGCCATCGCCAGCAGGGTGGCGTCGGCCTCGCCTTCGGCCAGCTTGCGCAGGCGCGTGCCGACGTTGCCGCGCAACGGCACGACCGTGAGGTCGGGCCGCGCCATCAGCACCTGGGCCTGGCGGCGCAGCGAGGCCGTGCCCACGACGGCGCCGGCCGGCAGCTCGGCGAGGCCCGCGCCATGGTTCGAAAAGAAGGCGTCGCGCGGATCCTCGCGCGGCAGGATCGCCGTGATCGCGAGGCCCTCGGGCAGCCAGGTCGGCACGTCCTTCATGGAGTGCACGGCTGCGTCGATCGCGCCGTCCAGGAGCGCCTCTTCGATCTCCTTCGTGAACAGGCCCTTGCCGCCGATCTCGGCCAGGGTCCGGTCCTGGATCTTGTCGCCGCTGGTCTTGATCACAACGATCTCGACAGCGCCCTCGACGGCAAGATCCGGATGCGCATCGCCCAGGCGCCGGCGCACTTCGTGTGCCTGGGCCAGTGCCAGCGGGCTGCCCCGGGTGCCGAGGCGAAGGAGTATTTTGGTGCTCATGACACCAAAGCTTTAGGCCCGAAACGCCCCCTGTGCAAGGACGGTGGCGCGCGCTGCGGCGACGCGCTAATTTCGCGGGCATGATCGTGCTGGGCATAGAGACGAGCTGTGACGAGACGGCCGCGGCGGTGGTCACCGGCGAGCGCGAGATCCGGTCCAACCTGGTGCTCTCGCAGCTGGCCGAGCACCGGCCCTTCGGCGGCATCGTGCCCGAGATCGCCGCGCGCAGCCACCTGGACCACCTGGACGGTCTGGTCGCCCGGGCGCTGGACGAGGCCGGGGCCGGATTCGACGACCTGGACGGCGTGGCCGCGACCGCCGGCCCGGGCCTGATCGGCGGCATCTTCGTCGGGGTGATGACGGCCAAGGCCATCGCGCTGGCGCGCGCCCTGCCGTTTCTCGCGGTCAACCACCTGGAGGGTCACGCGCTCTCGGTGCGGCTGACCGAAGACCTCGCCTTTCCCTATCTGCTGCTGCTGATCTCGGGCGGGCACTGCCAGCTGCTTGCGGTCGAGGAGGTCGGCCGGTACCGGCGCCTGGGCGGCACGATCGACGATGCGGTCGGCGAGGCCTTCGACAAGTCGGCCAAGCTGCTGGGACTGCCCTACCCGGGCGGCCCCGCCGTCGAGCGGGCCGCCAAGATGGGTGACCCGGCGCGGTTCGACCTGCCGCGGCCCCTGATCGGACGCGACACCCTGGACTTCTCCTTCTCCGGCCTCAAGACCGCCGTGCGCCATAAGGCACACGCGCTCGGGCTGCCGTCGCCCGGGCCCGACCCGCAGGCCGCAAACGACCTTGCCGCCGGGTTCCAGGCCGCCGTCGGCGACGTGCTCGCCGACCGCTGCCGGCGCGCCCTGGCGCGCTTCCAGGAGGACTACGACCAGGCCGGCCCCCTGGTGGTCGCCGGCGGGGTGGCGGCCAACGGCTATCTGCGCGGGCGGCTCGCGGCGGCGGCCGAGGCGGGCGGCGCACGGTTTATGGCGCCGCCGCAGGCGCTCTGCACAGACAACGCGGCGATGATCGCTTGGGCCGGGATCGAGCGCCTGGCGCGCGGGCTCACCGACCCGCTCGACTTCGCCCCCCGGCCGCGCTGGCCGCTCGAGGAGCTGACGGGACGCGCGGCATGATCATCCAGAGCATCGGCATCATCGGCGCGGGCGCCTGGGGCACCGCGCTCGCTCAGACAGCGCTCAGGGCCGGCCGGGAGGTCGTGCTATGGGCGCGTGAGCCGGGGTTGGCCGAGACCATCAACCGGGACCACGAGAACCCGGACTACCTGCCGGGGGTGCCGCTCGGTCCGCAGCTTCGGGCGACCGGCGATCTGGCCGAGGCGACGGCGGCGGACAGCGTGCTGCTGGTCACCCCGGCGCAGCATCTGCGCGAGACCGCTGGCGCGCTGGAGCCGCATCTGGCAGAAACGGCCTCCATCGTGGTCTGCGCCAAGGGCATCGAGCAGCGGAGCGGCGCCCTGATGACCGAGGTCGTGGCCGAGACCCTGCCCGGCCGGCCCCGGGCCGTGCTGTCCGGGCCGACCTTTGCCGCCGAGGTGGCGCAGGGCCTGCCAACCGCCGTGACCCTGGCCGCCGACGACGCGGTGCTGGGCGCGGCGCTGGTCGTGGCCCTGGGCAGCAACCGCTTTCGCCCCTACCTGTCCGACGATCCGATCGGCGCGGAGATCGGCGGCGCGGTCAAGAACGTGATCGCGATCGCCTGCGGCATCGTCGCCGGGCGCCGGCTGGGCGACAACGCGCGCGCGGCCCTGATTACCCGCGGGCTGGCCGAGATCGTCCGCCTGGGCTTGGCCAAGGGGGGGCGGAGCGAGACCCTGATGGGCCTGTCCGGCCTGGGCGACCTGACGCTCACCTGCTCGGCCCTGCAATCGCGCAACTTCTCCCTCGGCGCCGCCCTGGGCGAGGGCCGCGCGCTCGACGAGATCCTGGCCGAACGCCGTTCGGTCGCCGAGGGCGTCTTTTCGGCCGCAGCGATCACCGGACTCGCGGAGAGCCTCGGGATCGAGATGCCGATCGTCGCCGCGGTCGATGCTGTGCTCAACCGCGGCACCGACATAGATGCGACCATCGAGGGCCTGCTCGCCCGACCGTTTCGCGCCGAACTGAGTTGACCCGATACTGCTGAGAGGAAGGTGCCATGCTCTACACGATCCATTGCATCGACAAGCCCGACCGCGGCGAGACCCGCAAGGCCAACCGCACCGCGCATCTCGGCTACCTGACCACCTACGGCGACCAGGTGGTGCAGGCCGGGCCATTGCTGAGCGAGGACGGCGAGTCCATGATCGGCAGCCTGCTGATCATGGATCTCGAAAACCGCGCCGAGGCCGAGGAGTTCGTCGCCGGGGACCCCTACACCATGGCCGGTCTGTTCGAGACCGTGACCATCGCGCGCTGGAAGATCACAGTGCCGCCCGAGTGATTGGGCCTTGCCAGATTTCGCGGAACCAGCCCGCTCCCCCTCCCGGCCACCCGTAGCATACGATTCCGTGGGTGGCCGGGAGGGGGAGCGGGCCGGCGCCGAAGCCAAGCAAACCCAAAACGCTCTACCGCCGGCCGCCGGCTAGGCGCGTGGCCTCGGGGTGGGCGCGCAAGCGGGCCATAGCCCAGACCCCGAGGAAGGGGCCCAGGGCGAGCGGCATGAAGGCGTAGCGCCAGCCCAGCCAGTCGACCCACAACGGCATCAGGTGGATCGTGACCAGCGTCAGGGTGAAGCCGAGCGCGGTCTGCAGGGTCAGCATAGTGCCGACCAGATGACGGTTCGACAGCTCGGCGATGCTGGCGGAGAACTGCGCCGAGTCGGCCACGATCGCGACCCCCCAGACCAGGCAGAGCGCGGTCAGAAGCCAGGGATCGCCGCCGTAGAACAGCCCTACCGTGGCGGCGCAGAGGCCGCTCACCGCCATGGCCAGCATGGTCAGGGTCGTGCGGCCCAGCCGGTCGGCGAAGACCCCGCCCGCCAGACAGCCCAGCGCGCCGACGCCGACCGTGGCGAAGGTCGCCAGCTTGGCCGCCGGCGCGGCCAGACCGGGGTCCATGCTGAGCGCGAAGCTGGCGTGCAGGAAGACGCCGACCCAGGCCCACATGGCGTAGAGCTCCCACATGTGGCCCAGGTATCCGAGGTTGGCGAGCCGCACCGGCTTGATCTTCCAGGCCCAGAGAACGGCCCCGGAGTTGAACCGGGGGGCCGCGGCGACGTTGGGGCCGAGCCCGACCAGATTTATGAAGAGGGCCGCGAAGAGCGCCGAGACCGAGGCCGCGGCCAGGGTGAAGCGCCAGTCGATGCCGCCCAGGGCATTAAACAGGTGCGGCGTGGCCGAGCCCAGGGTCAGCGCGCCGACCAGCAGGCCCACGACCAGGCCCATGTCTCCCTTGGCCCAGGTCGCGGCGAGCTTCATGCCGACCGGATAGATCCCGGCCATGCAGGCCCCGGTGACGACACGGGCGAGCAGGGTCCAGCCCGAGTCCGGCCCGAAGACGAGGATCGCGGCGTTGGCGGCGGCCGCGATCAGGGCCGCGACCATGAAGAAGCGCCGGGGGTCCAGGCGGTCGGCCAGGCCGAGCAGCGCGCTGCCGAGCGACCCCAGCACGAAGCCCGCCTGGACGCTGCTGGTGAAGAGCGACTGGGCGAAGCCGCCGAGCCCGTATTCGGCGGTCAGCGCCGGCACCACCGCCGAGGCCGAGAACCATAGCGCCATGGCCGCGACCTGGCAGGCCGAAAGCACGCCCAGCGAGGCCCATTTCGAGGCCCCGACGACCCGGACCGGCTCCGCAAGGTCTGCCACGCGACGGTTTCCTCCCACCACGAAACCAGCTAACAGTCTAGGGACGATTCGAGGAGTCACATCTTCGCGAGGGGAAGGGGAATGGCTTACTGGTTGATGAAGTCGGAGCCGGGTGCCTGGTCCTGGGAGGACCAGCTGCGCGACGGCGTGGCCGAATGGGACGGGGTGCGGAACCACCAGGCCGCCAACAACATGAAGGCCATGGTGCCGGGCGACCGGGTCTTCTTCTACCATTCGGTCGACGAGAAGCGGATCGTCGGCATCGTCGAGGTCGTGAAGACCTACTACCCCGACCCGAGCGATCCCTCGGGCCGCTTCGGCATGGTCGACGTCAAGGCGGTCAAGCCCATGGTTCGGCCGGTCACCCTGGCCGAGATCAAGGCCGAGCCGCGGCTCGAGAACCTCGCCCTGGTGCGCCAGTCGCGCCTTTCGGTCCTGCCGGTCGCGCCCGAGGAATGGGCGCTCATCTGCGCCATGGGCGAGACCGAGGCGTGACAGGGGCGACGGGACCCGGCCACCACGCGCTGTGCCGGCTCGACGAGATCGAGGACGGCGAAGGCAGGAGCTTCACCCTCGGCGAGGGCCCGGATGCTCTCGAAATCGTGGTCGTGCGCGAGGGCGAGCGGGTCTACGGCTACGTCAACTCCTGCCCGCATACCGGCACCCCGCTGGAGTGGATCGAGGACCAGTTCATGAGCGAGGACGGCGGATACATCCTGTGCCATACCCATGGCGCGCTGTTCCGCATCGAGGACGGCCATTGCGTGGCCGGCCCCTGCGTCGGTGACGCTCTATGCCCGGTGGCGGTCGAGCGCGACGGCACGGACCAGGTCGTCCTGGTCCTGGAACAACCCGGCATTGTCACGGGCTGACCCCGTTCAGCCGAGGGCCGGCCGACGGCCTTCTCCCGGCACTTCAACCGGCGGTCCTTGTCTCCCCCGGAAAATCCGTAAATAATCCCTGCGAGCCAATTCGGGGGGTCCGCACCGACCGGCGGTGCCCAGGACGCAAACTCACTCTGGAGGAGGGAGCCTCAGAAGATGTCGGAAACCAAGGTCTTTCCCGTGCCCGAGGACCTGGCCAAGTCGGCCTGGTGCGACGAGGCGGAGTATTTCAAGCTGTACGAGCAGTCCGCGAACGACCCCGAGGGGTTCTGGGCCGAGCAGGGCAAGCGGATTCATTGGTTCAAGCCCTACACCAAGGTCAAGGACGTGTCCTTCGGACCGGGCGACATCCATATCAAGTGGTTTCACGACGGCACCACGAACGCCTGCTACAACTGCGTCGACCGGCACCTCCCGACCAAGAAGGACGACACCGCGATTATCTGGGAGGGCGACGATCCCTCGGTCGCCAGGCACATCACCTACGGCGAGCTCTACGAGAGCGTGGCCCGCCTCGCCAACGCCCTGAAGGCGCGCGGCATCAAGAAGGGCGACCGGGTCACCATCTATCTGCCGATGATCCCCGAGGCGGCCTACGCGATCCTGGCCTGCGCGCGGATCGGCGCGATCCATTCGGTGGTGTTCGGCGGCTTCTCGCCGGATTCCCTGGCCGGACGGATCCAGGACTGCGACTCCAACTGCGTCATCACCGCCGACGAAGGCGTGCGCGGCGGCCGCAAGGTCCCGCTCAAGGCCAATGCCGACAAGGCGGTCGAGCGCTGCCCCAGCGTCGAAACCGTCTTCGTCGTGCAGCACACCGGCGGCGAGGTCGCCTGGACCGAGGGCCGCGACGTCTGGGCACACGAGGCCTGCGCGGCGGTCTCGGACGACTGCCCGGCCGAGCAGATGAACGCCGAGGACCCGCTGTTCATCCTCTATACCTCCGGCTCGACCGGCAAGCCCAAGGGCGTGCTGCACACGACCGGCGGGTACATGGTGTTTGCCGCCATGACCCACCAGTACGTCTTCGACTACCACGACGGCGAGATCTTCTGGTGCACGGCGGACGTCGGCTGGGTCACGGGGCACAGCTACATCGTCTACGGGCCGCTGGCCAACGGCGCCACCACCGTGATGTTCGAGGGCGTGCCGAACTATCCGGACGCCTCGCGCTTCTGGCAGGTCTGCGACAAGCACAAGGTCGACATCTTCTACACCGCGCCGACCGCGATCCGGGCGCTGATGCGCGAGGGCGACGAGCCGGTCGGGAAGA
>JAOUCL010000453.1 GCA_029859805.1 Rhodospirillales bacterium | reverse complement strand
CGGCAGTCGTAATCGGATTGATGGGCACGAAGCTGACGGACGCACACGGCGGCCACGGCGGCGGCCACGGCGGCGGTCATATGGGCGGCGGTCACATGGGCGGCGGTCATATGGGCGGCGGTCATATGGGTGGCGGTCATATGGGTGGCGGTCATATGGGGGGCGGCCATCATGGCGGCGGGTCCGCCCTGCATGAGGACGGTTCGGGCGGCGTCTACCACATGCACCACGATCAGGTGCGGCATTGCTCGCGTCAAAAGGACGACAAGAACACCCCGATGTCCTGCACCGATTGGCAGTAGGCCGACGGGAAACCGGCAGGCGCCGTCGTGGCGATAGCCCCGGGCGGCGACGAGCACGCGGCCGGCATATGAGAGGGGGCCGCGGCTCGGCCGTCCGCGAAAAATGGGACAGGCACGGAGTCGCTGACGCGACTGCGAGCCGGCCCCCATTTTCGCTCGCTCTGCGCTTGGTGGCGATGGGCCTGGGTCGGCCGCAATGGACTTGGCAAACCGGCGGTTGTAGGCTCGGCGGAACTGGAAGGAGGCTCACATGGCAGATCCGATTCTCTACGGCCCCGGCTACAGCACCTACACCCGCTCCGCGCGGCTCGCGCTCGAGGAAAAGGGCGTGGGCTATCAGCACGTCGAGGTCGACTTCCTGCAGGGCATGCCCGAGGACCAGCGGGCGCGCCAGCCCTTCGGCAAGGTTCCGGCCTTCGAGCACGACGGCTTCCGGCTCTACGAGACCTGCGCGATCGAGCGCTACGTCGATGAGGCCTTTGCCGGGCCCGCCCTGCAGCCCGCGGACCCGCGCGGGCGCGCGCGCATGACGCAGATCATCAGTGTCCTCGACAGCTACACCTACGCTCCGACGGTCGGGCAGTTGGTCATCCAGCGCCTGGTCGCGCCGCTGATGGGCGGGACGCCCGACGAAGCGGCGATCGAGGCCGCGCTGCCGGCGGTGCGCAACTCCATGGGCACGCTGGAACAGCTGCTCGGCGATCAGGCGTTCCTGGCCGGCGAGAGCTTGAGCCTGGCCGACCTGCATCTGGCCCCGATCTTCGCCTATTTCACGGCGACGCCGGAGAGCGTGCCGATCCTCGCGGACAAGCCGGGCCTGCACCGCTGGTGGGAGAGCATAAAGGGCCGCGAGAGCGTGGCGAAGACCGAGCCCAATCTGGGCTGACGAGCCGGGAACGGCCCGCGCGCGGCCGGGGCGCCGCCGCCGAGGGGGCGCCCCGGATCAGAACGCCATGAAGCCGATGAAGAACTTGATGACCAGGGCGTTCAGGATATCGATGAAGAAGGCGCCGACCAGCGGCACGACCAGGAAGGCCTTCGGCGACGGGCCGAAGTGGGTGGTCACGGCGTCCATGTTGGCGATGGCGACCGGCGTGGCGCCCAGCCCGAGGCCGACGAAGCCGGCGGATATGACGCAGGCGTCGTAGTCCCGGCCCATCGCCCGGAAGACCAGGAACACCACGACGGCGGTGATCACCAGCATCTGCGCCATCAGCACCACGAGGATCGGGCCGACGGCGGTCGCCAAGGTCCAGAGCTGCATGCTCATCAGGCTCATGGCGAGGAAGACGTTGAGCGCGACCTCGCCGAACTTGTCGATCGTCACGGGATGAATCTCGACGCGCAGAAAGTCCGAGAGATTGGTGATCACGATGCCGACGAACATCGCGGTCAGGAAGCCCGGCAGCAGCACGCCCTTTTCGAACAGGAAGCGGTTGACCGAATCGCCGAGCGCGACGCAGACTGCGAGCACGAGAATCGCCGTCAGGATGTTGAAGAGCTCGCCCGCGCGGCCGTCGCCGGCGGCCGTGCCTTTCTCCACCGCCGTCGCCCGAGCGGCGGACTCGGGTTCCAGGCGGTTGCTCCGGATCAGCCAGCGGGCGACCGGACCGCCCAGCAGTCCGCCCGCGATCAGGCCGAAGGTGGCAAAGGCGATGCCGACAGCGCCCGCACCTGCCAGGCCCGCCGCCTCGGCCTCCGCGCCCCAGGCGATCGCGGTGCCGTGACCGCCGGCGAAGGAAATGCTGCCGCCCATCAGGCCATAGCCGGGATGGACGCCGAAGGCCATCGCCAGCAGGATGCCGGTCGCATCCTGAAACACCAGGAAGACCGCCGCCAGGACGACCAGGATCGCCAGCGCCTTGCCGCCCGCCGCCAAGGTGCGGAGCTTCGCCGACAGGCCGATGGTGCTGAAGAAGACCAGCAGGAGAACGTCGCGGATCCGCATGTCGAAGGCGATCTCGAGGTCGGCCATGCCATAGACGACCGCGACGACGGTGCTGCAGATCAGCCCGCCGGTGACCGCCGGCGGGATATAGAACTCGCTCAGGAAGCGGATCTTGCGGTTGAGATAGAAGCCGAGATAGAGCACGAGGATGCTCAGCATCAAGACGTGCAGCGGCTGCATCTCGTACCGGGCGAGCGTGTCCATGGGCCATCCCGAATGCTGGTCGGTCCGCCCAAGGTAGACGCCGCTGAATCCGCTCGCAAGGTTCGCGAGACACACTGCCGCTGGCACACGATCTGACCGGTTTATGTTCGGTCCTATTGGCGGAGGGGCGGATGGGCCGGGCGGCGGGCGGTGAGGCGCAGGAAGCGCCGGGCGAGCAGGCTGCCGGTCACGATCAGGCCGAGCGCCATGCCCCACCACAGGCCCTCGGCGCCCCAGCCGAGCGGGAAGGCGAGAACGCAGCCGCCGCCGACCCCCAGGCCCCAGTAGCCGAAGCCCGCCAGCCACAGCGGCGCCACG
This sequence comes from Rhodospirillales bacterium, assembly GCA_029859805.1. Taxonomy (GTDB): domain Bacteria; phylum Pseudomonadota; class Alphaproteobacteria; order Kiloniellales; family JAKSDN01; genus CAMYKD01. The sequence continues at coordinate 167 of JAOUCL010000453.1, read as the reverse complement.
GTGTCCCGCACGCCCCGGAGGGCGCGCGAGGCGGTCGCCTGCAGGCCGTCGAAGACCTGGAAGATCGCGGCGATCACCAGAAGCCGCGCCGCCAGGGCCGCGACTTGCGGGAAGCCGGGGTCCTCGGGCGCCAGAAAGACCCGTACGATGAGCTCAGGCAGGCCCAG
>JAOUCL010000452.1 GCA_029859805.1 Rhodospirillales bacterium | reverse complement strand
CCTGTTATGGCTACAAGCGGCGGTGCGCACCACCGCTTGGCTACGCCCGAACTACCCCCGGGAGCCGACATTCGCGACCGAACTTCCGCTTTTTTGGATTTTCGTCGGCTGTACCCTCAGGTGCGGACGCTCAGGATAGCGGCGCGAATCGTCCGGAGGTGGCTAGGAACGGCTGTTCAGCGGTGTCCCCTCGGACTTCCGCTGTCGGCCAGAAAGCAGACCTTCGTGGGGCGATGTCCGCTTTCCTGCCGGTAACGTCAGCTTCACGCCAGGGAGCGGACCTTCAAGACGGTGTCGCCAAAGGTCCGCCCCTAGCCGAGGCTGTTGAAAAAGTCGGAGCGGACAGATTTTGTGCAACTATCGTTCCTGTAGGCCGAGCTTGAAGCAACATTGATTCAACATCGCCCCGGACTTTGAATCATTGTTTCAAGAATTCTGATCCTCCGGACTTTTTCAACAGCCTCAGCCAACAGCGGTCCTTGGCTTACGTTCATCAAGGCACCTTGATTAGCTGCCTCAGAATAGTTTCGCCCGTTTCCATGCCTTCTTTGAGCTGTAGATCCGATGCCAAGTTTAGAAGCCTTTAAGTCCTTTCGAGTGAGTGTTGAGCGAACGCGGCGAACGGGGCGTGTCTGAACCAAAGGTATGAGCGCAATGCCTGAAATCGTGCTTGATAGCCTTCTATCAAGTGACCTGCGAATGGTCGCTGGCTATGCGGTTGTCTTTGCCTTTGCCGTCGTCATGCCAGGTTGGCGATCTCTCGTGGGGTTCGCTCTTGTGATGGGTGGACTGATTGGCTCTGGTCTTGCCTATCTGAGTTCACCTGATATCCGTTGTAGTGGCTCGTTTGACCTCAGTGGCCCTTGTGGTGGCTGGCTCGAACTCGCCATTGCACAAGGCATTTTCTTCTTTTCCGGTCTTGGGCTGCTGGCGGGCGGGGTGACCCGAACTGTCAGCCTTATTCTGCGCGAACTAGGAAAATCGAGGAGCGCTCGTATTGCTGTTACTGTTGTCGGATTTCTCGTCATTCCATGCTTTGTGGTGGGTTCAAGGTCGCTGCGTGAGTGGTCCATGCGACCGCCGTCGGAGGCCTGCCTCGGATCCACATTCAGGATCGAGGTGGCCGGCGCAACTTACGATTTGCCGGCCGCGCCTTTGTTCACCGTTTTCACCAGCCTCGACAGTGCGATCGATCGTGACAGTGCAATCTATTATTTCGGCACCAACTCGAGACTGCGTGCGTTTTGCTCGCTCAGTCTCGAGGCCATCGAACCCGTGCGTGCAACCAGATTGACCATGCGAATTTACCGTATGGAACGGTCTGGGGACCATCGGGTCGAAGCGTTCTGCCGGACGCGCTCGAGCCGCTGGGTCAGAGACCTCTGCCGGAAAGAAACCGGTTCCGAAGCGCTGATTTATCCCGCGGAGGTTATAATCTATTCACCTGATGAACTTGATGACAATTATTATGGTTACAGAACAAAGTTCGACCCTAGCAGGGGGTCACACGGCCAGTTTCTTGAAGAGCAAGCCAAGGCAAAGTCCGACGGCAGGCCGCTCGAGCACGAGCGCATCGGTGTCTTCGAGCGCTATTCTAACGGCTACTGGGTCGCCCACTCCAGATCGTGGATGACCAACGCCGGCGATCCTTTCACGCTCCATTGCAGCGAGCATACGCCTGCTACGCTTTCTTGCAGGGCCGCGTATGGCCTGCAAGGCGGGGCACGACTCACCTATCAATTCCACGCAGCCGCGTCCGACCTCGAGGCGACCGCAAGGGTGGTGGATCGGAACCTGCTTGCAATGATATCCGAACTGTCCTCCACGGATTGACTGCACAACCTTGCAGGTTATGCAACGCGACCCAGGCGACCTGTCGCACCTTGACATTGTGTTTGATCGCAATTGCCTATGGTCGATCGAAGCTTTTCGCGCCGGACGTCCGGTTAGGGTCACACCTTGCCGTAAATGCCCTGACCGAATCGCGTCCGCTGTTTGAGGTATAGCGGTCGAAAACCGCTCGAGCTTCCGGTGTCAGCCCTATTGCGGACCAAACTTCGGTCCGATCAGGACGGGGAAAAGTAGCCATCTGTGGACGGCTCCCTGTTGGCAAGGGATTTTGTGACGGTGATGCAGCGTCGGTCGGTGCTGCCATCTGTCCGGCCTTTGGGTGCGGCGCTCTTGAGTGGCCGCTGGCCATAATGCTCTCCGCAGATCAGGTCCCGGTCAAAAGCACGCAGTCGCAATGCTGCACTGGCTAGAGTGGGGTGTCCTGATCTCCGGATCGACCGGCTGGGTGCATTATCCGTCACTTGCCCTTTCCAACCTCCTGAGCGCGAGCGGCGCCCGCGCGTGTCTCAAGTCGCCTGTGGTTGCGGCTCTTGGTAGCAGGTGCCATGAGCCATCATGGCCCAGGCCGTGCGCGCGATCTTGTTGGCCAGCGCGATCGCCGCCAGCTTGGTCGAGCGGCGTTCCATCAGCGCGATGAGCCAGGCTCTTCGGGTGGAGCCGGTCTGCTTGGCCCGCCGGATCACGGAGAGCGCACCGATCACCAGAAGCTTTCGCAGATAGCGATTGCCCGCCTTGGAGATGTGCCCAGGGCGATGCTTGCCGCCGGTGGAATCCTCCCGCGGCACCAGCCCGATCCAGGCCGACAGATCGCGCCCCGAGCGAAAGGTATGGGGATCGGGGATGGAGGCCACCAGCGCGGTCGCGATCAGCGGGCCAACGCCGGGGATCTCGTCAAGCCGCCGGCTCACCTCGCTCGCGCGATGACAGGCAAGGAGGCGCCGGTCCGCCGCGAGGATCTGCTGTTTCACCGAGGCGAGCTGATCGCGCAGGGCCAGCAGGCAAGCGCGTGCCGAGGCCGGTACGCGCTCATCACGGTCATCCTCGATGACCGTCACCAACCGCTCGACACCATTGCGGCCGACCCCGGCG
>JAOUCL010000020.1 GCA_029859805.1 Rhodospirillales bacterium | reverse complement strand
CCGTGGTCATGCTCTTGGTGACCGACGTGCTGCCGATTTCCCTGCTCGGCGAATCGTTGTTCGACGGTATCGATCATTTCGCCCTGATCGCCGTCCCGCTGTTCATTCTGACCGGCGACGTGCTGGTGCGCACGGGATTGTCCGACAAGCTTCTGGATGTGGCCGACGCGACGACCGGGGGGGTCCGCGCTGGCCTGGGAACCGCGACCGTGCTGGGTTGCGGTTTCTTCGCCTGCATTTCCGGTTCCGACGCGGCCGGGGCGGCCGCGGTCGGGCGGATGACGATTCACAAGTTGGTCGACAAGGGATACCCCCGGCCCTACGCCTGCGCGCTGGTCGCTTCGGGCGCTTGCACCGGCATCCTGATACCGCCCTCGATCGCCTACATCATTGTCGGCCTGATCCTGGGCATCTCGGCCTCGACCTTGTTTCTCGCGGCGGCGATTCCCGGGGTCATGATCATGCTGTCGATCATGATCACCAACATGGTGATGAACCGGATCTACAATTTCGAGGGCGAGGTCGTGGGCTTCTCCGCGGCCCGGTGGCGCAAGGCGGTTTGGCAAGGGCGCTACGCGCTTCTGGTCCCGTTCATCATTCTAGGCGGCATCTATTCGGGCATTTTCACGCCGACCGAGGCGGCGGCGGTCGCTGTCGGGACGACGATTACCATCGGCCTGCTTCAGGGCAGTCTGACGCTCGCCGACTTCCCCAAGATGCTGGTCAGCTCGGCCAAGGTGAACGGCGTCATCCTGCCGATCATCGCCATGTCGTTGCCACTCGCGCAGACTCTCGCGGCGCTCAATGTACCGCAAGGCTTCGTTTTCGCGGTGACCTCGCTGACCGATGACCCTGTGTTGATCAAGCTCCTGATAATCGGAATTCTGATCGCCGCGGGCTGCGTCATGGAGACCACGCCGAACATCGTCATTCTATCGCCCATTCTGCTGCCCCTGGCGCAGGAGATCGGCATGAACGATGTGCAGTTCTGCATCATGATGGTCACCGCATTGGGAGTCGGCTTCATCACGCCGCCGCTCGGGCTCAATCTCTTCGTCATCTCGGGCATCACGGGTGAATCGGTCTTGAAGATCGCGGCGCGAGTTGGCCCTTACGTGATCGGTATGCTGATCGTCGTGTTGCTGATCGCTTATCTGCCGGCGATATCGACCGTATTCCTGCCCGACATCTACTGAAATTACGAAAGGTTTGCAGTCATGACTGTCGAATATCTGAGAAAAGCCGAAAAAACAGCCGCGACCGGCGAGCAGGACGTGCGCGCCACGGTGCAGGCGATCCTCGACGATATCGAGACGGGTGGCGAGGCCAAGGCGCGTGAGTACGCCGCCAAGTTCGACAAATGGGACGGCGAGATCGTCGTTTCCCAAGAAGCCCGCAAGGCGGCGGGCAACAAGCTGCCGGAGCGCCTAAAGGACGATATCCAATTCGCCTACGATCAGGTGCGCCGCTTCGCCGAAGCCCAAAAGGACGCGATTCTCGATACCCGGGTCGAGTTGAGGCCGGGCCTCGTTACCGGTCATCGCAATATCCCCATGGGCGCGGCCGGCTGCTACGTGCCCGGGGGGCGCTATTCTCACGTCGCTTCCGCGATCATGTCGGTGACCACGGCCAAGGTGGCGGGGGTCGAGCAGGTGGTCGCCTGCTCGCCGCCCAAGCCGGGCGAGGGCGTGAACCCGGCGATTCTCTACACCCTCGATCTCTGCGGCGCCGATACGGTCCTTGCGCTGGGCGGCGTCCAGGGCGTGGCGGCCATGGCCTTCGGGCTTTTCGGCGGAACTCCGGCCGACATCCTGGTCGGGCCGGGCAACCAGTTCGTGGCCGAGGCCAAGCGTATTCTCTACGGCCGGGTCGGCATCGACATGTTCGCAGGACCGTCCGAGGTCATGGTCATCGCCGACCATACCGCCGATCCGGAGATCGCGGCCTGGGATCTGGTCGGTCAAGCCGAGCATGGCTATAACTCGCCGGCCTGGCTGATCTCCCTCGACCGCGCTCTGGCGGATAAGGTCGCGGACCTGGTGCCGAAGTTCATCGCCGAGTTGCCGGAGCTCAACCGCACCAACGCCGAGGCGGCGTGGCGGGACTACGGCGAGATCATCCTCGTCGACTCCCGGGAGGAAGCGGTTCGGGTTTCCGACGATTACGCCTCGGAGCACCTGGAGGTTCAGTGCGCCGACCTCGATTGGTGGCTGCAGAACCTCCGCAACTACGGCTCGCTTTTTCTCGGTGAGGAAACTACTGTCGCCTTCGGCGACAAGACATCGGGACCCAATCATATCCTGCCGACCAAGGGGGCGGCGCGCTATACTGGCGGACTCTCGGTCGGCAAGTTCATGAAGACCGTTACTTGGCAACGCATGACCCGGGAGGCCAACCGCGAAATCGCCCAAGTCACGGCACGCATCTCGCGCCTCGAAGGCATGGAGGGCCACGCCAAGACCGCGGACGTGCGACTTGCGAAATGGTTCCCGGGCGAGCACTTCGATCTATCGACGCCGGAATGACCGAGGATCTCTTCAACTTGGCGGGCCGTACCGCCTGTGTGACCGGTGCCAGTTCCGGAATTGGGCGGGCCATCGCCACGGCTCTTGCGCGGGCCGGCGCGGCGGTCGTCGGCGTGGCGCGGCGCGAAGCCCGGCTGGGCGACTGGATGGACGAGGCGCGGACGGCGGGCGGGCGCGCCGTCGCCCTCGCCGCCGACCTCTCGGACATCGCCGAACTGGCGGCGGTTGCGCGCCGCATCTCGGCACTTTTGGGGCCACCGGACGTTCTCGTCAACGCCGCGGGACTGAATCCCCGGAAATCGGCCGAGACCGTCACGCCTGCGGAATGGCAGCGGACCCTGGAATTGAACCTCTCTGCGCCTTTTTTCCTGGCGCAGGCCTTGGTTCCAGCTATGCGAGACAAGGGCTGGGGGCGGATCGTCAACATTGCCTCGCTGCAATCCGAGCGGGCCTTTCCCAAGGGCATCGCCTACGGCGCCTCGAAGGGCGGCGTGGCGCAGTTGACCCGGGCCATGGCCGAGGCCTGGTCGGGCGACGGCATCGCCTGCAACGCCCTGGCGCCCGGTTTCTTTCCAACGGAATTGACCGCGGCGGTCTTCGAAGACGGCGAGACGGCCGCCCGCAACGCCGCGCAAACCTGTATGGGGCGCAACGGACGCCTGGAGGATCTGGCTGGCCCGGCGATCTTCCTCGCCTCGCCGGCCTCGGATTACGTCACCGGGCAGGTCCTCTACGTGGACGGCGGTTTCACCGCGAAATGAGGCAGGCCATGAAAGCGCTCATCTATACCGCGACCGAAGCGACCGAGTACCGCGACGCGCCCGCACCGACCCAGGGGGCCGGCGACGCCTTGGTGAAGGTCGAAGCGGTTGGGATCTGCGGCTCCGACATGCATGCCTGGCACGGCCACGATCCGCGCCGCGTGCCGCCCTTGATTCTCGGGCACGAGGCCTGCGGCACGGTTCTCGACGGGCCGGACCCCGGCGCCCGCGTGGTTTTCAATCCTCTGATCACCTGCGGCGCCTGCGAGTTCTGCCAGACCGGCCGGTCCAACCTCTGTGCCGGGCGCGAGCTGATCGGCATGCGGCGGCCCGGCGCCTTCGCCGAGCGGGTCGCCTTGCCGGCGCGCAACCTGATCCCCGTGCCCGCGGGCATGGACCCGGCCAAAGCGGCCCTGACCGAACCCTGCGCCACGGCGTGGCATGGCCTGGCGCTGGCCGCGCGGGCCTCGTGGCGACCGATTCCAGAATGCCGCACCCTGGTGATCGGTGGCGGCTCGGTGGGTCTGCTCGGCGGTTTGATTCTCAAGTCCTGGGGCGCGCGCGGCGTGCGTCTGGCCGAGACCAACCGGCTGCGCCGCGAGACCGCGGCGGCGGCCGGCTTGGAGGTTTTCGACCCCCTTGCCGTGCCGGCGGAGAGCGCCGAATACGATCTGGTGCTGGACGCCGTGGGCGCGGCGGCGACCCGGGCGGCTGCGATCGCGGCCGTGCGCCCCGGTGGCGTGATCTCCCATGTCGGCCTGCAAGACTGGGCCGGCGCGTTCGACGCCCGCACCTTGACTCTGTCGGAAGTGACCTTGATCGGCGTCTACACCTACACCGACGCCGACCTGCGGGCTTCGCTCGCGGCACTCCACGACGGCCGCCTGGGCAAGCTCGACTGGATCGAGGAGCGTCCTCTGGCCGAGGGCGGGCAGGCCTTTCACGATCTCCACGCCGGCCGCACGCCGGCGGCCAAGATCATTCTCAGACCCTGATGGAACGGAGGAATCCCAATGAAACCGAGGCAAGAACCATGAGCGCGCCCGATTATTTGGTGCACGGCTCGGAAGACACGGTCGGCGTGGTCGTGGTCGAATCGGTCAAGGCCAATGCGGTCTTGACCGGACTGGACATGTCGACCGGCCAGACCCTGCACATGGACGCCCTGGCCGACATACCGCTGGGCCATAAGATCGCCCTCAAGGATCTGGCAGTGGGCGACACCGTCGTGAAATACGGCCATGATATCGGCAAGGTCGTTGCCGCCGCGAAAGCCGGCGATCACGTCCACGTTCACAACATCAAGACCAAGAGGTGGTAAGATGACGGCTCTAGCCGATCGAGAATTCTTTGGATACCGGCGCGAAAACGGCCGCGTCGGGATCCGTAGTCACGTGGCGATCCTGCCGCTCGACGACCTGTCGAACGCCGCCTGCGAAAAGGTGGCGAACAATATCGACGGCTGCCTGGCGCTGCCGCACCACTATGGGCGGCTGCAGTTCGGCGCGGACTTGGACCTGCATTTCCGCACCCTGATCGGGACCGGCAAGAACCCCAACGTGGCGGCCTGCATCGTGATCGGGATCGAGCCCAGTTGGACCCAACGGGTGGTCGAGGGGATCGCCGCGACCGGCAAGCCGGTCGCCGGATTCGCCATCGAGCGAAACGGCGAGATCAAGACCGTGGCCCAGGCCTGCCATAAGGCCCAGGAGTACGTGCAATGGGCCAGCGAGAAGCAGCGTGAGTCCTGCAAGATCTCAGACCTTTGGGTCTCGACCAAGTGCGGAGAGTCGGATACGACCTCGGGCTTGGCGTCCTGCCCGACCGTGGGCAATATGATCGACAAGATCGATCCCCTGGGGGCGATGACTTGCTTCGGCGAGACCTCGGAGCTTACCGGCGCCGAAGAGGTTTGCGCCACGCGCGCGGCGACGCCGGAGATCGGGGAGAAATTCCTCAAGACCTGGCAGGCCTACATGGATGAGGTCATAGAGCCCCACAAGACCTCGGACCTGTCGGACTCCCAGCCGACCAAGGGCAATATTGCCGGCGGCCTGACCACGATCGAGGAAAAGGCCTTCGGCAACCTGCAAAAGATCGGCAAGAAGACCAGTTTCATCGATGTCTTGGAGCCGGCGGAGGAGCCGGGGCAAGGCGCCGGGCTATACTTCATGGACACCTCCTCCGCGGCGGCGGAATGCGTCACTCTGCAGGCGGCTGCCGGCTTCGTCGTGCACCTCTTTCCGACCGGCCAGGGCAACATCATCGGCAACCCGATCGAGCCGGTGATCAAGCTGACGGCCAATCCACGCACGGCGCGGGAGATGCCCGAACACATGGATCTCGATTGCTCGGGGATCTTGCGCGGCGAGATGACGTTGGACGAGGCGGGCGACGCGCTGATCGATATCACGATCCGCACCTGCAATGGCCGGCTTACCGCCGCGGAGTCTCTGAAGCACCGCGAGTTCGTTATGACCAAGCTCTATCGCAGCGCTTGACCACACGGACCCGGCGCAAGCCGCCCGCCTGACCAATACCGGCGGGCCCATGACCGGACTCGCCTGTTGCCCCTCGGGCGCCCGGCGCAGACATCCGTCCGCTTGGCTTTCCTCGCGTCGCTGCGGGCGCGCGTTCGCGCTTGCCAGCGAGCCGGTGAATGTCGTCATCGGCTCGCTGGTATAATACCAAAGGTATAAGTTGCGGGCCGGGGCATTGCCGAACTGGTCTTCCAGCCGAGCGATTGGCCCCGGCATGTGTGCCGCTCTGTTCAACTGCATAACCGGACTCAAGCACCCGATGCCGCCAGTTACCCGGAAACTCGATCGCCACAAATCGATGGACTACGGCGCAATGGCTTGAGGGAAGATCTTGGCTCCGATAAACGCTAAGAGCAGGCGCGTGCGTTCCCGAAGTTCGCGGTTCGATCGACGTAAAGGATAGTGTCGGGGAAAGCAGACACGATCTGCTAGGAAGCGGACTTTCCGGTTGTTGTTTCGGCAGGATTTCGAGCTGAGACACGCCCGTCTGGAGGTGGGCCGGGCGCCTCAGGCGGCGTCGGACTTCGGCGCCGCGACCAGCCAGTGCAGGCAGTTTTCCGCGTTCATCAGGTAGACGCCGATCCGGCCCATTTCGCAGACGCATTCCTCGCGCGCGCCGGACAAGGCGTCGGTCGCCAGGATGACGCGGAAGTCCCGGGCGCCGGCCTCGTAGACCGTGGCGCGGCCGCTGGTCGCGAAGTTGCAGCCGCAGACCACGAGCGTATTGACGTCGAGGGCCTCCAGCCGTTCGGCCAGCGCGGTCTTGTGAAAGGCGCCCCAACGCGGCTTGTAGAAGATCCACTCCTTGGGCCCGATCTCCTGGAACTTGGCGTTCATGAGCCCGTCCGGATCGAGCCGAACCGTCTTCTGCGGCTTGATATCGTCGACCAGCTCGGCGCCGAAGGTCCCCGGCATCAGGATCCGCAGGCCCTCCTCGACCGCGTTGCGGCGAAAGTTGTCGACGTTCGAGCCGTCCGGCCGGTAGAGCCGCACCGCGTGAAACACCGGCGCGCCCTGTTCCCGGAACCCTTGGACCAGGGCCCCCATGGCCGGCAGCGCCCCATCGACCCCGCAGGCCTTCAGGGTCGATCCCGGCAGAGTGAAGTCGCGCTGGGCATTGACGGTCAAGAGGGCGACGCGCCCGCGCTCGGGCGCCGTATAATCGGGCATCGAACCGATCTCCTCAGGTAGGGCAGCAGCCGGGGCCGGCGCGCCATCCGATTGCATGAAGACAATTAAACTCCCTGCGCCGCCAGGCAAGGGACAAGACGGCATGGCAGAATCGCGCGAATCGCAAGGCTCGGGTCCGGTATTACGTTACCGACCGATAGCCATCGGCGGGCTCTCAACCACAAAGACACCAAGACACAAAGGGTTTCAATACGTTCTTGGTGCCTTCGTGTCTTGGTGGTGAAGTTCCTGTTCTGGTGGATTGGGCAGGGAATGCTGGGCTCATCACACTAGCCGCTATCGGATCCCCGCCCCGCGCGCAGCTTGGCCCAGTAGTCGAGGCGCTTCTTCACCTCGCGCTCGAAGCCACGGTCGACCGGGCGGTAGAAATTCGGCCGGTCCATGTTTTCGGGAAAATAGTCCTGTCCGGAAAAGCCTTCGGCCGTGTCGTGGTCGTAGGCATAGCCGGCGCCGTAGCCGAGCTCCTTCATCAGGCCCGTGGGCGCGTTCAGGATGTGCTTGGGCGGCATCAGCGAGCCGGTCTCGCCGGCCGCCCGCCGGGCCGCGCCGTAGGCCTTGTAGGCGGCGTTGGACTTGGGCGCCGTGCCCAGGTAGATGACCGCCTGGGCCAGCGCCAGCTCGCCCTCGGGCGAGCCCAGGCGCTCATAGGCCTGCCAGGCGGCCGTGGCCTGGACCAGGGCCTGCGGGTCGGCCAGCCCGACGTCCTCGACCGCGAAGCGGACCAGGCGGCGGGCGACGTAGTTCGGGTCCTCGCCGGCGGCCAGCATGCGCGCCAGCCAGTAGAGCGCGGCGTCGGTGTCCGAGCCGCGCAGCGACTTGTGCAGCGCCGAGATCAGGTTGAAGTGGCCGTCCTGGCTCTTGTCGTAGAGCGGCGCGCGCTTCTGGACGACCTCGGCCAGGCCGGCGTTGTCCAGGGGGGCGCCCGCCGGCAGGGCGAGCAGCTCCTCGCTCAGGTTCAGCAGATAGCGGCCGTCGCCGTCGGCCATGGCGATCAGGGCGCCGCGGGCGTCGTCGTCGAGCGGCAGGGGCCGGCCGGTCTCGGCCTCGGCCCGGGCGACCAGCTCCTCAAGGGCGGCGTCGGACAGACGCTTCAGGACGAAGACCTGGCAGCGCGACAGCAGGGCCGCGTTCAGCTCGAACGAGGGGTTCTCCGTGGTCGCGCCGACCAGGACCACCGTGCCGTCCTCGACATAGGGCAGGAAGCCGTCCTGCTGGGCGCGGTTGAAGCGGTGGATCTCGTCGATGAACAGCAGCGTGCCGCGCCCCATGCCGCGCCGTTCCCGGGCCCGCTCGAAGACCTTGCGCAAGTCGGCCACGCCCGAGAACACGGCGGAGAGCGGCTCGAAGGCGAGCTCGCCGACGTCGGCCAGCAGGTGGGCAATCGTCGTCTTGCCGGTCCCGGGCGGCCCCCAGAGGATCATCGAGGCGAGCCGGCCGGCCGCGACCATGCGCCCGATCGGGCCCTCGGGCGCCAGCAGGTGGTCCTGCCCCACGACTTCGCCGAGCGTCGCCGGCCGCAGGCGGTCGGCCAGCGGCCGCGGTGCCTGGCTTTCGAACAGGGTCGTCACGGCGCGGCGCCTCCGGCTTGTGTTTCGGTTCCGGCAAAAAAGCGCTTCGCCGGCAGCGGGATCTTGGCCGTAAGGATACCAGGACACGAAGGAATTCAATACGGTCTATGGCGCCCTGGGGGCCGGCGTTGGTAGAATGGCCGCGGTGAACGAAGGCAGCCGGACCATGACCGAATCCGACCGAACTTCCGCCGCGCCGGCCTGGTGGCGCGAACGTTCCGACGGCCTGGGCATCGCCCAGTCGCTGGAGCTCACGCTTCTGCACCGCGAAGAGAGTCCCTTCCAGGTCATCGAGATCTTCGATCACGCCGCCTTCGGCCGGATCCTCGTGCTCGACGGCTATGTCCAGGCGAGCCAGGCCGACGAGTTCATCTATCACGAGATGGCCCTGCACGTTCCCCTGTTGGGCCGGGAGCGCCGAGACACGTCCGTCCTGATCGTCGGCGGCGGCGACGGCGGCGCCCTGCGCGAGGCCCTGGTCCACGACTTCGTCAGCCAGGTCACCATGGTCGAGATCGACCGCCGGGTGATCGAGCTTTCGAACCGATACCTGGGCGTCGAGGGCGACTACGACGATCCGCGCGTGACTCTCGTCGTCGACAACGCCGGCGACCTGGTCCGCGCCGCCAGGTCCGAGGGCCGGACCTACGACGTCATCGTCCTCGACCTGACCGAGCCGGTCGGCCCCTCGGCAAATCTCTTCACCGAGGACTTCTGCGCCGACCTCGCCGCCATCGTCTCGGAGACCGGCGTTATCGTCGATTCCGACAGCATCTTCCTGACGCGCGACGGCGGGCATTTCCTGCAGGAGGTGAGCGGCGGCGGCGAGAACCTGGTGAGCGTCATGCGCCGCACCCGGCTGTTGCCCCATATCGAGGTCTACCGAACCAAGATCCCGCTCTATCCGGGCGCCGATTTCGGCTTCTTCCTCTACGGCCGCGACGGCGTCTCCCTGCGCCGGCCGGTGGCGGCTTACCACGGCCGCCACTACGACCCGGAGGTCCACCAGGCCGCATTCGCCCTGCCCCGCTGGCAGCGGGACTGGCTGGGTCTGGAGAGCGAGATGGCGGTCGATTAAGCCGGGTCTGCGGGACGGAGGACGGAGTCAGCCCTCGACCTCCAGGGTGCGGACCCGGCCGTTGCGGTTCAGGGTGATTTCCCAGGTCCCGACCGGTTGACGCAGGACCGCCTCGAGGTCGCGGACGCGGCGAATCTCCTTGCGGTTGACCGCGACGACCACGTCGCCCACCCGGACGCGCAGGCGGTGGGCCGGACTGCCGCGGCGTATCTGGGTCACGACGACCCCTTCCCAGGCACCCGGGCGGTCGATCTCCTCGGCCAGGGCCGGCGAGAGATTGACGACCACTGCGCCAGCCAGCGGCTGTCGGCCTTTCAGCAGGGTCTCGTTGCGCGGCGGGGTCTCCGGCGCCTGGACCAGCGGCAGCGTGACGGTCTTGGTCCTGGTCTCGCCCTTGCGCCGGATCTCGACCTTGGCGCGGTCGCCGAGCCGCGCGGTGGCGACCCGAAAGCGGAGGGACTCCAGGTCGTTCACCGGCTTGCCGCCGACCGCCAGGATCACGTCGCCCTTGAGGATCCCCGCCTGGTCGGCCGGTCCGCCGTCGTAGACCTGCGTGACGACGACCCCGCCCGGGCGGTCCAGGCCGAGCCCCTCGGCCAGGTCGGCGTCGACCGTCTGGCCGGTCAGTCCGATCCAGGGACGTACGACCCGCCCGCCGTTCCGCGCGCTGGCGACCACGGTGCGCACCATGTTGGACGGCACCGCGAAGCCGATGCCGATCGAGCCGCCGCTGCGCGAGTAGATCGCCGTATTGATGCCGATCAGCTTGCCGTCGAGCGTGACCAGCGCCCCGCCGGAGTTGCCTGGATTGATCGCCGCGTCGGTCTGGATGAAGAAGTTGAAGTCGTTGATACCGACCTGGGTGCGCGCGAGCGCCGAGACGATGCCGCTGGTCACCGTCTGACCGACCCCGAAGGGGTTGCCGATGGCGAGGACGAGATCGCCGACCTCCACCTGATCGGAATCCTTGAAGGGCACGCTCGGTAGCGCCTCGCCCTCCGTGTCGACGCGAAGAACCGTGAGGTCCGTGCGCTCGTCGTCGACCACGATCTCGGCCGGAAACTCGCGCCGGTCGGACAGCACCACGGTAATTTCGGTGGCGCCCGCGATGACGTGGTGGTTGGTCACCACGAGGCCCTCGCCGTCGACGATGACCCCCGAGCCCAGGGAGTTCTGGACCTTCTCGCGGGGTCGGCCGAACAGGCCGAAATCCTCGCCGAAGAAGCGCTTGAAGAAGGGGTCGTCGAAAAGCGGCGAGACCGATCGCTGCGCCACCACCCGCTTGGCGTAGATGTTCACGACGGCCGGGGCCACCTGGCGGACGACCGGTGCAAAGGACAGCTCGACCTCCGCGCGCGAGCCGGGCACGGACTTGGTCTGCGCCGAGAGCGGCGCGGACATGACGAGTAGCGCTGAAAACAGCAGGCCGGCGGCCAGAATGCGGCGCAACATGGACCCATCCCCGATTGCCTCGATCCCCGTGTGGATTTGGGGACGGGCAACGGGGCTTACCAGGGGCAATCCGCGCGGCGCGGCCGCCTCGCCGGGGGCGGCCCGTAGGACGCCCGGAGGGTCCGCTTTGGATTCCCCTTAGCGATCGGGGGCAAAACGGCATAGAGTCGCTTCAAGTCGCCATGGATCGCGGAATAGCGCGCCCTTCGAAGACGACAGGGGGAGGCAAATGGACACGCCGCCAGCCGCGCAGGACGTGCGGCACATCGAGCACCTCTGGATCACGCTTGCCGACGGGCGGCGGCTTGCGGCCCGCCTGTGGCTGCCGGCGGACGCGGAGCAGCGGCCCGCGCCGGCGATCCTCGAATACCTGCCCTATCGCAAGCGCGACGGCACCGTGGTCCGCGACGAGATCAACTATCCCGCCTTCGCCCGGGCCGGCTATGCCGGCCTGCGGGTCGACATGCCGGGTTCGGGCGATTCCGACGGCCGGCTGACCGACGAGTACAGCGAGGACGAGCTGGCCAGCGGCGCCGAGGTGATCGCCTGGATCGCGGCCCAACCCTGGTGTTCGGGCGTCGTCGGCATGATCGGCATCTCCTGGGGCGGCTTCAACGGACTGCAGATCGCCATGCGGCGCCCGGCGGCGCTGAAGGCCGTTGTCAGCGTCTGCTCGACGGTCGACCGCTATGCTGACGACATCCATTACATGGGCGGCTCGCTGCTCACCGACAATTTCAATTGGGGCGCTCAGATGACCGCCTATATGACGCGCCCCCCGGATCCGCTGCTGCGCGACGACTGGCGCGAGGTGTGGCTGGAACGGATCGAGGTCCTGCCGTTCCTGGCAATCGAGTGGCTGAAGCACCAGCGCCGGGACGACTACTGGAAGCACGGCTCGGTCTGTGAGGACTGGGACGCGATCGACTGCCCCGTGCTCGCCGTCGGCGGCTGGGCGGACGCCTATTCCGACACGCCGCCGCGCCTGCTCCAGGGCCTGTCGGCGCCGGTGCGGGCGCTGGTCGGCCCGTGGGAGCACAAGTATCCGAACATGGCCAGGATCGCGCCGGCCGCCGACTACCACGGTGAGGTCCTGCGCTGGTTCGACCGCTGGCTGAAGGGCGAGGCGAACGGCGCCGAGGCGTTGCCCACCTACCGTACCTACCTGCAGGACTTTGACCCGCCGCGCCCGGCCTATGACGCCCAGCCCGGGCGCTGGGTCGCCGAGCCGGCCTGGCCGTCGCCAAATGTCGCGCCGCGCGTCCTTCATCTGGCCGAGGGGAGGCTCCAGGAGTCACCCGGCAGCGGCGCCGTCGCCGTGGCCTCGCCGCAGCATCTCGGCGATGCGGCCGGCCATTTCTGTCCCGGCATGCGGGTCGACAACGACCTGGCCGACGATCAGCAGCGGGACGACGTGCGCTCCGTCTGCTTCGACGGCGAGCCGCTGGGCCAGGCGCTCGACGTCCTTGGGGCGCCGGAGGTGGAGCTGGACCTCGCCTGCGACCGGCCGCAGGCCCTGCTGGCGCTGCGGCTCTGCGACGTGGCGCCGGAGGGCGGGTCGATGCGCGTCTCATACCTGCCGTTCAACCTGACCCATCGGGACGGGCATGCGGCGCCGGCGCCCCTGGATCCGGGCCGCCGATACCGTGTCCGCGTTCCCCTGAAGCACTGCGGGCACCGTTTCGCGGCCGGCCACCGTGTCCGGCTGGCGGTCTCGACCGCCTATTGGCCCGTGGTCTGGCCGAGCCCGGAAAACGCGCGCGTGACCCTGCACCTGGAGGATTGCCGGCTGATCCTGCCGGTGCGCGCCACGACGGCCGAGGACGCCTGCGAGGAATTGCCGCCGCCGCCGGCCGTCGAGGCGCCCGCGGCAACGATACTGCGACAACCCGAAAGCCGCACGACGCGCGAGGTGCGGGACGACGGCACCCGGCTCGTCACCTATTTCGACGACTTCGGCGAGCGGCAGGACCCGTTTCACGGCCTCGCGGTCCACAGCTCCGTGCGCCAGAGCTATGCGATCCGACCCGACGATCCCCTCACGGCGCGATGCCGTACCCGCTGGGACTACGCTTTCACGCGCGGCGACTGGCGGGTCCGGATCGAAAGCGAGAACGAGATGACCTCGACCCGCGAGCACTTTCACCTGACGCGGCGGGTGACGGCCTACGAAGGCGATACCGCGATCCTGGAGCGGAAGTGGGAGGAAGCGGTACCGCGCGACAACCTGTGACAGGACTGAAGAACGAAACCGATGATAGTCAGAAAAAGGAAGCTTCAGATGAGCAACGAGTGGATCAAGCAAGCGATCGAACGACGCGATTTCCTGACCGGCGCCGCAGCCTTGGGGTTGGCCGGGGTCTCTGTGCCGGCGCTGATGAGCGGCGCGGCCCGGGCCGCCCCCCAGAAGGGCGGCCGCTTGCGGGCGGGCCTGGCCGAAGGCGGCACGACGGACTCCCTCGACCCGCAGACCTACACCGACATCTACATGATCTCGGCCGGCTTTGCGACGCACAACTCGCTGACCGAGATCAGCCCCTCGGGCGAACTGGCCGGCGACGCGGCGGAGAGCTGGGAAGCCTCGGCGGACGCGGCGACCTGGAGGTTCAAGCTGCGCAAGGGCATCGAGTTCTCCAACGGCAAGACGATGACGGCCGAAGACGTCATCGCCTCGCTCAACCATCACCGCGGTAAGGAGTCCAAGTCGGCCGCCAAGTCCAACGTCGAACCGATTGCCGACCTGACGGCCGACGGCCCGGACACCGTGGTCTTCAAGCTGACGGCCGGCAACGCGGACTTCCCCTACCTCATGGCCGACTATCACCTGTTGATCATGCCGGAGGTCGACGGCAAGGCCGACTGGCAGAACTATATCGGCACCGGCGGCTACGTCCTCGACTCCTTCGAGGCGGGCGTGCGCACGAAGCTGAAGCGTAACCCGAACTATTGGAAGGAAGGCCGGGCCCACTTCGACGAGGTGGAGCTGCTCGTCATCGCCGACGTCACCGCGCGGCAGAACGCCGTGGCGACTGGCGAGGTCGACGTGATCAGCCGCTGCGACCTCAAGACGGTGCATTTGCTCGCCCGCCGGCCGGGCGTGCGGGTCGAGGAGGCCACCGGCTTCCTGCACTACACGGCGCCGATGATCACGACCCAGGCGCCCTTCGACAACAACGACGTCCGGCTCGCGCTGAAGTATGGGGTCGACCGCGAGAACCTGTTGAAGACGATACTCAAGGGCCACGGCACGCTGGCCAACGACCATCCCATCGCGCCCTCCGTGCCCTTCCACGCCGAGCTGGAACAGCGCACCTATGATCCGGACAAGGCCAGGTTCCACTTGAAAAAGGCCGGATTCGATAAGTTGTCGGTCGATCTTTCGGCGGCCGACGCCGCCTTCGCCGGCGCCGTCGACGCGGCGGTCCTGATGAAGGAGCAGATGGCCCCGGCGGGTATCGATATCAACATCGTCCGCGAGCCCAACGACGGCTATTGGTCCAACGTCTGGATGAAGAAACCCTGGTCCATGTGCTACTGGGGCGGCCGGCCGACCTGCGACTGGATGTTCTCGCAGGCCTACGCGGAAGGAGCCAACTGGAACGACACCTTCTGGAGTCACGAGCGCTTCAACAAGCTGCTGACCGCGGGCCGGAGCGAACTCGACTCGGCAAAGCGCGGCGAAATCTATCGCGAAATGCAGCGGATCATCCGCGACGAAGGCGGCGTCGTGGCCTGGGCTTTCGCCAACTACGTCTATGCCATGGCCGACAAGATCAAGCACGGCCCCGACGTGGCGGCGAACTGGGAGCTCGACGGCGGCCGCTACGTCGAGCGCTGGTGGCAGGCCTGATCGTGCAACGAGGCGGGACCGACCGGTCCCGCCTCGTCATATCGTTAGAGGTTCACTTGAACGGCGAGATTGCCAGAGGGGCGTTCAGGACTCCTCGTCCGCGTCCTCGGCGCTTTGGGTCGGTCCGGAATCCTGGCCCTTGGCCTCGGGATTGCGGTCGACCAGCTCGATCAGGCCCATGGGCGCCATGTCGCCGTAGCGGAACCCGGCCTTGAGCACCCGGGTATAGCCGCCGGCGCGATCCTTGTAGCGCTCGGCCAGCTCGCCGAACAGCTTGCTTGCGATCTCGCGGTCGCGCAGCACCGAAAGCGCCTGTCGGCGGGCGTGCAGGTCGCCGCGCTTGCCCAGTGTGATGAGGCGCTCGACGACGCCGCGCAGGTCCTTGGCCTTGGGCAGGGTCGTCTTGATCTGCTCGTGCTTGATCAGGGCCACCGCCATGTTGGCGAACATCGCCTTGCGATGGGCGCTGGTCCGGTTGAACTTGCGGCCGCTCGTGCCATGGCGCATGTCGAACTCCTCTTTTCACCGGGCCTCTCGGAAGAGACCGATTGCCGGGTCCGCGCGCCGCGGCGGGCCGAAACGGCCGCCGTGTACGGCGGAGTGGGGCCACCGCGGCCCCGGTACCTCCTTCTTGTCGAGGGCGGCCCGCCTGCCGCTAGAAAGGCTCCTCCAGCTTCTTGGCGAGTTCCTCGATGTTCTCCGGCGGCCAGTTGGGAATCTCCATGCCGAGATGGAGCCCCATCTGGGCCAGAACTTCCTTGATCTCGTTCAGCGACTTGCGGCCGAAGTTCGGGGTCCGGAGCATCTCGCCCTCGGACTTCTGAACCAGGTCGCCGATATAGACGATGTTGTCGTTCTTGAGGCAGTTGGCCGAACGGACCGAGAGCTCCAGCTCGTCGACCTTGCGCAGCAGGTTCTTGTTGAACGGCGATTCTGCGGTCAGCTCCTCGGCGACCCGGGCCTGCGGCTCCTCGAAGTTGATGAAGAGCTGCAACTGGTCCTGCAGGATGCGCGCCGCGAGCGCCACCGAGTCCTCCGGCGTGACCGCCCCATTGGTCTCGATTTCCATGGTCAGCTTGTCATAGTCGGTAACCTGGCCGACACGGGTGTTCTCGACCTTGTAAGCCACCTTGCGAACCGGCGAGAATACGGCATCCACCGGGATCAAGCCGATCGGCGCGTCGTCCGGCCGGTTCTGCGAGCCCGGAACGTAGCCCTTGCCGGTCTCGACCGTCAGCTCCATGTCCAGGTGCGCGCCGTCATCGAGGGTGCAGATCATCAGGCTGGGATTCATGACCTCGATATCATGGCCGGTCTCGATCTGGCCGGCCGTCACCTCGCCCGGTCCGTCGGCGCGCAAGCGCATGCGCTTGGGTCCTTCGCCATGCATGCGAAGCGCAACCGCCTTCACGTTCAACACGATGTCGGTGAGGTCCTCACGCACGCCGGAGATCGACGAGAACTCATGCAACACGCCGTCCACCTGTATGTTGGTCACGGCGGCACCTTGGAGCGACGACAGCAGGACGCGCCGCAACGCGTTGCCGAGCGTCAAGCCGAAGCCTCGCTCGAGCGGCTCGGCCACGACCTTGGCGCCCCGCTGGGCGTCGTTGCCGGGCTGAACGTCGAGCTTGTTGGGCTTTATCAAGTCGGTCCAGTTCTTCTGCAGTACGACTGCACCTTCATGACTGAATTGCACGTTATTGTCCTTCCGAGTGATATCCTCGAATGCCAAGAGGCCGGTCACGCCGGCCACGCCTTCCCGTCCCGCCTACCCCGTCGAAACCGGCGGGCGGGACCAACAGACCGCTAGACCCTGCGCCGCTTTGGCGGCCGGCATCCATTATGCGGAATCGGCGTCACGTCTCGGATCGCGGTGATGGTGAACCCGACGGACTGAAGAGCGCGCAACGCCGACTCGCGCCCCGAGCCCGGTCCCTTGACGTTCACTTCGAGCGTCTTCACGCCATGCTCCATGGCCTTACGCCCGGCATCCTCGGCCGCCATCTGCGCGGCATAGGGAGTCGATTTGCGGGATCCCTTGAATCCCTGACTGCCGGACGAGGACCACGAGATCGTGTTGCCCTGAACGTCGGTGATGGTGATCTTCGTGTTGTTGAAGGTCGCGCTGACATGCGCGATGCCGGAAGTGATGTTTTTTCGCTCCCGGCGGCGCAAACGCGTTTGCGGCTTCGCCATGCTTTGGCCCTTGCTCCTGCTGTCCGGCTTATTTCTTCTTGCCGGCGATCGGTCGTGCCGGCCCCTTGCGGGTGCGGGCGTTGGTGTGGGTGCGCTGACCGTTCACCGGCAAGCCTTTGCGATGCCGCAATCCGCGATAACACCCTAGGTCCATCAAGCGTTTGACGTTCATGGCCACCTCGCGGCGCAGATCGCCCTCGACATTGTAATCGCGGTCGATGCACTCGCGAATTCGCACCACCTCGTCGTCAGTCAGCTCGTTGACCCGCCGCTCGGCGGGGATGCCGACCTTGCTGCAGATGTCGCTCGCCTTGGTCCGGCCGATGCCGTGGATGTAGGTTAGCGAGATCTCAACTCGTTTTTGCGTCGGAATGTTGACGCCCGCAATACGTGCCACGCCGCGGTCTCCTTGAACGTCTACTGGTTAACTTTTCTGGACAGGCCTATCGGCCCGGACGCGCCAACGCCGGGGCGCGCGGATTATAGGACCCGTCGTCCAGGTGTCAAGCGCCATGCCCGGCCAAGGCCCCTTCTATCTGTCTAGCCACCTCATCGATTTCCGCCATACCGTTGACCGAGGCCAGAATACCCTTTTCTTCGTAGTACGGAAGGATAGGTTCGGTCTGCGCATGGTAAGCTTCCAGGCGCCGACGCACCGTCGACTCTTTGTCGTCGTCGCGCCGCGTGAATTCGGTCCCGCGGCAGACGTCGCAGACCCCGGCCTGCTTCGGCTGTTTGAAACGTTCGTGATAACCCATCCCGCACTTGGCGCAGGTGAACCGGCCGGAGATCCGCTCGACCAGGTCATCCTCGTCGGCCTTCATCTCGACCACATGGTCGAGCTGCAGGCCTTTTTCGCTGAGCATCTGGTCGAGCGCCACGGCCTGCGGCGTGGTGCGCGGAAAGCCGTCCAGGATGAAGCCCTTGCGGCAATCGGGTTGATCGATCCGGTCGCCGATCATCAGGATCATCAGATCGTCCGGCATGAGCTGCCCGGCATCCATGACTTCCTTGGCCTTGCGGCCCAACTTGCTGCCCGAGGCCACGGCCTCGCGCAGCATGTCTCCGGTCGATAGCTGGACCAGCCCGAAACGCGTCTCGAGCCGTTTGGCCTGAGTGCCCTTTCCCGCGCCCGGTGGTCCCAGCAGTATGATGTTCATCACCGCCGACCCTTGAGTTTGGCCTTCTTGATCAGCCCCTCGTACTGGTGCGCCAGGAGGTGGGAGTGGATCTGTCCGACCGTGTCCATGGTCACCGAGACGACAATCAGCAGGCTGGTGCCGCCGAAGTAGAAGGGCACGGCGAACTTGGAGATCAGGATCTCCGGCAACAGGCAGACCAGGGCGAGATAGGCGGCGCCGACCGTGGTCAGCCGGGTCAGCACGTGGTTCAGGTACTCCGCCGTGTTCTTACCCGGCCGGATGCCCGGGATGAAGCCGCCATGCTTCTTGAGGTTGTCCGCCGTGTCCGCCGGATTGAAGACGATCGCCGTGTAGAAGAAGGCGAAGAACACGATCAAGCCGATATAGATCGACAGGTAAAGCGGTTGCCCGCGCCCCAGGGTCGTGGTGATCCAGGTCAGCCACTCCGGCCCGCCGCCGCCCGAGAAGCCGGCCACCGTGAGCGGCATCAAGAGCAGCGAGGAGGCGAAGATCGGCGGAATCACGCCCGAGGTGTTCAACTTGAGTGGCAGATGGCTCGCCTCGCCGCCGAACATCTTGCTGCCGACCTGACGCTTGGGATACTGCACGATGACCCGGCGCTGGGCGCGCTCCATGAACACGATGAACGCGATCACGACCACCGACATCACGACCAGGATCAGGATCAGGGCCGTCGGCAGGGCCCCGGTGCGCCCCAGCTCGAGCGTGCTGGCGATCGCCGTCGGCAGGTTGGCCACGATGCCCGAGAAGATGATCAGCGAGATGCCGTTGCCCACGCCGCGCTGGGTGATCTGCTCGCCCAGCCACATCAGGAAGATCGTCCCGCCGGTCAGGGTGACCACCGTCGAGAAGCGGAAATAAAGGCCCGGGTCCAGCACCGCCCCGCCGCTCGCGCTCTCCAGTCCGACCGCAATGCCGTAGGACTGGAAGAGGCACAGCAGAACCGTGCCGTAGCGGGTGTATTGGTTGATCTTCTTGCGCCCGGCCTCGCCCTCCTTCTTGAGCGCCTCGAGCTGCGGCGAGACCGCGGTCAGGAGCTGCATGATGATCGCCGCCGAGATGTAGGGCATGATGTTCAGCGCGAAGATCGTCATGCGGCTCAGAGCGCCGCCCGAGAACATGTCGAACATGCCCAGGATCCCGCCCGCCTGCTGCTTGAACACGTCGGCCAGAATGACCGGATCGATGCCCGGGATCGGGATGTAGGTGCCCAGGCGGTAGACCACCAAGGCGCCCAGGGTGAACCAGATGCGCTTCTTCAGCTCGGTCGCCTTGGAAAGCGCGCCGAAATTCATGTTTGCAGCCAGTTGCTCGGCGGCAGATGCCATGCGTTTCTTCCTCTGGCCTCAGCGGGACGGTCGCGCCATCAGGCTGGTGGCGCCGCCTCCGCGGCGGTCGCCTTCCGGGCCGGCGCGCTGAGCGTCACGCTGCCGCCCGCCTTTTCCACGGCCTCGATCGCCGCCTTGGAGGCACCGGCCACCGATACCTTCAGTTTGGCCTTCAACTCGCCTTTTGCAAGCAACCGCACGCCATCGCGCGGATTCTTTATCACCCCGGCCGATTTGAGCGCCCCGGCGTCGATGTCCTGTTTGGCGTCCAGCTTGCCCGCGTCGATCGCCTGCTGCAGGCGGCCCAGGTTCACGACGGTATAGGTCTTGGCGAAGATGTTCTTGAAGCCGCGCTTGGGCAAACGCCGGTGCAGCGGCATCTGGCCGCCCTCGAAGCCCTTCAAGGCGACGCCGCTGCGGGACTTCTGGCCCTTGTTGCCCTTGCCCGAGGTCTTGCCCGTGCCCGACCCGATGCCGCGGCCGATGCGCTTGCGCGCCTTGCGGGCGCCTTGGTTGTCGGACAACTGATTCAGCTTCATCGTTCTTGGTCCTTGCTCGCGGCTCGCCCGGCGGCCGGTCTGCCGCCGTCCTCGACCCTCACCAGGTGCTGCACCTTGTTGATCATGCCGCGCACCGCCGGCGTGTCCTCGAGCTCCCTGGTCCGGTTCATCTTGTTCAGACCGAGGCCGATCAGCGTCGCCCGCTGGTCTTTCCTGCGGCCGATCGGGCTGCCGGTCTGGGTCACCTTGATGGTCTGCTTCGTCTCGGCCATAACCGCTTACTCCTGGGCCTCGGCGCCGGCCTCGCGCCGGCCCAGAATCTCCGACACCTTCTTGCCGCGGCGCTGGGCCACCATGCGCGGACTGGCGCAGCGCGAGAGACCGTCGAAGGTGGCCTTGATCATGTTGTGCGGATTGGCCGTGCCGACGGACTTGGCCACGACATCGTGCACGCCGAGCGCCTCGAAGATGGCGCGCATCGGGCCGCCGGCGATGATCCCGGTGCCCGGATCGGCGGCGCGCAGCACGACCCGGCCGGCCCCGTAGTGGCCCAGCACGTCGTGGTGCAGCGTACGCCCTTCGCGCAGCGGCACCCGCACCAGACCACGCTTGGCCTGTTCGGTCGCCTTGCGGATCGCCTCGGGCACTTCCCGTGCCTTGCCGTGGCCATGACCGACCCGCCCGCGGCCGTCGCCGACCACGACCAGCGCGGCGAAGCCGAAGCGCCGGCCGCCCTTGACCACCTTCGCCACGCGGTTGATGCCGACCAGCTTCTCGATCAGCTCGGGCTCGTCCTGACCGCCACGCTGATCGCGCGACGACCGCTGATCCCTGCGCGGCCTCGAATCTCGTTGTCCTCGTGCCATGATCCCGCTTTCCTCAGAATGATAGGCCGGCTTCGCGCGCGGCCTCGGCCAGCGCCTTGACCCGGCCGTGGAACAGATAGCCGCCTCGGTCGAACACCACCACGCTGAGGCCGGCGGCCTTGGCCCGCGCGGCGATCAGCTTGCCCACCTCCTCGGCGGCGGCCTGGTCGGCCCCGGTCTTGAGCTTGGCCTTGAGGTCCTTGTCGAGCGAGGACGCCGCCGCCACGGTAACGCCCTGCCCATCGTCGATCACCTGGGCATAGATGTGCTTGCTCGAGCGAAAGACCGAGAGACGGACCCGGCCGCGGCTCTTGCGCTTTATCTGGGAGCGGTTCCGTTGCTTGCGGCGGTCACGCAGTTGTTTCGAAGTCAACATGACATTACTTCTTCTTGCCTTCCTTGCGCAGGATGGTCTCGCCCACGTAGCGAATGCCCTTGCCCTTGTACGGCTCCGGCTTCCGGTAGGCGCGGATCTCCGCGGCGACTTGGCCGACGCTCTGCTTGTCGGCGCCCGAGACCTTGATGCTGGTCGGCTTCTCGCAGTGAATCGAGATGCCTTCCGGGATCGCATGGTTGACGTCGTGGCTGTAGCCGAGCTGCAGGATCAGGGTTTGGCCCTGCACCGCGGCCCGATACCCCACGCCGATGATCTCCAGCTCCTTGGTAAAGCCTTCGGAGACACCGGTCACCATATTCTGCAGCCGCGCGCGCGTGGTGCCCCACATGGCCCGCGCGGTCTTGGACTCGTCGACCGGCTTGACCACCACCTGGTTGCCCTCGAGCGCCGCCGAAACGACATCCGTCATTTCGTAGCTGAGCTCGCCGAGCTTGCCCTTGGCCGTCACCATGCGTCCGGTGATGGCGAGCTCGACGCCGCTTGGAACTTCGACCGGATTCTTGCCTACGCGGGACATGGTTCTTCCTCTAGAAGACGCGGCACAGGACCTCGCCGCCGACGTTGGCGGCGCGCGCTTCGTGGTCCGACATCACGCCGCGCGGTGTCGACAGGATCGCGATGCCCAGGCCGTTGTAATACCTGGGCAGCTCCTTGATCTTGGAATAGACCCGGCGGCCCGGCTTGGAGACGCGCGAGATCTCGCGGATCACCGGTTCGCCCTCGGCGTACTTCAACTCGATCTCGAGCTCGGAAATCCCCGGGCGCACCTCGGTGCTGTAATATCCGCGAATATAGCCCTCGCGCTTCAAGACCTCGAGCACGTTCGACCTCAACTTGGAGGCCGGCGCACTCACCTTGGAAAAACGCGCTCGCTGGCCATTGCGGATCCGGGCCAGCATATCCCCGAGGGGATCGCTCATCGCCATATTGCGACTCCTCTGCTACCAGCTCGACTTGACCATGCCAGGAATCTGGCCGATGGAGGCCAGCTCGCGCACGGCAATGCGCGAGAGGCGGAACTTGCGGTAAAAGCCCCGCGGCCGCCCGGTCAGCTGGCACCTGTTGCGCACGCGCACCGCAGCGCCGTTGCGCGGCATCTCCGCCAGTTTCAGGTAGGCCTGAAATCGCTCCTCCGGAGGAAGCGAACGGTCGCGGGCGATCGCCCTCAGGCGGGCCCGCTTGGCCGCGTGCTTCTTGACCAGGCCGGCGCGTCTGGCGTTCTTCTCGACAGCGCTCTTCTTTGCCATCTTCCTATTGTCCTCTCGTTCCGCCGCTCACTTGGGAAACGGCATGTCGAAGCCCGTGAGAAGCGCCTTGGCCTCCTCATTGGTCTTCGCGCTGGTACATATCACGATGTCCAATCCGCGAACCTCGTCCACCTTGTCGTAGTCGATCTCCGGAAAGACGATCTGTTCCTTCAAACCCATTGCGAAGTTGCCGCGCCCGTCGAAGCTCTTCGCCGGGACGCCCCGGAAGTCGCGCACCCGCGGCAGGGCGACGGTGATCAGGCGGTCCAGGAATTCGAACATTCGCTCGCGCCGCAGCGTCACCTTGCACCCAACCGGCATGCCCTCGCGCAGCTTAAAGGTGGCGATCGACGTCTTGGCCCGGGTGATGATCGGCTTCTGCCCGGTGATCAGGGCCAGATCGCCGGCGGCGGCCTGCACCTTCTTCGCGTCCTGCACACCGGCGCCGACGCCCATGTTGACCACGATCTTCTCGAGCCGCGGCACCTGCATGGTGTTCTTGTAGCCGAACTGTTCGACCAGGCTCGGTTTCACCTGGTTATCGTAGATTTCCTGCATTCTCGTTGTCATGGCCTTGGCCCCGCTCAAATGTCGATGATCTCGCCGGAGCGCTTGGCGTAGCGCACCTTGCGGCCGTCATCGATCACCTTGTAGCCGACCCTCGTCGGCTCCGAGGTTTTCGGGTCGATGTGGGCAACGTTGGAGATGTGCAGCGAGGCTTCCTTCTCGATGATGCCGCCGGGGCTCGCTTGGCTCGGCGCGGTATGGCGCTTGACCATGTTGACCCCCTGGACGAGCACGCGGTCCGCGTCGCGCAGCACCCGCAGCACCTCGCCGGTCTTGCCCTTGTTCCTGCCGGTCGTGACCACGACCCGGTCGCCCTTCTTGATCTTGAACTTCTTGGCCATCACAGCACCTCGGGTGCGAGCGAAACGATCTTCATGAACTTCCGGGCCCGCAGCTCGCGCGTGACCGGGCCGAAGATGCGCGTGCCGATCGGCTCGTTCTGCCGGGTGATCAGCACGGCCGCGTTGTTGTCGAAACGGATCGAGCTGCCATCCTGCCGGCGGATCTCCTTGGCCGTACGGACGATGACGGCGCGGTGAATATCGCCCTTCTTGACCCGGCCGCGCGGAATGGCTTCCTTGACCGAGACGACGATGACGTCGCCGACGCCGGCGGTCTTTCGCTTGGAGCCGCCCAGCACCTTGATGCACTGCACGCGCCGGGCACCGGAGTTGTCGGCCACGTCAAGCGAGGTTTGCATCTGGATCATGAGTGGCGTTCCTCGTCAGCTCTGAGGTGCGGGCGCAGCATCTTCCACGACCTCCCAAGACTTGCTCTTCGAGATCGGCCGGCACTCGCGGATCTTCACCGGATCTCCCACCTTGCAGCGGTTGGCCTCGTCGTGGGCGTGATAGCGCTTCGAACGCTTGATGAACTTCTTGTAGACGGGGTGCATGACGCGCCGTTCGACCAAGACGGTTATCGTCTTGTCGGCTTTGTCGCCAACCACCACCCCTTGCAAAGTACGACGCGGCATGAGCTCGCTACTCCTGGGATTCGCCCTGCCGCTTGGCGTGCAGGACGGTTTTGATGCGCGCGATATCGCGCCGCACCTGGCGCACCCGCGCCGTGTTCTCGAGTTGTCCGCTGGCCCTCTGGAAGCGCAGATTGAACTGCTCCTTCTTCAGGCCGAGCAGGGAATCGTTCAGCTCGTCCGCTGTCTTGCCGGTCAGATCGGTGGCCTTCATCGCCTAACTCTCCTCGCCCAGACGGGTGACGAAGCGGGTGTCTATCGGCAACTTGGCAGAAGCCAGGACGAAAGCCTCCTCGGCGATCTCCTTGCTGACGCCGTCGAGCTCGAACATGATGCGCCCCGGCTTCACCCGTGCGGCCCACCATTCGGGCGAGCCCTTGCCCTTGCCCTGGCGGACCTCGGCCGGCTTGGACGATACCGGCACGTCGGGGAAGACCCGGATCCACAGCTTGCCGACGCGGCGCATGTGACGGGTGATCGCCCGGCGGGCCGCCTCGATCTGGCGCGCCGAAACCCGTCCCGGGCTGGTCGCCTTCAGGCCGTACGCACCGAAATTCAGCACGGTCCCGCCTTTGGCAAGGCCGTGTATCCGGCCCTTGTGGGCCTTGCGGTACTTTGTCTTCTTCGGCTGCATCATGGCCGTCGTTCCCTTGGTCTAGCCTGGTCTCAACGCCCCGGCTGGGCTTCCTGGAGGCGTTTGTCCTGGGCCATGGGGTCGTGGGCGACGATTTCGCCCTTGAAGACCCAGACCTTGACGCCGCAGGTCCCATAGGTGGTCAACGCCGTGGCCTCGCCGAAGTCCACGTCCGCGCGTAGCGTATGCAACGGCACGCGGCCCTCGCGGTACCACTCGGTGCGGGCGATCTCGGCGCCGCCCAGACGGCCGCCGCAGTTGATCCGGATCCCCTGCGCGCCCAGGCGCATGGCGGACTGCACGGCGCGCTTCATGGCGCGGCGGAAGGCGACGCGGCGCTCAAGCTGCTGGGCGATGTTCTCGGCAACCAGCCGCGCGTCGATCTCCGGCTTCCGGATCTCGACGATATTGAGGTGCACGTCGCTGCCCGTCATCTGCTGCAGGTCGCGGCGCAGCTTCTCGATGTCGGCGCCTTTCTTGCCGATCACCACGCCGGGACGCGCCGTGTGTATCGTGATGCGCGCCTTCTTGGCCGGCCGTTCTATGATGATACGCGACACGCCGGCCTGTTGCAGGCGCTTGCGCAGGACCTTTCGGATCTCCAGGTCGTCGTGCAGCATGTCGCCGTAGCCTCTGTCCGCGTACCAGCGCGAATCCCAGGTCCGGTTGATGCCGAGACGCAGCCCGATCGGATTGACTTTATGACCCATTATGCCTGCTCCTCGCTTTCGCGCACCACCACCCTGAGGCGGCTCCAAGGCTTTAGAATGCGGCTCGCCCGGCCGCGCGCCCGCGGGCGAAAACGCTTCATGACAAAGGCTTTGCCGACCGAAGCCTCGGCCACGTAGAGCCGGTCGACGTCGAGTTGGTGGTTGTTCTCGGCATTGGCGATAGCCGATTCCAGCACCTTCTTGACTTGGCCGGCGATCCGGCGTTTGGAGAAGGTCAGCTCGGCCAGCGCCGTTTCGGCCGTCTTGCCGCGGATCGTCTGGCACAGCAGGTTGAGCTTCTGCGGGCTGGTCCGCATGGCGCGCACCATGGCCATGGCCTCATTGTCCGCCAGACTGCGCGGTCGCTTGGGCTTGCTCATGGCCTAACCCCTTCTCGCCTTCTTGTCGGCGGCATGCCCATGGAAGGTCCGGGTCGGCGCAAACTCGCCGAACTTGTGCCCAACCATGTTCTCCGTCACCAGCACCGGCAGGAATTTGTGGCCGTTGTAGACGCCGAACGTCAGGCCGACGAATTGCGGCATGATGGTCGAGCGTCGCGACCAGGTCTTGATGATCTCGTTTCGGCCCGACCCGCGAGAGACTTCGGCCTTCTTCATCAGATAGCCGTCGACAAACGGGCCTTTCCAGACAGAGCGTGCCACGTTTCCGTTCCTCTACTTCTTCTTGTGACGGCGCCGGACGATCAGCGCGTCACTCTTCTTCTTGCCGCGCGTGCGCGCGCCCTTGGTCGGCTTGCCCCAGGGGGTCACCGGATTGCGGCCTCCCGAGGTCCGGCCCTCGCCACCGCCGTGCGGATGGTCGACCGGGTTCATGGCCACGCCGCGCACCGAGGGGCGCTTGCCCAGCCAGCGCTTGCGCCCGGCCTTGCCCAGCTTGATGTTGGCCTGGTCTTGGTTGGACACGGCGCCGACCGTCGCCATGCACTCGGCGCGCACCATGCGCACCTCGCCCGACGACAGGCGCAACAGCGCGTAACCGGAATCGCGGCCGACCAGCTGTACGTAGGTGCCGGCCGAGCGGGCCATCTGGCCGCCTTTGCCCGGCTTCATCTCCACGTTGTGGACGATGGTGCCGACCGGTATCGCGCCCAGCGGCATGGCGTTGCCCGGCTTGATATCCGCCTTGGCGCCCGAGATCACGGTATCGCCCGGCCCGATACGTTGCGGTGCCAGGATGTAGCTCTGCTCGCCGTCCTCGTATTCGATCAGCGCGATGAAGGCCGTGCGGTTGGGATCGTGTTCCAGGCGCACCACCTTGGCCGGCACGTCGAACTTGCGCCGCTTGAAGTCGACCAGACGGTAGCGCCGCTTGTGGCCGCCGCCGCGTCGCCGCGCCGTGATCCGGCCCACGTTGTTCCGGCCACCCTTGCCGGTCAGGCCCTCGGTCAACTTCTTGACCGGCTTGCCCTTCCAGAGCGCCGAGCGGTTGACCAGAACCAGGCCGCGGCGGCCCGGCGTGACCGGATTGAAGCTTTTCAACGCCATGACTCTAGATCCCCGTCGTCACGTCGATGTTGTGACCTTCCTCGAGCGTCACGTAGGCCTTCTTGATGTCCGAACGCTTGCCCTGCCGGCCGCGGAACCGCTTGGTCTTGCCCTTCTGGCGCAGCGTGTTGATCGCCTTGACCTTGACCTTGAAGAGGTCCTCCACGGCGGCTTTGATTTCCGGCTTGCTGGCGTCCAGGGGCACCCTGAAGACTACCTGGTTGTGCTCGGAGGCCAGGGTCGACTTCTCGGTCACCAGCGGCGCACGAATTACCTCGTACAGCCGCTGGCTCGAGACCTTCTTGACGACCGGCGTGCGTGGGCGTGCCCTGCTCATTTCAGTCGCGCCTCCAGCGCTTCCACAGCTTCCTTGGTCAAGGCCAGCGTATCGCGGCGCAGGATGTCGTACACATTGGCGCCGATCTGCGGCAGCACATCGATTCCCGGCAGGTTGTGCGCCGCCCGCGCCAGGCCGTCGTCGACCGCCGCGCCGTCGATCACCAGGACGGAGGACCAGCCCAGCTTGCCGAGTTTTTCGGCCAGCTCCTTGGTCTTGCCCTGCTTCAGCTCGGCGGCCTCCAGAACGATCAGCTTGCCGTCCGCCGCCTTGGCGGACAGCGCCGTCTTGAGCGCCAGCTTGCGCACCTTCTTCGGCAACTTGTGCGCGTGATCGCGGGGCGTCGGGCCGAAGACCGTGCCGCCGCCGCGGTACTGGGATACATCGCCCGCGCCGATCCGGGCCCGGCCGGTGCCCTTCTGCCGGTAGACCTTGCGAGTCGACTTGGAAACCTCGCTTCGGGTCTTCACCTTGTGCGTGCCGGCCCGCCGCTTGGCGAGCTGCCAGTTGACCATGCGCGACAGCAGGTCGGCGCGCAGCGGCAGGCCGAAGACCGCGTCGTCCAGAACGACCTCGCCCGCCTTCTTGTTGTCCAGCGTGGTGACCGCGCACTTCATGGCCTATTCGTCCTTCTGCTTCTCGGCGGCCTCGACCGGCGCCTCCGGCGACCCGGCACCCTCGTCGTCCGCCGGGCCCCCGGCCGCGGCTTCGACCGGCGCCTCGGAGCCGTCGTCCTCCGCCGGTTCCGCGGCGGCTTCCTCGGCCGGCGTCGGGGTGCCCGCGGCGCGCAGGCCCGCCGGGAAGGGCGCGCCTTCCGGCGGGGCTTTCTTGACCGCGTCGCGGATCAGGACCCAACCGCCTTCGGCACCGGGCACCGCGCCCCTGATCAGGATGAGGCCCCGCTCCTCGTCGGTCGAAAACACCAGGAGGTTCTGGGTCGTGACCCTCCGGTCGCCCATGTGACCGGCCATCTTCTTACCCTTGAAGACCTTGCCCGGGTCCTGGCTGTTGCCGGTCGAGCCATGGCTGCGGTGGCTAAGCGACACGCCGTGGCTGGCGCGCAGGCCAGCGAAATTGTGCCGCTTCATGACGCCGGCAAAACCCTTGCCGACCGAGGTGCCGGTCACATCGACGAATTGCCCGGACACGAAATGGTTGACCGAGAGCTCCGCCCCGAGATCCAGCAGGGCGTCGTCGGAGACCCGAAATTCGACGACGCGGCGCTTCGGCTCGACCTTGGCCTTGGCGAAATGCCCGCGCTGCGCCTTGCTCACGTTCTTGACCTTGATCTTGCCGGCGCCGAGCTGCACCGCGGTATAGCCGTCCTTGTCCCGGGTCCGCCGGTTGACCACCTGACAGCCCTCCAGCCGCAACACCGTCACCGGCACATGCGAGCCCTGGTCGTCGAAGACCCGGGTCATTCCGAGCTTTTGCGCGATCAATCCCGTACGCATGACCTCAGCCCTTCAGCTTGATCTCGACATCGACCCCGGAAGCGAGGTCGAGTTTCATCAACGCGTCCACCGTCTGCGGTGTCGGATCGACGATGTCCAGCAGGCGCTTGTGCGTGCGGATCTCGAACTGCTCACGGCTCTTCTTGTCGATGTGCGGCGAGCGCAGCACCGTGATTTTCTCGATACGCGTCGGCAGCGGGATCGGGCCGCGCACGCGTGCGCCGGTCCGTTTCGCCGTATTGACGATCTCCGTGGTCGATTGATCGAGGACCCGGTGATCGAACGCCTTGAGGCGGATACGTATGTTTTGGCTGTCCATCAGGAAGCCCCATCTGGCGCCCGGCCTTCCGATCCCCCATGGATCGGTCGGGCCGGGCTGTCTGCTGAACTCACTTTATGATACTCGCGACGACGCCGGCGCCGACGGTGCGGCCGCCCTCGCGGATCGCGAAGCGCAGGCCCTCGTCCATGGCGATCGGCGCGATCAGCTCGATCTCCATCGA
>JAOUCL010000174.1 GCA_029859805.1 Rhodospirillales bacterium | reverse complement strand
GCCGGCTTCGAGGTGCGGGACGTGCACCCGACCCACTATGGCCGGATCTGCCCGATCGAGACGCCGGAAGGCCCCAACATCGGCCTGATCAATTCGCTGGCCACCTATGCCCGGGTCAACCAGTACGGCTTCATCGAGAGCCCGTACCGCCGGGTCGAGGACAGCAAGGTGACGGACGAGGTGGTCTATCTCTCGGCGATGGACGAGGGGCGCTATACGATTGCTCAGGCCAACGCCGAGATCGACAAGAACGGACGCCTGACCGAGGACCTGACGTCCTGCCGGCGCGGCGGCGAGTACCTGGTCGCCCGGCCGGTGGATGTCGAGTTCATCGACGTCTCGCCCAAGCAGCTCGTTTCGGTTGCCGCGGCGCTCATTCCCTTCCTCGAGAACGACGACGCCAACCGTGCGCTCATGGGCTCAAATATGCAGCGTCAGGCGGTGCCTCTTCTGCAGTCCGAGGCGCCGCTGGTCGGCACCGGCATGGAGGAGACCGTGGCGCGGGATTCCGGCGTGGCGATCGCCGCGCGGCGTTCGGGCGTGGTCGATCAGGTGGACGCCACGCGCATCGTCGTGCGGGTGACCGAGGAGACCTCGAGCGGCGAGCAGGCGGTGGACATCTACAATCTGTTGAAGTTCCAACGGTCCAACCAGAACACCTGCATCACCCAGCGGCCTTTGGTGCGGGTCGGCGATAACGTGGAGCGTGGCGACATCGTCGCCGACGGGCCGTCGACCAATCTGGGCGAGCTGGCGCTCGGCCGCAACGTGCTCTGCGCCTTCATGCCGTGGCAGGGCTACAACTTCGAGGATTCGATCCTGATCTCCGAGCGGATCGTGCGCGACGACGTGTTCTCGTCGATCCACATCGAGGAGTTCGAGGTCATGGCCCGCGATACCAAGCTGGGCCAGGAGGAGATCACCCGGGATATTCCGAATGTCGGCGAGGACGCGCTCAGGAACCTGGACGAGGCCGGCATGGTCTACATCGGGGCCGAGGTGCAGCCCAGCGACATTCTGGTGGGTAAGGTGACGCCCAAGGGCGAATCGCCCATGACGCCGGAGGAAAAGCTGCTGCGCGCGATCTTCGGCGAGAAGGCCTCGGACGTGCGTGACACCTCGCTCCGCGTGCCGCCGGGCGTCACCGGCACGGTGGTCAACGTGCGGGTCTTCGCGCGCCGCGGCGTCGACAAGGACGAGCGCGCACTGGCCATCGAGCGGGCCGAGATCGAGCGCCTGGCCAAGGACCGGGACGACGAGAAGGCGATCCTCGAACGGAGTTTCTACAGCCGCCTCAAAGACCTGTTGAGCAATCAGACCGCCGTTGCCGGGCCGAAGGGCTTCGAAACCGGGAGCAAGCTGACGGAAAAGACGCTATCCGATTTTACCCCCGGCCAATGGCGCCAGATCGCGGTCAAGAACGACGGTCGCCAGGCCGACATCGAGGCGTTGAACAAGCAGTTCGACGGATCCATAGACGAGTTGACCAAGCGCTTCGAGAACAAGGTGGACAAGCTGCAGCGCGGCGACGAGCTGCCGCCGGGCGTCATGAAGATGACCAAGGTCTTCGTCGCGGTGAAGCGCAAGCTGCAACCGGGCGACAAGATGGCCGGCCGGCACGGCAACAAGGGCGTGATCTCCAAGATTGTGCCGATGGAGGACATGCCCTATACCGAGGACGGCACCCCGGTCGATATCGTGCTCAATCCGTTGGGCGTGCCCAGCCGCATGAACGTCGGTCAGATCCTCGAGACCCACCTGGGCTGGGCCTGCGACGGACTGGGCCGGCAGGTCGGCGAACTGCTCGACCAGGTGCGGCGGGGCTCCAGCGTCGAGCCGCTACGCAAGAAGCTCAAGGTGATCTACGGCGACAAGACCTTCAAGAGCGAGGTCGCCGAAATGTCCGATGAGGAGCTGTTCGAGCTCTGCGGCAATTTGCGTGATGGTATCCCGATCGCCTCGCCGGTGTTCGACGGCGCGCGCGAGGAGGACATCCTGGAAATGCTGGATCGAGCCGGGCTAGACAGTTCCGGACAGGTAACCCTGGTGGACGGCCGCACGGGCGAATCGTTCCACCGCCCGGTCACGGTCGGCTACATCTACATGTTGAAGCTGCATCACTTGGTGGACGACAAGATCCACGCCCGCTCGATCGGTCCGTACAGCTTGGTGACTCAGCAGCCGCTGGGCGGCAAGGCGCAGTTCGGCGGCCAGCGTTTCGGCGAGATGGAGGTCTGGGCGCTCGAGGCCTACGGGGCCGCCTATACGCTGCAGGAGATGCTCACCGTTAAGTCGGATGACGTCTCCGGCCGAACCAAGGTTTACGAGGCGATCGTCAAGGGCGACGACAATTTCGAAGCCGGCATACCCGAATCCTTCAACGTGCTGGTCAAGGAGCTGCGCTCGCTCGGCCTCAATGTGGAATTGAAACAGGACGGCTACTGAGCGGAGGTCAGGCCACGCCGGCACCGCCGCAAGTAGATCCTAATATTTCTCAATCGGGAGATACCGATGAACGAGTTGATGAACTTCTTTGGCCAACCGACCGGCCCTCAGAGTTTCGATCAGATCCGCATCTCGATCGCCAGCCCCGAGCGTATCCGGTCCTGGTCGTACGGTGAGATCAAGAAGCCGGAAACCATCAACTACCGAACCTTCAAGCCGGAGCGCGACGGGCTGTTTTGCGCCCGCATCTTCGGCCCGATCAAGGACTACGAGTGCCTGTGCGGCAAGTACAAGCGGATGAAGTATCGCGGCATCATCTGCGAAAAGTGCGGCGTGGAGGTGACCTTGTCCAAGGTGCGCCGCGATCGCATGGGCCATATCGAGCTGGCCAGCCCGGTGGCGCACATTTGGTTCCTCAAATCCCTGCCGAGCCGGATCGGGCTGCTGCTCGACCTGACCCTCAAGGACCTGGAGCGGGTCCTCTATTTCGAGAGTTTCGTCGTGGTCGAACCCGGACTCACCCCGCTCAAGCAGCATCAGCTCCTATCCGAGGACGAATACCTCGATGCCCAGGACGAGTATGGCGAGGACGCCTTCACCGCGATGATCGGCGCCGAGGCCATGAAGTCCATGCTGAGCGCGCTCGAGCTGGAGGAGGAGCGCAAGCTGCTGCGTGTCGACCTCAAGGAGACCAACTCCGAGGCCAAGCGCAAGAAGTACGTCAAGCGGCTCAAGCTGATCGAGGCCTTCCTCGAATCGGGCGCCCGCCCCGAGTGGATGATCCTGGACTGCGTGCCGATCATTCCGCCGGAGCTCCGGCCCTTGGTGCCGCTCGACGGCGGCCGCTTCGCGACCTCGGATCTGAACGATCTCTACCGGCGCGTGATCAACCGCAACAACCGGTTGAAACGCCTGATCGAGCTGCGCGCGCCCGACATCATCGTGCGCAACGAAAAGCGCATGCTCCAGGAGTCGGTGGATGCGCTGTTCGACAACGGGCGGCGCGGCCGGGTCATCACCGGTGCGAACAAGCGGCCCCTGAAGTCGCTCAGCGACATGCTGAAGGGCAAGCAGGGCCGGTTCCGCCAGAACCTGCTCGGCAAGCGCGTGGACTACTCGGGCCGCTCGGTCATCGTGGTCGGTCCGGAGCTCAAGCTGCACCAGTGCGGTCTGCCCAAGAAGATGGCCTTGGAGCTGTTCAAGCCTTTCATCTACTCCAGGCTCGAGCTCTACGGCATGGCCTCGACGATCAAGGCGGCCAAGCGCATGGTCGAAAAGGAGCGGCCCGAGGTCTGGGACATCCTGGAAGAGGTGATCCGCGAGCATCCGGTCCTGCTGAACCGGGCGCCGACGCTGCACCGTCTCGGCATCCAGGCCTTCGAGCCGGTGTTGATCGAGGGCAAGGCGATCCAACTGCATCCCCTGGTCTGCACCGCCTTTAACGCCGACTTCGACGGCGACCAGATGGCGGTACACGTGCCGTTGTCGCTCGAGGCGCAGCTCGAGGCCCGCGTCCTCATGATGTCGACCAACAATATCCTGTCGCCGGCCAGCGGCAAGCCGATCATCGTGCCCTCCCAGGACATCGTGCTCGGACTCTACTACCTGACCATGGAGAGCGAGGGCGAGCCCGGCGAGGGCATGGCCTTAGGCGACATGGGCGAAATCCAGCATGCACTGGATGCGGGCGCCGTGACCCTGCACAGCAAGATCAAGGCGCGCTACACGGGGCTGGACCCGGACGGCAACGCGGTGACCTCGGTGGTCGAGACGACGCCGGGCCGGATGCTGCTCTCGGAGGTGCTGCCGATCAGCCCCGCGGTCCCCTTCAGTCTGATCAACAGGCTGGTGACCAAGAAGGAGATCACCGAGGTCATCGACATCGTCTATCGCCACTGCGGTCAGAAGGAAACGGTGATCTTCGCCGACCGGGTCATGGCGCTCGGTTTCGGCCACGCCTGCAAGGCCGGTATTTCCTTCGGCAAAGACGATCTGATCGTGCCTCAGGCCAAGAGCAAGCTTGTCGAGCAGGCCCAGCACCAGGTCAAGGAGTTCGAGCAGCAGTACCTGGACGGCCTGATCACCCGCGGCGAGAAGTACAACAAGGTGGTGGACGTCTGGTCGACCTGCACGGACGAGGTGGCCGACGAGATGATGAAAGTCATGTCCGGCCAGACCGGGCGCGACGTCAACTCGGTCTACATGATGGCCCATTCGGGCGCCCGCGGTTCGGCGGCCCAGATCAAGCAGCTCGCCGGGATGCGCGGCCTGATGGCCAAGCCCTCGGGCGAGATCATCGAGACGCCGATCATCTCGAACTTCAAGGAAGGCCTGAGCGTGCTGGAGTACTTCAACTCCACCCACGGTGCCCGCAAGGGCCTGGCCGACACGGCGCTGAAGACGGCGAACTCGGGCTATCTCACCCGCCGGCTGGTCGACGTGGCGCAGGACGCGATCATCATCGAACACGACTGCGGCACCGAATTGGGGCTCACGGTCCAGGCGGTGATCGAAGGTGGCGAAGTGATCGCGCCGCTGGCCGACCGCGTGCTGGGCCGCACGGCCGCGCTCGACATCGTGGACCCGCTGTCGGGCGAGGTGATCGTGCCGGCTTCTGTGCTGATCGACGAGGAGAAGGTCGACTTGATCGAGCGCGCCGGCATCGACTCGCTACAGATCCGCTCGGTCCTGACCTGCGAGTCGCGCGGCAGCGTCTGCGGGACCTGCTATGGCCGAGACTTGGCGCGCGGCACGCCGGTCAATATCGGCGAGGCGGTCGGCGTGATCGCCGCGCAGTCGATCGGCGAGCCCGGGACCCAGCTCACCATGCGCACCTTCCATATCGGCGGGGCCGCGCAGCGCGGTGCCGAGCAGTCGAGCGTCGAGGCCCCGGTCGAGGCCACGGTCGGGATCAAGAACCGCAACGTGGTGATCAACTCCGAAGGCGTGCCCGTGGTCATGGGGCGCAACCTGGAGGTCGTGCTGACCGACAGCTCGGACCGCGAGCGGGCACGTCATCGCGTGCCCTATGGCGCCAAGCTGCTGGCCGACGAGGGAGCCAAGGTCGCCAAGGGCCAGAAGCTGGCCGAATGGGACCCCTATACCCTGCCGATCATAACCGAGAGGGAGGGTATCGCCAGCTACGTGGACCTGATCGAGGGCGTGTCCATGCGCGAGGTGATGGACGAGACCACGGGCATTTCCAACCGGGTGGTGGTCGACTGGAAGCAGCAGCCGCGGGGCGCGGAGCTGAAGCCACGCGTCACCCTGCGCGACGAGGACAACGAGGTGATCACGCTGGCCAATGGTCTCGAGGCCCGCTACTTCATGTCCGTCGACGCAATCCTCTCGGTCGATAACGGCGCCCCTGTCAGAGCCGGCGACGTGCTGGCCCGCATTCCGCGCGAAACCTCGAAAACCCGTGATATCACCGGCGGTCTGCCGCGCGTCGCCGAGCTGTTCGAGGCGCGCAAGCCCAAGGACTACGCGATCATCAGCGACCTCGAGGGGCGGGTCCAGTTCGGCAAAGACTACAAGACCAAGCGCCGGATCGTCGTGGTGCCGGAGGAAGACGGTGTCGAGCCCAAGGAGTATCTGATCCCAAAGGGCAAGCACATCTCGGTCCAGGAAGGCGACTACGTCCTGGTCGGTGACCTGCTGATGGACGGCAACCCGGTGCCGCACGATATTCTCGATGCTCTCGGCGTCGCGGCGCTGGCCGAATACCTCACCAACGAAATCCAGAGCGTCTATCGCCTGCAGGGCGTGAAGATCAACGACAAGCACATCGAGGTGATCGTCCGCCAGATGCTGCAGAAGGTCGAGATCACGGATGCCGGCGATACCACTTTCCTGGTGGGCGAACAGGCGGACCGCGAGGAGTTCGAGGCGATCAACCGGAAGGTGACCGGCGAGGGCGGCGCGCCGGCCGGCGGCACTCCGGTCCTGCAGGGTATCACCAAGGCGAGCCTGCAGACCCGATCGTTCATCTCGGCGGCGTCGTTCCAGGAAACCACCCGCGTGCTCACCGAGGCGGCCGTGCAGGGCAAGCACGACGACCTCATCGGCCTGAAGGAGAACGTCATCGTCGGCCGCCTGATTCCGGCGGGGACCGGGTCGGTGATGAGCCGCGTGAAGCGGATTGCCGCGGAGCGCGACCGGGAGGTGCTTGAAGAGCGCGAGAAGCAGGCGGCCCTGACCGAAGCCCAGGACCAGCCGGAGCCGGCTATCCAGGATGCCGGCCTCTAAAGTGAGTGAAGGTGGAAGATATCGTTTCGAGGCGTGCCGCGTCCGGGCAAGATCGGGAAAGCCTTTCCCGGGCGCGGCACGGCCTCATAAACCCCTGAAAAAGCCTTGAATCATGCCTTGACGGGCCAATAGCGCATCAATAGTATGCGCCAACCTTTGCGGGGCCCGTGGTAGACCTGGAACGGCCTAGACGGGGTCCCGATCGGTAAACGGTGACATAACAGGCTGCTTTTATGGCGCGTGGACGAGCCGCGAGGAGCAAGCGGTTTGCTCCCTCGCGTTTCCGTGCACCGGAAACCGGTCGCGTTTTGAGGAATGGAGCGAATGCCGACGATCAACCAGTTGATCCGTAAGCCAAGACAGCAGCCGGGGGCCAGAAACAAGGTGCCCGCGCTGGCGCAGTGCCCGCAGAAGCGCGGCGTGTGCACGCGCGTCTACACGACCACCCCGAAGAAGCCCAACTCGGCGCTTCGCAAGGTTGCGCGCGTGCGTCTGACCAACGGCTTCGAGGTCACCAGCTACATCCCCGGCGAAGGCCACAATCTCCAGGAACACTCGGTGGTCATGATCCGCGGCGGGCGGGTCAAGGACCTGCCGGGCGTGCGCTACCACATCATCCGCGGCACCCTGGATACCCAGGGCGTCAAGGACCGCCGCCAGCGCCGTTCCAAGTACGGCGCCAAGCGGCCGAAGTAGGGCGGGAGAGGAACGAGCCATGTCACGCCGCCACCGCGCCGAGAAACGCGAAGTTCTGCCGGATCCGAAGTTCGGCGATATCGTGCTCAGCAAGTTCATGAACAGCCTCATGCTGGACGGCAAGAAATCGATCGCCGAGGTCATCGTCTACGGCGCCTTCGAGCGCATTCACGGGCGCTCTGGCCAGGACCCGATCCGCATGTTCCACGAGGCACTCGACAACGTAAAGCCGGACCTCGAGGTCCGCTCTCGGCGTGTCGGCGGCGCGACCTACCAGGTGCCGGTGGAGGTGCGTAGCGAACGGGCGCAGGCGCTCGGCATCCGCTGGCTGATCACCGCGGCCCGGGGGCGCTCGGAAAACACCATGGCCGAGCGCTTGGCGGGCGAGCTGATGGATGCCTCGAACAACCGCGGCTCGGCTGTCAAGAAGCGCGAAGACACCCACCGGATGGCAGAGGCCAACAAGGCCTTCTCCCATTACCGCTGGTAACTCCAACGAAATCCAAGACAAGAGACCGGACCCATGGCCCGAACGACCCCGCTCGATCGCTACCGAAATATCGGCATCATGGCCCACATCGATGCCGGCAAGACGACCACGACCGAGCGCGTGCTCTATTACACGGGACGCTCCTACAAGATCGGGGAGGTCCATGAAGGCACCGCCACCATGGATTGGATGGAGCAGGAGCAGGAGCGCGGCATCACCATCACCTCCGCGGCGACGACCTGTTTCTGGCGCGAAAATCGAATCAACATCATAGACACGCCCGGCCACGTGGACTTCACGATCGAGGTCGAGCGCTCGCTGCGCGTGCTCGACGGAGCGGTCGCGGTGTTCGACGCGGTTGCCGGCGTCGAGCCGCAGTCCGAGACCGTTTGGCGGCAGGCCGACAAGTATCGCGTACCGCGGATCTGCTTCGTCAACAAGATGGACCGGGTCGGCGCCGACTTCGAGCGCTGCGTCGCGATGATCGACGATCGCCTGGGCGCCAACCCTCTGGTAACGCAGCTGCCGGTTGGCTCGGAGGCGGACCTCAAGGGCGTGGTCGACCTGGTCCGGATGAAGGCGATCATCTGGAAGGACGAGAACCTGGGCGCCGAGTTCGAAATCACCGAGATCCCGGCAGCGCAGGCCGCGCAGGCCGCCGCCGCGCGCGAGAAGATGATCGAACTCGCGGTCGAACAGGACGATGACGCAATGGAGGCCTATCTCGAGGGCACCGAGCCCGACGAGGAGACCCTGAAGCGCTGCATCCGCAAGGGCACCTGCAACCTGTCCTTCGTGCCGGTGCTTTGCGGCTCGGCCTTCAAGAACAAGGGCGTGCAGCCGCTGCTCGACGCCGTGGTCGATTTCCTGCCCTCGCCGCTGGACGTGCCGGCGGTCGTGGGCGTGAAGCCGGGCAGCGACGAGGTGGTCGAGCGCCGGAGCGCGGACGACGAGCCGGTCGCGGCGCTGGCGTTCAAGGTCATGACCGACCCCTTTGTCGGCTCGCTGACCTTCGTGCGCATCTATTCCGGCGTGCTCCAGGGCGGCAGCCAGATCCTCAACGCCGTCAAGGACAAGAAAGAGCGGATCGGCCGAATGCTGCACATGCACGCCAACCACCGCGAGGACGTGAAGGAGGCCTATGCCGGCGACATCGTCGCCATCGCCGGCCTCAAGGGCACGACGACCGGCGACACGCTCTGCGATCCGGCCAAGCCGGTCATGCTCGAGCGCATCGAGTTCCCGGAGCCCGTGATCGAGGTGGCGGTCGAGCCGAAGACCAAGGGCGACCAGGAAAAGATGGGCACGGCCCTCGGCCGTCTGGCCCAGGAGGATCCGTCATTTCAGGTGGCCAGCGACCCGGAGAGCGGACAGACCGTGATCAAGGGGATGGGCGAACTGCACCTGGAGATTCTGGTCGACCGCATGAAGCGCGAATTCAAGGTCGACGCCAATGTCGGCGCGCCGCAGGTCGCCTATCGCGAAACCATCACCCGGCAGGCCGAGATCGACTATACCCACAAGAAGCAGACTGGCGGCTCGGGCCAGTTCGCCCGGGTCAAGATCGTGTTCGAACCGCTCGAGGCGGGAGAAGGTTTCGTGTTCGAAAACGCGGTGACCGGCGGCTCCGTGCCGAGGGAGTTCGTGCCCGGCGTGGAGAAGGGCCTGAAGGGCTCGCGGGAATCTGGCGTGATCGCCGGCTTCCCGGTGATCGACTTCAAGGCGACTCTGGTCGATGGCGCGAGCCACGATGTCGACTCCAGCGTGCTGGCCTTCGAGATCGCGAGCCGCGCGGCTTTTCGCGAAGGTATCACCAAGGCCACGCCCGTGCTGCTCGAGCCGGTCATGCGGGTCGAGGTCGTGACCCCCGACGATTACATGGGCGACATCATCGGCGACCTGCAGAGCCGCCGTGGCGTGCCCCAGAACATGGACCAGCGGGGCAACGCCCGCGTTATCACCGCCATGGTGCCGCTGGCGAACATGTTCGGCTACATCAACACGCTGCGGTCCATGAGCCAGGGCCGTGCTCAGTATTCGATGCATTTCGATCACTACGAGCGCGTCCCCCCTACCGTGGCCGATGATGTGGTCGCGAAACTGGCCTGACTTCAGAGGCGCTCATTCGAATACCGTAAGGAACGGAGAACCGGGACCATGGCGAAGGCGAAATTCGAGCGGACGAAGCCGCACTGCAATGTTGGGACGATAGGTCACGTCGATCACGGCAAGACGACGCTGACGGCGGCGATTACGAAGGTATTGGCCGAGACGGGCGG
>JAOUCL010000173.1 GCA_029859805.1 Rhodospirillales bacterium | reverse complement strand
TAGCCATGACGACGACCGCAGCAACGGCAATGGCGCCCGGGTTATCTAGAGCCGCGCCGACCATCGATCGACCGGACCAGGCAGTCGGCGTGCCGTTCATCGTCCAGCCTTTACCCTGCAGCCGCGATCGGCCCGGCCCACTGCCGCCGGCCCGGGAAAGTGGTGGAAGGCCTCGCCGCAAAGATCCGTCATGTTAACCTTCGGAATCTTAACCACCATCGACTTTGTCCGGCTCTGCTGCACGGCCGCGAAGGCAGGACTTGCCTTCACTGGCCTAAGGGGTTGTAGACTATGGCTTGCTCGGACGGGTCGCGATCAATCGCGAAAAACGAACCAACGTGAACCGACCTCGAGAGGTTCGGAAAGGGATTGTCCTGATCGTCGGCGTCCAGCATGACGGCGTAGTCCAAATTCCGCGGCCAGTTGCCCCAATTAGGCCTTGCACTGCGCGACAGCCTCTTATCTTTCAACTGCTCGGCTTGAACCCGATCGCTGCCCATCTCAAGATGTTTCAATTCGAGCTGATCGCCGTTGGGCATATCGACCATCGCACAGGCCGGCGTAGCGCCGAGCGGTTGGTGACGCCCCGTGAAAAGATTCGACAGGGACACGGAACGCTTGATGACCTCCAGCGATACCACATGGTAATAGACCCGTCTGGGCACGAACCATGGGCTCTCCTCGAACCGCGCGACCATCACCCGGGCGCTTAGATCGATGTTCTGGGACGCTTCCCGAAACTCCCGGAATTCATGGTCGTAACCGCGCCACATCTCGATTGTCGACCAAATCCGAGCCCCGAACAGAAGGAGCGCCATCCTGGCAAGAGCGGCGACGAACGGCCGGTTCTTCGGTTCCAGACTCGTACCGGCCACCACCAGGCAGACAATGAGGTACGGCAGACGGAGATCGACCCCTACAAGACCGAACAGCCACATAGGCATTGGTAAGGCCACGCCGCGCCTGTTGCCGATCTGGTTCAGTTCGAACCGCGGTCGTTGGAGTGCCGTGACGGAACGGAATTGCAGGGTCATGAACGCGTTCGAATTGCCTGGTTGAAATAGCCGTGCGCGCAGTCCTGTCCGAGAACCCCTACGCAAGCGGGTCGGGGATGCCGCCCCGACCCGCCCAAGAGAAACTTCCATTCAAAGCAAGAATTTTCGGTTAACGGGCCACCCCGGGCGGGGTGTTGCAGGCGGAGACCGGCTCCGCCTTTCCAACCGACCGGGCGTGCCTTTGTCCGGGCATCCGTTGCACAGCGCGAGAGGCTGCCCGAAGACTTGCTGTTATCGTGCCAGCTACCGGCCAAGCCTACGGGATGCGCTCGACGGACCGCATCCCTGGAGAGTCTTGCCCGGAACACGGTGTGGTGGAAGCCTCGGACCTCATGGTCCTGGCCTGCGCGCGAGCATCAGGATCGACACGCCTATGGGCAGCCCGATTCGGCCGACCAGATGCCGCTCGCTAGCAAACACGGCGCCCAGCAGGTCATTGAGCGGATGTGCGGGCACATCGCTATCGTCGGCACTTTCGATACCCAGGAGGTTCTTGCCGAAGCGCGCAACGGCCACCACGGGAAACAACAGGGTATTGAAATAGGTTGCCGTCACCAAGGAAAGATCGGCCGCCAATGCAAGCCGGACCAGCGCCTTCTTGCGGTAGCGGCGCCTGTGGTGATGCACGATGTCGTGATGGCTCCAGAGGAAAGAAAAGGCCGGCACCGTGATCAGCATCCAGCCGCCGGGGCGCAGCCTATCACGCAGGGCCTTCAGGCCGGCCAAATCGTCATCGAGGTGTTCCAGGACGTCCAGCGCGACCACCAGATCGAAGGTTTCCGCCTCGAAGGGCACCTCGGCTGGAAGACGGCCCTCACGCAACTGTATTGCCGTCTTGCGGCAC
Source organism: Rhodospirillales bacterium (assembly GCA_029859805.1). Lineage (GTDB taxonomy): Bacteria > Pseudomonadota > Alphaproteobacteria > Kiloniellales > JAKSDN01 > CAMYKD01. Next base: position 8,345 of record JAOUCL010000173.1, on the reverse strand, counting down.
GCCAGCTCGCGCGCCCACGCGTCGGGCTCGAAAGCCGACACCTCTCCGAAGTCTTCCAACATCGCGAGGTTGCCGCCGGTCCCGCACCCCGCCTCGAGAAGGCGCGCGGCCGGCGGCAGCGGCACGAGGCGGCTTATCGCCGCCCGCAGAATGCGGCGGCGCGCGACGAACCACCAGTGCGCGCCTTCGATCTCCGCCATTCGGGAATAGACCTGCTGTTCCAAATGCGCTCCGACCTCGTGGGTATTCCTGGCCCCTGAACCGGCCCGCTGTCCGGTGCATAAGCTTTGCGCTAGCCAACCTAGCTCGACCACGTAGATTACGAAAGACAAGCCCTCGCGAAGCGGCCTAAGCAAGTTCGGGAAGGGTTGACCGAATCCGCCGCGCCGAGCGTCACTACGCAATCGCACTTCCGCGGCCAAGAGGCGAAGTATGCCTTGCCCCACGGCCGGCCGTGTCGAGCCGGGCCTGCGATCTATCCAAGATTGCTGCGGAGGGGGTTGGCTCGGACCTGGCCGCGTTCAAACTGCTCCATCTATCCACGCGCTCGGGCCGCGCACCCAGTTCCACGTCGAGGCGCGCCTACCGGGAGCGGCCGCAAGCGGCCAATCGGTCGGGTGGGGCTGAAGAAACCGCCGTTCATATCGAGAATCTTCCGTTAACGCGTGCGTGTTTGAGCTGCGCCATCTTTGACCGAAGTCGGCTTGACCCGACTGCCGAAAGCCTCCGGCGCCGCTACGGCTGCAGTCGCCGGTGGTTAGACAAATATTTACCTTATCGCCCCAGATTGTGGCTCTCGCCCGCGGCTGCGGGAGCCGGTCGCACCGCACAACAACCATCTATGGCCTGCGGCAGCAACCACCGGTACCACGATGACAGTATCTCCCACGCACGCTGCGCCTCGGACCACCTCCCCAAGATACACCATCAAATCGGCGATCTTGGTTGTCGTTCTCTTGCTGACTCTGTTCGCCTCGATATTTCTCGTGGCAGTCGGCCATTTCAGCGTCGATGAAGCCGTTTATCACATGATGGCGCGCAGCTTTTCGTCAGGCGGCAACCTCATCGTGTGGAACGGCTACGAGGAGTTCCCCTCGCCCGAACTCGCCCTTCCGATGCTCCGCGTGCACGATGGACGGCTCGTTCCCCAATACCCACATCTCTCCACCTTCCTGGTCTCGCCGCTCTACCGGCTGGTCGGCTATCAGGCTCTGTATATCGTGAACGCCGTATCCTTTATTGGTGTCATGGGCTTGGGTTTTCTGATCGCGCGGGCGCTGTTCGGCAACCTGGACTTGGCGCTCAACGCCTGCCTGATACTGATCTTCAGCACCTTTGCCTGGCAATACTCTCAAGCGGCATGGCCCCACGCTTTGTCCATGCTGTTCGTAACCGGCGCGGTTTACCTGACCGTGATTACCCTTCGGTCGCCGGCATCGCGCAAATCTCTGGCCCTGGCCACGACCGCCGGTCTGGTCGCAGGGTTCGGCGTGGGTGTGCGCCTGGATGTCGTCTTCGCTCTTCCCGCGGTCTTGCTGCCGTTCGTCTTCGCAGCCCCGTGGCGGCCCTCTCACGCCCTTGCTGCATGCGTCGGGACGGTGCCGGGGTTGAGCTTACTGGCGATCACGAACCTCGTGAAATTCGGCACCGCGATGCCGTTCTCCTATGGGGTTGCCGGATCCGGCGCCGCCTCGGGCCCGTTGCCCTATCTTCCCGTAGTGCTTCTGGGGTTTGCGGTGGTCGCAGCCGCCTGGCTGGCGAGACGGCCCCGGGGCCGGTCGTGGCTGGTGAGCCACCGCTGGTCGGCCGGCCTGATTGTTGCCCTCCTCCTGGTCGCTTTTGGGCTGACACCGTTGGGCTGGCACATCATCTCTAAGTTCGCAAACGGGCTCTATCAGCTTGTCGTGGACCTACGCATTCGCGACCCGGGACTTCCGGAGCCGGCCCTCTCGCGTAGCCCGGGCGGGGGGATGGTCTATCGCGGCACTCTGAAGAAGGCCTTGCTGCAAAGCTGTCCCTACCTGACAGTGCTGATCTTGCCTCTGACGACATTCCTGCGCGGAGGCAAGGACAGCGCCGCCGTCGCACAACTTTGCCTTGTGCCGGCAACCTACATTGGAGTCTATTCCTATTTTGCCTGGCACGGCGGGCAGGCTTTCAACCTGCGATACTTCCTCCCCATACTGCCTTTCATCTCAATTCTAACCGCCTACGCGTGGTGTGAGTTGTGTCGGGACCTGACACGAGCATGGCGGCGCATCGTCGTGGTAGCCGGCGCGGCAGCCGGCGCTTGCTTTCTGATCTTCGTACCGAGATCCCTTGCGACCTTGGCACACCAGGAGATCGCCTTTCTCACCGTGCCGCTCGTCATTGCAGTCGGGACGTTCATTCTGGTGGCCGCCTGCGTCCATCTGGGCGTCAAGGCGGGCCCTAACCTTCGGGGCGCCGCTGCCGCCGCCCTTGTGGTCGGCCTGGTCTGGGCGGGGATGGTCGGGTTGCTCCACGACGCGCCGCGCACCTACGACTGGCGCACGAAGCAGATCGAGTTCGCGCGCGAGATCGTTCCTTTCGTCGCACCCAACTCCATAGTGTTCGTTCCCCATGGAAGCTACTTCTTCAGCCTTCTCGAACAACCGCAGGTGAGACTTGCCGCGCCCAGTCTCGACGACTACCGGGACTTCCGACCCCTGGTCGATTACCACCTCGAGGCAGGACGCCCGGTCTACCTTTGGCTCGACGGGAGCTTTGCTGCGACGGTCGAGAAACGGCACCTGCTTCATGCATTGAGCACCGAGACCCTTTACGAACACCGCCTCGGCTCGCTGGTGCAGGTGCGCGAGCCGGCTGCGAAGGGAGTGCCGCCGGCACCGCGGGGCTAACGGGCCGCCCCAGTGCCGCGTCCCGGGCGGTCCCGTTATGCCATTCTTTACCTTTGCATTCTTTACCTTTGTGGAACAGGGTCCGCCAGGGCCGGCGGGACTTGCCTCCGTCTGCCCGGCGTACCGACCTCGCGCGGACCATTGATTCCATGACTCTGGCGTTGTTACTCAAACCAGAACAGCAATGGTTCGGCCTCAAATCCGCGGTCCTCTTATTCCTCCTTGCACTCACGCTCGTCATTTCGTTGTTCTTCGCTCCTGGCGGACACCTCAGTGTGGACGAGGGGGTCTACCACATGATGGCGCGGAGCTTCTCGGCCGGAGGCGATCTCCATGTCTGGAACGGCTATGAGGAGTTCCCCTCGCCCGAACTCGTGCTCCCGGCTCTGCGGGTCCATGAAGGCCAACTCATCCCCTCGTACCCCTATCTCTCGACGCTCCTGGCCGCTCCCTTCTACCTGCTGGTCGGCTATAAGGGCCTCTACGTCCTCAATGCCTTTGCCTTTCTAGGGGTCGTCTGCCTGACCCTGATGCTCGGGCGCACACTCTTTCGCGACGCCGATCTGGCGCTCAACGCCGGCCTGATTCTGATCTTGGGGACCTTCGCCTGGGAATACTCGCAGGCCGCTTGGCCCCACGCCCTGTCGATGCTGTTCGCCACCGGAGCCCTCTACGCCGCCGTGACGGCCCTTCAGACGGCGGATCCGCGCAAGTCCGTCGCGCTGGCTGCGGCGGCGGGTCTGGTCGCGGGATTCGGCACTGGCGTGCGTCTGGACGTAATCTTCGTTTTGCCCGCCTTGCTCTTGCCGCTTACCTTCGTGACCCCCTGGCGTCCCCGGCTCATCCTGGCAACCTGCATCGCTACGGTGCCGGGACTGGCTGTCCTGGCGGCGACAAACTACGTGAAGTTCGGCACCGCTAATCCCTTTTCCTATGGCGTGTCGGGTCCGGGTAATGCCTCGGTCATTGCGTCTTACCTTCCCATCTTATTTCTGGGTAGCGTGGTCGCCGTGGCGCTTTGGACCGCAACCCGTCCTTCTGTCCGGACATGGGTGGCCTCTCACCGTCTCGAGTGCGCGCTGGGCGGAACGCTGCTTCTGGTTACCCTGGCTCTGACGCCGACGGGATGGCAGATGGTGTCGCGCTTGGCGAACGGGACCTATCAGCTTCTCTTCGACTTCCGGATCCGCGGCCTCGAAATCAGGGAAATGGAACTGTCGCGCAGCGCCGGTGGCGGCATGGTATATTTCGGCAGCCTGAAGAAAGCCTTGCTGCAAAGCTGCCCCTACCTGGTCGTGATGGTCTTGCCCTTGGCCCAGCTGCTGAGCGGCCGCAGGGACACTCTGGCCCTCGGAGTGGCATGCCTCGTGCCGGCAACCTACATCGGCGTATACGCCTTCTTCGCGTGGCACGGAGGAATGGTCCTGAACCTCAGATACTTTCTGCCCATATTCCCGTTCACCTCCCTCCTGACGGCTTATGCTTGGCGAGAATTGACCGAGGATCTACCAGCTGCGTGGCATCGCGCCGCGATCTTCGCCGGCCTCGGGACCAGCGCTCTGTACCTGCTGTTCGTTGCAAGCCGGGACCTGCCCTTGGAGCAGCAGGAAGGCGTCATTCTATCGTTTCCCATGGCGCTTGCCCTTGTCGTCTTGGCGCTTGCCCTGGGCTCGGCGCTGACACGCGGCCAAGGCCGGGTCCGGTTGCGCGGCGCAACCCTCTCGGCGCTTTCGGTCAGCCTGATCTGGGCGGCCATGGTCGCCTTCACCTACGACCTGCCGAGGGCCTATCAGTTGCGCAGCGAACGCGCCGAGTTGTCCAACACCATAGCCGGCTTAATCGAGCCCGATTCGGTCATCTTCGCCACCAGCGGCGACTGGTACTATGGCCTGCTGTCCCACCAGCGGGTCAGGATCGCGGTCCCCACATATGACGACTATCGCGATTTTCAGCCCTTGGCACGGTTCCACCTCGAGGCCTCGCGACCAGTTTATGTCTGGCTCGATCCGGTCATGGAACGAGCGGTCGGTAGGCGCAGACTGCTCAAGCCGTTCGCCAAGGTGATACTCTTCGAGAACCACCTGGGATCACTAATTCAATTGCGAAGACGCTCACGGGCCGCGCAGCCGACCCCGGCGAGTTAGGCGGTTCCGCAGGCTGGACGACCGGGACGTGGGCCGGGTCGCCACTGACCCGGCGATGCAAGGTGTTGTTAACCCGTTGATATTAACCTTTCCGGCCGGCAGCGCCTTCATGACGGCAGCCGCCGGACCCAGTCACGCGCGCTCGGCCGGGCCTTCGCGCCCGCCGCCCAAGGACTCGGCCGATGAAACTGATCGTCCAGATTCCGTGCTTCAACGAGGCGGAGACCTTGCGCCAGACCCTGGCCGACATTCCGCGCCAGATCGCGGACGTGGATCAGGTCGAGGTTCTGGTCGTCGACGACGGCTCGACCGACGGCACCGCCGAACTGGCCCGGGAGCTTGGTATCGACCACGTCGTTCGCCATAAGGCAAACATGGGTCTCGCGCGCAGCTTCCGTACCGGCATCGAGGCCGGCCTCGCGCTGGGCGCGGACATCATCGTCAACACCGACGGCGACAACCAGTATGCCGGCGCCGACATCCCGCGGCTCATTGCGCCCATCCTCGCCGGCGAGGCGGATATCGTGGTGGGCGACCGGCAGACCGCGAAGGTGGCGCATTTTTCGTGGGGCAAGAAGTTGCTTCAGGCTTTGGGCAGCTTCGTGGTCCGGCAGCTGTCGCACACCGACGTGCCCGACGCGGTGAGCGGCTTCCGCGCCATATCGCGCGAAGCGGCGCTTCACCTCAACATCGTCTCGTCCTTCAGCTACACCATCGAGATGTTGATTCAAGCCGGCCGCAAGCAGATGGCCATCGTCGCCGTGCCGGTCGGGACCAACGCCAAGACGCGCAAGTCGCGGCTGTTCAAGAGCATTCCGGGGTTCATCAGGCACTCGCTGGTCACGATGGTGCGCATGTATTCGATGTACCGGCCGCTGCGCCTGTTCTTCTACCTCGGCATGACCCTGTCGGCCGCAGGCGCCCTGCCCATCCTGCGCTTCGTCTACCTCTATATGACCGGCGACGGCGAGGGGCACATCCAGTCCCTGGTGCTCGGCGGCGTATTGGTCGTGATCGGATTCATGACCCTGCTGATCGGCCTGGTGGCGGACCTCGTGAACTTCAACCGCCAGCTCATCGAGATGACCCTCGAGAAGGTGCGCAGGCTGGAGCTGGCGCAACAGGCGGAATCGCCTAGAACGCCAGCACGTGCAGCGGTCACCGAGCAAATGGCCGAGGTCGAACAATTGGCTCGTGACTGGCAACTAGAACCTCAGAAAGGAGAGCACGATAGAAGTGACCCCAAACGCTCTTCGAAGACATCCTCGAAGTAAGACCAACCGCCCCTGGAAGATTTTCGGGCCCTCTGGCGCCATGGCAACCGGGCCATGAAGAGCCAAAGAGAACTAACGGAGCGGCAGTCTCATGCGTCGCGCGACGGCTCCTCACGCTTGAAGAAAGCCGCAAAGATCGTGGAAATTCTGTCACGCCGGGTCGAGTTGACCGGAGCGCGTGTTCTCGATATCGGTACGGGGATCGGCCTCATCGCCGAATATCTTCAAGAAATAGTGGGTCCGACGGGCAGGGTCGCTGCGGTAGATCGGGTTTGTCAGCTCGGGTGCACCGGAGACCTCGACTTCCGGCTGGTGGAAGGCGCCGGCCTTCCGTTCGACGATGAAAGCTTCGACATCGTCATTTCAAACCACGTCATCGAGCACATAGGTCCTCGTGAAGAGCAGCTGAAGCACTTGGCCGAAATCAGGCGAGTCCTGGCAAGGAACGGGATCCTCTACCTGGCGGCTCCAAATCGCTGGGCGCCTGTCGAGCCCCACTTCAGACTACCACTGCTCAGCTGGCTTCCGGAAGGCATGCGCTCGGCCTATGTCCGTTTGGCCGGTCGAGGCAAACAATATGACTGCTTTCCCCCAAGCCGGCGCACTCTGTTGTGCATGCTTGCCGAGAGTGGCCTGCCCGCCGCAGAGGTAACGCTCGAGGCGCTCCGAATCACGGCGCGGCGCGAACTGCCGGGCGCCCTCGCGTCCGCCATTGCCCGAACCCCCGACCCCATCCTTCGACTTACCATGGGTGTTATCCCCACATTCGTCTTCATCATAGATAAGAGTATCCTGGATGAGGACTCATCACGTCGGCACAACGCGCCAACGCCGGAGGGCCGAGGCGGGATTTCCGACAACACGCCTGCGGCTGCAACCACTGTCCTCAGGCTGGCCTACGGGGACTTTTCGCGGCCGCCTTTCAGTTGATGGCCATGAGCTATTCGGTCCTGGATTTGGAATCCGAGGTTGCATTGAAATACCGGCATTCAAGAGGAAATCGCGGCGAGCATGGTCGAACTACTCTGCCTTCGCATTCTTTGGATTTCGACAACCCGACCAAGTTAGCACAGCTAGGACGAGTTCTCTTGGTGACCTCGAATTTTCCCCGTTGGGAGGGCGACAGCACCACGCCCTTTGTTCTGCACTTGGCCCAGGACCTACAGAGCCTCGGCTGGCGGGTCGATGTTCTCGCGCCGCACGCACCGGGAGCTCGAATTCGTGAGACCTTGGGCGGGGTCCATGTGGAGCGTTTTCGCTACCTTTGGCCGGCGGCTTGGCAAACCATTTGCTACCAGGGAGGCGCGTTGGTGAACCTGCGCAAGAAACGCTCGAAGGCTCTTCAGGTTCCCGTGTTTGTTCTGGCCGAGTGGTTTGCCGTGGCGCGCCGTCTGGCGAGCGGTCGCTACGATCTTCTCAACTCACATTGGGTTCTTCCGCAAGGCTTCACGGGTACCCTGGCCGCCGGACCTTTGGGGGTTCCGCACGTCACCACCGTCCACGGGGGCGATGTCTTCGCGCTGCGCGGCCGGGTGCTTAGCGCGTTCAAGCGGTTCGCGTTGCGGCGAGCCGACGCCGTCACCGTGAACAGCAGCGCGACCGCCGCCGCCGTCGCCGAGATTGCTCCTGACGTGTCAGAGATTTGCCGCATTCCCATGGGCGTTTCCAACGCAAGACCAGGGCCGGCGGCGGATTTGCGGGGGAAGTACCGGCGCGGGAACGGTCCCTGTCTGATTTTCGTCGGCCGGGTCGTCGAGGAAAAGGGGGCCGCCGACCTGATCCGTGCGGTTTCGCTCTTGGCCGCGGATCTGCCCGACGTGAGCGCGGTGATCGTTGGCGAGGGCCCAGACCGTCCGGCCATGCAGAATCTGGCGCAGGATCTAGGCGTGGCCGAGCGTGTAGCTTTCACCGGCTGGGTCGAGGCAGGAGAAGTGACCGATTACCTGGCTGCCGCCGACATATTCGTAGGACCGTCCCGGACAGCCTCCGACGGGTGGGTGGAAGCCCAGGGCCTCACCTTTCTCGAGGCGATGTTGGCGCGTATCCCA
>JAOUCL010000451.1 GCA_029859805.1 Rhodospirillales bacterium | reverse complement strand
GCCTATGGCGGCGCGGGCCTGATCGGCCCGGACGGCCGCCTGCTCGGCATCGGCTCCCTGCTCGTCTCCGACGCGGTGGTGGACAGCCGCATGCCCGGCAACATGTTCGTGCCGATCGACGCCTTGCGGCCGATCCTCGCCGATCTGCTCGAGCGCGGCCGTTCCGCCAAGGCGCCCCGGCCATGGCTCGGCATCTACGCCGAAGAGATGCATGGCCGCGTCTTCGTCAGGCGCGTGGCCTCCTATGGCCCCGCCGCCGACGCGGGCGTCGCGGCCGAGGACATCATCCTCGCGGTCAAGGGCGCCCCGGTCACCTCGCTGGCCGACTTCTACCGTAAGGTCTGGGCGCTCGGGAATGCGGGGGTCGAGGTGCCGCTCACCGTGCTGCGCGGCGCTGGGCTCGCCGAGATCGGGGTCACTTCCGGCGACCGCTACAAATATCTGAAACTGAAGCGGAGTTACTAGGAAGAGGTCACAGCTCGCCGCGTTCCTCGGCGCGGAGCTGTTGCAGGGCGCGGTGGTAGGTCAGTATGACCTCGTGCTCATGGGCGACGCCCAGCATTCGGCCGCCCTCGGCGTCGGCGACCACCGGCAGGTGCACTTCGCCCGAGGCGCCGAAGACCTCGACCGCAGTGGCTAGGTCATCGTCGACCTGCAGCACCGCCGGATGGTCGCGGGCCACGCTGCTCGCCACCCACTCCCCGTCGTGGCAGGTGTCGAAGGCGGCCTCGTGCAGGTCCGAGAAGATGATCGTGCCGGTCAGCCGGCCCTCCCCGTCGACCACGAAGAGCTCGCCCCAGGGGGCCTGCTGCAAACGTTCGCGCACCTGGGCGATCGGCGTGTCCGGGGCGACCGTGTCGTAGGTCCGGTCCATCACGCCCTCGACCTTGATGGAGCGCAGCAGGCCGACTTCCTGGCCGCCCTTGATGGCGATGCCGCGCCGCTCCAGCAGCCAGGTGAAGAACGAATGGCCTTGGACCTGCCGGGTGATCAGGCTGGCGATCACCGTGGCGATCATGACTGCGATTGTCAGGGCATAGTCGCTGGTCAGCTCGAAGATCATCAGGATGGTCGAGATCGGCGCGCCCAGGACCGCCCCGGCCACGGCGCCCATGCCGATGGTGGTATAGGCGCCGTATCCGGAAGAGAGGTGCGGAAAGGCTTCGGTCGCGATGACCCCGAACGCGCCGCCCACCATGGCGCCGATGAACAGCGACGGCGAAACGATACCGCCGCCAAAGCCCGAGCCCAGGCTGATCGCGGTCGCCGCCGTCTTGAACACGATCAGAAGGAGCAGGAGCCAGAGCGGGTAGAGCTCGGAGAGGGCGGCGTCGGTCGCCTCGTATCCCACGCCGAGCACCTGGGGATAGGAGATCGCGAGCAGCCCGAGCATGAGGCCGCCGACCGCCGGGCACAGCCAGCGCGGCACGGCCGTCCTCTTGATTGCGTCCTCGGTGAACATGATCGTGCGCATCAGGAGGATCGCGGCCAGGGCACTGACCACGCCGAGCAGCGCGAAGGCCGGGAATTCGAGGAACGAAGCAATGACGTGCTCGCCGGGCAGGATGAAGGCCGGAAAATCGCCGTAGTAGGCGCGGCTGACGATGGTGCCGGTCACGCCGGCGATCACGATGGGCGCGAAGGCCGTGAGCGCATAGTGGCCAATTACCACCTCGAGCGCGAAGAACACCCCGGCAATGGGCGCGTTGAAAGAGGCCGCGATCCCTGCCGCCACGCCGCAGCCGAGGAGGGTGCGCGACAGCGACCGGCCGAGATGCAGACGCTGGGCCGCCCAGGCCCCCAGGCTGGCCCCCAGGTGCACCACCGGCCCTTCGCGGCCGACCGAAGCGCCCACCCCGATCGACCCGGCGCTGACGAGCGCGGCCTTGAGGCCTGTGGTCAGGGACATGCGCCCGCCATGCAGGGCGTTGGCCTCGATCACGTCGGGAACGCCTTGGGGGCGCCGGTCGGGCATGAAAAGGTAGACGAAGACGCCGATCAGAAGACCGCCCAGCGTCGGCGCCAGCAGCAGCCGCCACCAGGGCAGTTCGGCGGCCTGGGTGGCGACCCGCTCACCGCCGAAGCCGTAGAACAGCCACTGAACCCAGTCGATGCCCTGGCGGAAGCCGATGGCGGCGGCGCCGGCCGCCAGACCGATCACCACGGCCAAGCCCGCCAGGACGACCTGATCGTTGCGCCCGAAGCGAATCAGGGAATCGAGCAGGAGTCTGATGGAAATGCGCCGGTCGGGCATACCTTGCGGATCCTCGTGGGGCGGCCATTAAACGCCGAACGCCGGTCGGACGGAAGGCCCGTTGTGCGCCGACGTTGCGGACCATTACAGTAGCGCCCATGGCGAAAACGCGGCAAATCGCGGTCATCCGCCCGGCCGGTCCCGAGGACGCGGGCACGATCCTGCGGCTGGTCCGCGAGCTGGCCGCCTACGAGGGACTGCTCGAGCAGGTGCGCGCAGGGGAATCCGACCTCCTGCGCGACGGCTTCGGCCAAGATCCCTATTTCCAATGCCTGCTGGCGGAGGTCGATGGCGAAGCGGTCGGGTTCGCCTTGTTCTTCTATAATTATTCCACCTTCGAAGGGCGTCCGGGGCTCTATCTGGAGGACCTCTACGTCGCCGACAAGGCGCGTGCCCGGAACCTCGGCCGCCGGTTCATGGCGCGCCTGGCGTCCATCGCCCTGGACAGCGGCTGCACGCGGCTCGACCTCTCGGTGCTGCGGGAGAACCCGGCGCGCGGCTTCTACCACAGGCTGGGTGTGGCCGAAGTCGCCGACTGGCTGCCCTATCGCCTCGAAGGCGAGGCCCTGAAACGCCTGGCCGAAACGGAGTGACGGCGCGAAGCGGAAAGCCGAAGCCGAAGCCTGGTTAGTTGCAGCGGCCCACCGAGCCCTCGGCACAGACCCGTTTGCCGTCGGTCCAGGTCGCGCCGGACAGGTCGGCCCGGCTCAAATCTGTGCCCCCG
>JAOUCL010000172.1 GCA_029859805.1 Rhodospirillales bacterium | reverse complement strand
GATGTTCTACATGGTCTCGACCGACGTGGACGCCTTTCGCCGGTTCGTCTTCGAGACCAAGTTCCTGCAGGTCTACGAGATCGACCCCGAGGCCTTCGAGGTCTTGAAGTTCGACGACATCGTGCTGCTCAAGCTCGGCTTCGACTGGCTCAAGAACGTCCTGTTCAACGAACCCACGGTCTCGCTGCGGGAGTCGGTCCTGAAAGAGGCCATCGCCGCCACTCGGGCCGAAATGGGAGCGACCTGAAGGACTTCTGCCAAATCGCGGATGCCGCCACGCCGCTGCCATGCTTCGAGACACCGCCTCCGGTGGATCTTCATCCTTCGTCCCTCGCCCTTCGGCAAGCTCAGGGTGAGGAAGCTCAGGATGAGGAAGCTCAGGATGAGGAGCGCCCGAAGGGCGCGAAACACACACCGCGCCTACATGCGATTCCCCTGCCACGAGGGTGGCCGGAATCGGCGCAATAGCCTTTCAGAAATGATAGGTCGGCGGGCAGGGGGCCTCGTCGCGCGGCGGGCCGGCCCTGCGGCCCGCGGCGCGCGGGTGGAACGGCAGGTCGTGCTCGCGCATGAACTGGCGCACGTCGACCCGGATCCAGCGGATCAGCGGATCGACCCGGATCAAGCGCCCTTCGACGTCGACCCTGTGGTGCGCGTGCGGCGACCGCGCGAAATGATAGACCGCGCTGATCCAGCAATCGTAGGGCGCCAGGGTGTCGTTGAGGTGCACGATCTCGTGGACCCGGCCGAGGCCGGTCAGGTATTCGGCCCACATGTTTTCGTAGTGGTCGTCGTCGCCGGGACGCACGTCGACCTCGCCCCCGCGGGACTCCAGGATATTCGTGAGACCCAGCCGTTCGACCAGCTTGTCCCGATACTCGACACTTTCCGGAAAGAGCTTGCCGGGACGGCAGAAGACCACCGGCGTGGCCGGGTCGATGTCGGCGACCAGCTTCAGCACCACCACGCTGCGCGCCCTCAGCGACGCGGTCACCACTGTCTTGCCCGGAAACGTCTCCTCGATCAGGAGCCGCAGCAGGTCCGGTGTCGAGAGGTCGTGGCTGGTCGAACTGATCTCCTGGAAAAGCGTCATGATCCGCGCCTCCGGGCGGGCTGCGTCGTGGGCCGAGGAACCGACGGCGAATATACCATCGATACTTACACCGGGAATAGGGATATTGCCGCCGGCCGCCGGGCAATCGGTTGAAAGGCAGGAAAGCCTTCCCCCTCGACGGGGCAGGGGAATCGCATGTGGGATCGGTGTGTTTGGCGCTGTCCGAGACGCGCCCTTCGGGCACTCCTCATCCTTCGTCCCTCGACAAGCTCGGGATGAGGAAGCTCAGGATGAGGTTCCATTTTTGCAACAAATAGCCATCCTCATCCTGAGCCTGTCGAAGGATGGGGGGCCGCCGGCGGCGGCCGGGTCAACCCGGTCCGGCCCGTCCTTGGAAGTGAAATGTGATGGGCCGCGGCCCCTGGATCAGATAGCCGGTCTCCAGGCGCTTGATCCTGAAGCCGGCCGCGCGGATCATCCGGTCGATCGGCCGGTTCAGGTGGCACCCGCCCGCACAGCGGTTCCAGAGTGGGTTCAGGCGGCTCTGCCAGTGGGCGGTCCGCGTGTCCGGCGACAAGCCGTGCTCGATGAAGATAAGCTCGCCGTCCGGCTTGAGCACCCGCCGGAGCTCCTCGAGGGCCTCGCCGGCCCGCGGGATGGTGCAGAGCGTCCAGGTGCTCACGACGCTGTCGAAGCTCCGGTCGTCGAAGGGGAGCCGTTCGGCCCCGCGCGCGTGGAACTCGACCTCGAACGGCAGGTCGGGGGCGTGCCTGCGCGCCATGGCCAGGAGCTCCGCCGAGGGATCCACGCCGGTCACGGACCTGACCTCGCTGCCGTAGAACGGCAGGTTGAGCCCGGACCCGACGCCGACCTCGAGAACCCGGCCCCGGGCCGCCGGGATGATGCGCTTGCGGTGCCGGCTCGCCTCCTTGTTCTTCATCGACAGGTGCATCAGGCGCGGCAGCAGGTATTTTTCGTAAAGTCCCACCCTGGGCCTCGTCACGATCGCGTCCGGTCGAGGTTTTCTTTGCGCCGGCGGGCCGGAACGTCCTCTCGGTCTTTGTCAAACGCCGCCGGTTTCTGGTACTTTGAAGACATCAAGGGCGCAGCTTTCGCTCGAAGGGGGGACGATGAATGCCGGTAACAGTTCACACCATTACCAGGTACACGGTCCAGGTTCTAACCAGAAAAGAAGGCGAACACGCCCATTCGTATATCACGGTACGTCTCTACGACGACGATAACGCCAACCGCGGTATCATGATCTTCGAGCGCTACAATGGCGGCGAGCCGCCGAAGCCGGTCGGCGATCACGCCGAGCGGAAGGCCACGGGCTATCTGGATATCGCCCATTACCGCCCGTACATGGACATCCTGCGGCTGGAGAGCCCGATCTATCTGAAAATGAGCTGGACCCAACAGGGCAAGCTCAAGGTGCTTTCCCATGTGTCGATCGATACCAAGAAAGAGGTGATCGGCGAATTCTTCGGCAAGACGTCGTGACCCGGGCATCCGCGCGTCCGTCGTGCCGTTGATGCGGTAACAGCCTGAAATTCCATCGATCCCGGCGATCGTGTTCGGTGCCCAGGCCCTCGTTGAGGGGCTGAGCGACCACCATCTCCAGATCCGGTAAGCGAGAATAACCAAGTAAGTTCACCATTTAGTCACCATTTGGTGGTTCTTGGCTATTTAAGGCCGCCTTATCGGTGCTTGTGATCCGTCACGGGCGGGCCCGCTCGGCCGGTGGCCGAACCGAACCGAAAGTCACATCTGCATAGTGAGGGACAAGATGAGCAGTAAGGACGATCTGGCAGAGGTCATCGCTGACGTGACCGGATGCACCAAGACCGCGGCCCGCGAGGCCGTGGAAAACGTTTTCCAGACCATCATGAAGGACTGCAAGAGGTCCGGCGAAATCCAGATCCCGGGTTTCGGCAAGTTCAGCGTCCGCAAGCGCGCGGCGCGCATGGGACGCAACCCCCAGACCGGCCAGACGATGAAAATCAAGGCCAGCAAGTCGGTTGGCTTCAAGCCCGCCGCCGCCTTCAAGGGCACGCTCTGACGAAAACGGACCGGGACTGGACCACCTCGCATCCAACCGATGCCAGGAAACGGCACAGTCCCGGTCCGCTTCTATCGTTTTGCGACCTGGATCAATCGACCGCGATCTTATACCGGCAGGCTTCCCGCGCGATCGTCATGGCGCGCGTAAACAGATGATAGTCTCCGGGCTGTGAGCTTCGGGTCGGCGCCTGGTCCGGGGTGAGGGTGGTCTCTTCCGCAGGGCCGAAAAGAGACACGTTGCACTTGCCCTCGATGTGGCCGAACTCGATGTAGCTCTTGCCGTCGTCGGGAAACTCGGCCCTGACCCAGTGATCGTAGCCCCATTTGATGGTGATCTCGCAGGTCTGGCCAAGCTTGAGCACCTGGCCGTCCTCGCAGGCGGCGCGGGCGGCCCCAGCGACCATCAGCATGCCAAGCAAGGCCGCCAAAAAAACGCTAAGTTTCAGAGGCATACCCAGATTTCCTCCAGCGTCGCATTGCCGCTGTGTCGGCGCCTTGCTGCGGAGCGCTAGGACGCCGCCGCCGGCGTCGCGGCAAGTTTCATGTCTATCGCCATTTCGGCCCGCCTCGCCGCCTCACGCGCCGCTTCTTCCCTGGCCATCTCGCGCCGGCGGATGACCTCGTGAACGGTCGCGCCGACGAGGGTGATTGCGACGATGATGACCGCAAGCGCGCTGACGTCGGGTTTCGTGCCCAAGCGGATCTGGCCGGACAGGACCGTCGTCAAGGTGCTATCCGACCCAATGGTAAAGACCGTGGTGTTGTAGTTCTCGAACGAGGTCAGGAACGCCAGGACGGCTGCGGAGAAGATCGCCGGCCTCAGGAAGGGGATCAGGATCTTCCAGAACACCTGGACATTGGTGGCCCCCAGGTCGAGGGCGGCCTCCTCCAGATTGCGGTCGAAGCGCTGCAGCCGGGCAAGGAAGATCAGCATGCAGTAGGCGGAAATGAAGGTCGATTGCCCGACGATCGTCAGAAACATTCCGTCATAAAACCAGGAGGTATCGAAGTCTGCCTCCACCATCGCCCCGATCTTGTCCCAGAACACAACGGTGGAAAGACCAAGGATCACACCGGGTATGAGCACCGGTGAGACCACGATGGTGTAATAGAACGGTCGAACATGCTCGTAAACCTGCGTCATCATGAGGGCCGCAGCCAGACTGATCGGCACCGCCAGACAGATGACGCCCAGTCCGATCCAGATACTGTTCCAGAAGCCCTCGACCATGGCGCTGTTCGCGAGCAATGCGCCGAACCACTTGACGGTGAAGCCCTCCCAGGGCGCGACCTGCGGAAAGGTGCTGGTGTTGAAGGCGGAGGCCCCCATCAAGAGCAAGGGCCCGAAGAGGTAGCCGAAGAACAGGAGAATGTAAAAACCTACCATGATCCTCATGACGGTTTTCGAGGTCATTTTGCAATCTCCCCGAACCTGACATTGAAGACCCGCATGACAGCCATCACGAAGACGATGCAGATGATCAAGAGAACGAAGGCGTAGGCCGCGCCGCGCGGCCAGTTGCCGCCGGTGTTGAACCACTGGTAGATGATCTGGGTAAACCAGAGGCTGGACGGTCCGCCGAGGATCTGCGGCGCGGCGAGCGCGCCGGCGCAGAGCATGAAGACCATGGTGCAGCCCGAGGCGATGCCCGGCTTGGCGTGCGGCATGACCACCCGGTAGTGGATGCGCCACCAGGGCGAGCCGAGGTCGCGCGCCGCTTCGACCTGATTGTGATCGAGGCTTTCGACCGCGTTGTAGATCGGGAAGATCATTAAGAGAATGTAGGCGTAGCTGAGGCCGGCATAGAGCCCGACATCCGCCTTCAGGAAGTCGATCGGCTCGTCGACGAACCCCATTCCGACGAGCAGCACGTTGATGACGCCGCCGGTGCCGAACAGGATGCGGAAGGCAAACGCGCGGAGGATCTCGTTGACCCAGAAAGGCAGGATCAGACAGAGCACGAGAAGCCGGGCCTTACCGCCCTTGGCCACCTGGGCCATGTAGTAGGCGATCGGATAGCAGAGGGCGAAATCGACGAGCGTGATCAGCACGCTGACCAGGATCGTCCGGCCGAAGACCTTGAGGTGCAGCCAGTTCATCAGCTCCACGTCGCCTGGGCGGCCGAAAAGCAGATAGCGGTAATGCTCGAGGGTGTGGACATCCTTTGGTCCGCCAATATCGTTTGGCAGGAGATTGTGACGGAACGAGTAATCCATCATGTAAAGCTGCGGCAGGACGATCATGACCACTGTCCAGGTCAGGACCGCGACGATCAGGTACGTGGAAATGAGGACGCCGTTGCGTTGAACGAAATTGATGCGCGTGACGCCCGACAATATCGCACCGGCATGTTTCTGAACGTGCGGCGCAATCAGGATCGCCAGCAGGACCGCCAGGAAGATGCCGATGAAATCACTCATCGGCCATCTCTCCGACCGGCAGCACCACGGCCCGATCGGGATCGAAAACGATGCGTGTGGTCTGCCCTTCCTCGGGAAGCTCAGTGCTGGCGTCGTTGATGACCGACAGCCCGATGTCCTTGGGACCCTCGCCCTTGAGATAGATCTTGACGAACTGGCCCTCGAACTCCTCGTTGACCACCGCGGCTTCGACGACGTTCTCCGACTGCGCCTTGCCGTTCGCCAGCACCAGGGCCTCCGGCCGGATGAAGAGGATTGCGTCGTCGCCTTCCTTGAGACCCTGGTTGTTCCGGCCGCGCAGTGGCCCGAACTTGCTGTCGATTACGGCGAAGCCGTTGTCGGCCTTGGTCACCTTGCCGGAGAATGGGTTGTTCTCGCCGACGAACGAGGCGACGAAGGCCGTCGCGGGGTCGTTGTAGATCGTGGTCCCGTTGTCGATCTGCTGGACTACGCCGGCGCTCATGACCGCGACGCGGTCCGACATGGTGAGCGCTTCGCCCTGGTCGTGGGTGATGTAGATAAAGGTGATCCCGACCCTCTGCTGTATCGCCCTCAGCTCGGTGCGCATGTGCTGGCGCAGCTTCAGGTCGAGGGCCGAGAGCGGCTCGTCGAGCAGCAGGACTTCCGGTTCGACGGCCAGGGCCCGGGCGATCGCGACGCGCTGACGCTGTCCGCCGGACAGCGCCGTGACCAGTTTCTCGCCCTGATCGGACAGCGCGATGAGGCTCAAGAGCTCGTCGGCCCGTTTGCGGCGTTCGAACTTGCTTACGCCGCGAACCTCGAGCCCGAAGGCGATGTTGTCCGCCACCGACATGAGCGGAAACAGGGCGAGGTTCTGAAAGATCAGCGCGGTCGGCCGTTTGTTGGGACCGATGCCCCACATGTTCTTGCCGCCGATGCGGACCTCGCCCTCCGAGGGATCCAGGAACCCCGAAACCGCCCGCAGGATCGTCGTCTTGCCGCAGCCGGAGGGGCCGAGGAAGCTGAAGAACTCCCCCTCCTCGATTCGCAGATTGGCATCGTTGACCGCCGTGAAATCGCCAAAGCGAATCGTTACGTGGTCGAGTTCGACGTCCGCGCTCATCTGTCCCTTGCCCCGCTCCTCTGTCCCCTAGCGCCTAGATGGTGACCGGCCCTCCGAAATATCCCGCGGCGGCGCCCCGACCCGGAAGGCCGAGGCGCCGGCATGCAAGAGAGACCGCCGGGTCAGGCCGCGACGAACTTGTCGCGGAACTCGGCACGCGCGGCGGCGTACCAGACCGGCGTGGCCGGCCACCACCAGAGCCTGTCGAGCGCGTCGCCCGGATAGGCTTCCTGGAAGGCCTGCTTGGACGCGGCGTTGAGGTGGTCGGAGGACCCGATGGCAACCGGGTTGTAGCCGGTTTCGTTGCCCAGCATGCCGCCCACTTCCGGCACGAACATGACCTTCAGGAATTCGTAGATGGCATCCATGTTCCTGGCGCCGATCGGAATCGCCAGGCCGTCGAGCCAGGTGAAGGCGCCTTCCTGCGGCGCCATGTAGGTCACCGGCTTGCCCTCTTTCTTCAGCTCCATCGCCGGCCCGTCCCAGGTTTGGCCGATGACGACGCCGTTCTGCATGTAGCCGCTCTTCTGACTATTGTGGTCGTTCCAGAACTGCTTGATCCAGGGCTTGTGCTCGACCGCGAACTTGGTGATCTCGCCCCAGATGCGGCGCATGTTGTCCTCGTCCTTGTAGGCGTCGAGCATGCGGTTGGACGGCACCTTGCCGACGCGGTCGAGGTAGAGGCCGATGCCCGCCATCATGGAGTGCGGCCGGCCCTGGACCTTGCCCTTCATCTCCGGCAGCCAGAGGTCGCCGTAGCTCAGGTCCTTGTATTCCCGCGACCACTTGTCGGTGCGCCAGGACATCGCTTCGGTACCCCAGACGTAGGGCAGATGATGGTTCTTGCCGTCCCAGGTCCAGGCTTCGGTGGAGGCCTTCATCATCGCGCCTTCCACCTTGTCGACGGGAACCCTGTTCATGTCCCAGCCCTGCAACAGGCCGAGCGGCTGCCATTGGGGTGTGCGGTCGAGCGTCGGGCTGATGATGTCGAAGCCGCGGCCCTTGGTCGCCTTCATCTTGTTGATCAGTTCCTCGTTGGAACCGAAGTTGGTGACCTTGATTCTGACGCCGGTGTCCGCCTCGAACTTGTCCCGGACCGATTGCGGAATGTATCCGGTCCAGATCAACACCTTGAGCTCGCCGGACGCGGCCTTGGCCTCCTCGGTGAGGAGGTAGGGCCCGAGCGCCGCGAGGGCTCCGGCCGCCGCCGCGCCCTTGAGCACCGAGCGGCGGTTGAAGTCGCGCGCCGCGCGGAGCGTCTTTGCGCCGGAAGAGTCTCGTTTGGTTTTGTCTTGCATGTTGGAAGTCTCCCTATGACGGGCCTTGGACGCTCGCGTCACGCGTCGGCCCTATCCGATGTTGTTTTGCCGCCTGTGACTTTGGCAGGCGCGTTTTGCTTGAGTCAAGGCTCGCGGTCCCGCCGCGGTGCCTCTCTCCGAAACAGAATTTGGATATGTTGCTTGCCCTGTCTACCTCCCCATCATCGAGACCAATTGTTGAAGGTACCGGGCGCTAGGGCCAATTCGCCGCGACCGGTTTGGCCAAGGCCGTCTAGGCCGCGCGGTCGCCGTAGTAGAGCATTACGCTGTGCTTCGCCTCGGCGAAGAACAGCCAGCGTTCGACGGCGGTGCCGAGGCTGCCCGAGAGTGCCGCAAGCACCGCGGCCGAAGCGGCCGGCCAACCGGACGCGAACAGGGCGACGACTGTAAGGAGTAAGGTCGCCGCGAAACCGACCGCAAGCGCGATCCGGCGCAGTTTGTCTGCGTGCTTGCGGGCGATTCGAAACCCCATCTCGCGCAGGAGATAGTTCTCCTGGCTGTGCGGCGGGTCGAGCAGGCGCACCGTGCCGAATGCGGCCAGACCGGTTGCGCTCTCCGGCGTGCTGGGGCCCGTGTCGCCGTCGATCGCGCGCCAATACACGAGCTTCAGGCCCCAGGCGAGCAGCACGCTGACCGCGGCGAGCAGATCGCACCAAAGCACGCCCGGGCCGAAGAGGTGCAGAAGGACGCTCAGCCACAGCGCGCCGGTCATCAGCGCGAAGGCCAGATAGACCGGCACCACCCAGCGGTTATGCCACTGCCGGATGGTCTCGAGGCTGGCATAGATCATCGCGGTGCAGACGACCGTGACCAGCGCGCCCAGCGCGGCGAGCAGGCCGGCCAGGGCCCAGGCGTCGTTCGCGGTCTCGAAGATCACCCAGCCGATGGCGAAGATCCCCGCCGGCACGTAGGTCATCACCGCGACGACGCCCTCGCGCGACAGCCAGGACGAGCGCCACTGGCTGAGCGCCCGCCAGGCGCGCTCGGGATGGCCCAAGTGAAAGGTCGAGGCGAGCAGGCCGAGGCTGATCGCCCCGAGCGCCAGCCCCATGGCCGCGAGCCCGAGCCAGCGCTCGGCCGGAATCAAGCCCGTGGGCACGGCGATGCCGAGCAGGAACAGCAGGCCGTAGCCGAGGCCGGACGAGGTCGTGAATAGGATCACCGAGGAGGCGGGGTGCATGGCGTGAGCCTCAGCGCCGCACGCCCTGGCACTGGACGCCGGTTGTGGCTTGTGCGCTGGGGTCGGACTGCGGGCCGGACGGGATCATGCTCAATGTTTTCATATCGGCAAGAGCTTGGCCAGCGGCACGAAGCGAAAAGTGCAAACGCGGGCTGGACGATCGGATCTTTGCATTGACGTCCTTGCAACCCTGCCATGACCAGAACGCAAGACAACCCTGACGCACGTCATGGCCCTGGCCAGCCAAAAGGGGTTGAGTGGGTCGATAACACCGCAAGTCGCCTGCGATGGCAGCAACCTGTCAGAAAGTGAGGCGATATGACAAGAAAACTCAATCTCGCAGCAGCGATCTGTTTGTCGGCACTGACGGTCGGGGCGGCGCAGGCCGGTCCGATCCGAAACAACGGTCCAATCACCGTCGCCGGCGTATTGGGTCACACCGCATCCAGCGCAAGCGATCTCGAGGGCTTCGACGACTACATCCTGGTAGCCGCGGGCAACCGGATCCTCTTCGCCGAGTTAAGGGCGGCGATCTACCAGAGCCGCGGTAAAGGTCATGGCGATCACGAAGAACCTAGTCATTCGGTTGCGGCGTCAGAGGGTGGTTGCGACGACGAAAGTGGACCTGGAGGAACCTGCCTTCAGCTCCTGGACGCCCACGAAAACGTGCTTTGCTGGGCGGAGCGGCCGAAACACCCGGGATGGTGGGGCGGCGACCCGCATCTGGCCTGCGTTCTGGACTACCCCAAGGGCAGGCCCAGGCGCTTGACGCTTCGGGTCTCCTTGGCCGACGAGGATTGCAGTGACCTCGTTTATCCGTTGGTGCCCTTAACCGATGGCGAAGAACCCTTTGCCTTGCCCTATCTCTTGAGCGTGCATTCCAAGGCAATCGCCTCCGAAGGTCCTGTTCCCGGGGCCACACGACGGATTCGAGATCGGTTCTGAACAAGGGGCAGGTGCAGTCACCTGGTCCGTTTGCCCGCAATCATCGCTGACAGCGACCGGCCTCTCGGGCTTGGTGATTTCTGCCCCATCTTTGGGAAAGGAGATGGCGATGAGACCCTCGACTCTGACTACGGCGATCTCGGCGATTTCGCTCGTTGTCGCTGCAGCGCTTGGTGCCGGGCAATCGCTTGGCGCATCAAGCAACTCTGT
>JAOUCL010000171.1 GCA_029859805.1 Rhodospirillales bacterium | reverse complement strand
CCCAAGGGCCGGCTGATCCGCCTCGAGACCGCGATTCACGGTCTCGGCGCGCCGCTCCATCCCGGGGCCGCGCGCTACTACCGCGAGCACGGCCTCATCGGCGAGCAGGCCCTGGAGCCTGAAGCTCCGGAAACTCAATGACCCAGGGCTCGGCCCGGGCGGCGGCGGACCATTCCTCGAGCGCCGGCCAGGCCAGAACCGCGTCCCGGTAGGCGGCCGCCGGCCCCTCGAGCGCCACGTCATAGGTGGCAAAGCGGGTCGCCACCGGCGCGAAGGCCGCATCGGCCAGGGTGAAGTCACCGAACAGGAAGTCGCCGCCCCGTCCGAAGCGCGCTCGGCAGTCCCGCCAGATGGCATCGATGCGGGCGATGTCCTCGGCAACGCCGGGACCCCGGCCCAGTCCCGGGTGGCGACCGCGCAGGTCCATGGGCATGTGGCTCCGCAGGGCCGCGAAGCCGGCGTGCATCTCAGCAGTGACCGCGCGGGCAACCGCCCGGGCCGCCTCGTCCTCCGGCCAGAGCCCCGATTCCGGAAAGCGCTCGGCGAGGTATTCGCCGATCGCCAGCGAATCCCAGACCGTGAGCGCGCCGTGGCGCAGCACGGGCACCCGGCCGCTCGGGCCCGCCGCCAGGATCCTTTCCCGGGAGTCCGGCCGGTCCAGCGGCACAACCGCCTCCTCGAAGGGCGTGCCGGTCTGTTTCAACGCCAGCCAGCCGCGCAGCGACCAAGAGGAGTAGTTCTTGTTGCCCAAGGTGATGGTAAACTCGGCCATGCGTGGGCCCTCCTGCGTCACGAATCCTGGCCATATACCGGCAAAGGAGAGGGCCGCGCAAGTTTTGGGAGCCAAGGCCGGCGCCTACCGCGCCGGCAAAAGGGAGAGCAGCGCTTCATGCCCGACCACCTGACGGCCCGTGCCGGGCCACGTGCCGTTCCGATTACGCCGCTCGCCGCCGGGGAGCTCGACGGCTGGCTCGAGGGACAGCCCGGACCCGTCGCGGCCTGGGCCAGAAACACGAGCTTCACCGCCGAGCCCGGCAGCCTGTGCCTCCTGCCAGGACCGGAGGGCGTGCTCGAGCGTATCCTGGCTGGGGTCGACCCCGGCGAGGGCCCCTGGGGCGGTGCCGGCCTGCCGTCTGCCTTGCCGCACGGCGTGTACAAGATCGACCCGCCCCCGCCGCCGCGGCGCGCCACGGAGCTGGCCCTCGGCTGGGCGCTCGGCAGCTATGCCTTCAGTCGATACAAAAAGGACGAGCCGCGCTTCGCCACCCTGGTCTGGCCCAAGGGCGCGGACCGGGCCGCGGTCGGCCGCGCGACGGCGGCCACCCGCCTGGTGCGCGACCTGATCAACACGCCGGCCGGCGACATGGGGCCGGCCGAACTGGCCGGGGCGGCCCGGCAACTGGCCCGCGCGCACAAGGCCCGGGTTTCCGTCACCCTGGGCGATCAGCTGCTCAAGAAGAACTATCCCGCGATCCACGCGGTCGGCCGGGCGAGCGCCCGGGCGCCGCGCCTGGTCGACCTGCGCTGGGGCACCAAGGGCCCGCGGGTCACCCTGGTCGGCAAGGGCGTGTGTTTCGATTCCGGCGGGCTCGACCTCAAGCCGAGCAGCGCCATGCTGCTGATGAAGAAGGACATGGGCGGCGCGGCACACGCGCTGGGTGTCGCCGGCATGATCATGGCGGCCGGATTGCCGCTGCGCCTGCGCGTGCTGATTCCGGCGGTCGAGAACAGCGTCTCCGGCGACGCCTTCCGGCCGCTCGACGTGCTGTCCACGCGCAAGGGCCTCACGGTCGAGGTCGGCAACACCGATGCCGAGGGGCGGTTGATCCTGTGCGACGCCCTGGCCGAAGCGGATCGCGAAAAGCCGGATCTGATCGTCGACTTCGCCACCTTGACCGGCGCGGCACGCACAGCGCTCGGGGCCGACCTGCCGGCGCTGTTCTGCAACGACGACTCCGTGGCCGCCGAGCTGCTCGAACACGGAACGGCCGAGCACGACCCGCTTTGGCGCCTGCCGCTGCACCGGCCGTATCGCCAGCTGCTCGACAGCAAGGTGGCCGATCTCAACAACGTTTCCGAGGGCCCCTACGCCGGGGCCATCACCGCGGCGTTGTTCCTGGCAGAGTTCGTCGGCCCCGAAACGCCCTGGGCGCATATCGACCTTATGGCCTGGAACCGCAGCGCCCGGCCGGGCCGGCCGGTCGGCGGCGAGGCCATGAGCCTGCGCGCGGTCTACACGCTGATCGAGCAGCGAGTGCAGGCCAACCCTGAGGATCGGCGTCGCGAAACCTAGCGTCGCCCGCGCCTTGTGTTAGGCTCGCATCGCAACACGCGAAGGGGGAGGCCATGTTCAGCAAGATTCTCTGCGCCGTCGACGGCTCGCAGCACGCGCTGGAGGCCGCCAAGGTAGCCGGCCAGCTGGCAAAGCAGCTGGACGCCAAGCTCACGTTCCTGACGGTCACCAAAGAGCTCAGGATGAGCGAAGAGGCGAAACGCTATATGGAAATCGAGCACCTGACCGGCGAGCCGCAGTACGTGCTGGACGAATATACCGAGCAGGTGATGCAGCAGGCGAAAGACGCGGCCCGCGCCGCCGGGGTGAGCGACGCCAAGACGGAAGTCAAGACCGGCCAGCCAGCGCGGGTCATCGTCAAGACGGCCGAGGCGGGCGACTATGACGCCATCGTCATCGGCGGGCGCGGCCATGGCGACCTGGAGGGCCTGCTGTTGGGCAGCGTGTCGCACAAGGTGGCCAGCCTCGCCAAGTGCACGGTCATCACCGTGAGATAGGCGGCGAGGCGGGCGGGACGGCCGGCCTGCTGCCCGGGTCCGCCGACCGGATCCGCCGACCGGGTCCGCCGACCGGGTCCGCCACCGGCGGCGCGCCGGTTCTTGCCGGCCACGCGCGAATCGGGCAAGATTCGTTGCGCAACCGGAACGATAACGAGCCCGGCTCGTGGAACTGAATCACATCCATGCGATGAACCTCTGGCATCGGGTCATGGTGGCCACGCTCGAGCGGGACCTGCCCGACCTCACCGCCCGTCAGTTCGCGCTGCTGTTTCACGTCTATCTCGGGCCGCCGCCGCACACCGTGCGCGGCCTCGCGGCCCGGCTCAAGATATCGAAACCGGCCGTGACACGGGCGCTCGACCGTCTTTCGGCGCTCGGCTTCGTCAAGCGTATGAGAGACAAGGGCGACCGGCGCAGCGTCATCATCTCTCGCACTGTCGCCGGGGCGGTCTTCCTGCGCGACTTCGCCGACATGGCCGCCGATCTGGCGGAGACGGTGTAAACCCGGCGATCTTCGGCGCTGGCGCCGTATCAGCCGAACATCCAGCTGGTCGGATTGGCGTGCGCCTGTTCCCGCGACAGGTACATCATGCCCTTGGCACAGCGGATGATCCACCAGAACAGCAGGAATAAGAAGACGAAATAACCCACAAACACGGGCAGCGTGATGAACGCGATCACGGAGAAAAGCAGCCCTATCCAGAAGGTGCGAATCTGAAATCCGTAGTGGCTGTCCACCCAGTGCGCGCCCTCGCCCCGGTTTATGTAGGCCATGACGATGCCGATTATCGCGGTGAGGCCGAGAACCAGGCTAGCCAAGTAGAGAATATAGATCAGGTTCGCCATCTTGGCGTCCGCGGGGTCGTTTGCCGTGGACCGGCCATCTGTGCCGGGTGTGGGATCGGCGTTGGTCATCTATTCGTCTCCCGTTCCTACGGGCGGGCCGTTTGGCGACCGCCGCCGCTCAATAGCCCCGACCGAGGTCCGCTACGTGCAGCAGCGCTTCGCCGGCCTCGAACCGGCGGATGTTCTCGACCACCGCCCGGGCGCCGCTGTCCGGCACCGTGATCGAGGCACAGTGCGGGGTCATGATGACTCGGGGATGGGTCCAGAAGGCGTGCTCCGAGGCGAGCGGTTCCGATGAGAAGACATCGAGGGTGGCGGCTGCCACCTGCCCCCCATCGAGCGCCGGCAACAGGTCGTCCTCGACCAGCAGTTCGCCGCGACCGACATTGATCAGTGCCGCGCCGCGGGGCAGCTGGGCGAGGGTGCGGGCGTTCAGGATGCCTCGGGTCTCCGCGGTGAGCGGCAGCAGGCAGACCAGGATCTCGCTGCGCGCCAGAAAGGGCTCGAACTCTTCGGCGCCGTGGAACGCGGCGACGCCGGGGACCGACTTGGGCGAGCGGCTCCAGCCGGCAACGTCGAAGCCGAGGCCGGCCAGCGCCCCGGCGGCGTCGGCGCCGAGCACGCCCAGGCCCATGACCCCGACCTTGCGGTCGGCTGCGAGCGGCGTCGGCAGAACCTCCCAGACACGGTCGCGCTGCATGCCGGCGTAGTCCACCATCCGGCGATGATGCATCAGCACGCTCATGACCACGTATTCGGTCATGCCGGCGGTCAGGCCCGGCTCGACCATGCGCAGCACCGGGACGCCCTCGGGCAGCTCGCTGTCGGAGGTCAGGTGGTCGACCCCGGCGCCCAGCGAGAAGATCAGCTTCAGATTGGGATAGCTCTTGAGCAGGCCTTGGGACGGCTTCCAGACCAGGGCGTACTCGATCTCCGACGGCTCCCCGGCCTCGGGCCAGACTCGGACCTCGAGGTCGGGGGCGCAGCCGCGCAGGGCCTCCGCCCAGAGGTCGGCCCGGTCGATCTCGGATTTGAACAGCAGCGCCATGGCGCTCTGTTACATGCTGACCACGCCGCTTTCAACCGCTTCGAGCTCGAAGGCGGCCTTCATGAGCGCCTGGGTGTAGGGGTCCGCTGGCGCGTCGAAGATCTGCTCCGCCTGGCCGTGTTCGACCACCCGGCCGTCCTTCATGACGATCACCTCGTCGGCCAGCGCGCGCACCACCTTGAGGTCGTGGCTGATGAAGAGGTAGGCCAGGCGGTGCTTTTCCTGCAGCGCGCGCAGCAGGTCGACGATCTGCGCCTGGACCGACATGTCGAGCGCGCTGGTCGGCTCGTCCAGCACCACGAAGCGCGGCTTGAGCACCATCGCCCGGGCGATCGCGACGCGCTGGCGCTGGCCTCCGGAGAACTCGTGCGGATAGCGGTGGCGGCTGTCCGGGTCGAGGCCGACCTCCTCGAGCGCTGCGACGATCATGGCCTCGCGCTCCTCCGCCGAGCGGCCGAGGTCGTGCACCTTGAGGCCCTCCTCGACGATCTGGCCGATCGACAGGCGCGGGCTGAGCGAACCGTAGGGATCCTGGAAGACCACCTGCATCTCCCGGCGCAACGGCCTGAGCGCCTTGGACTTGAGGTCCTGGATGCGCGCGCCCTTGAAGCGGATATCGCCGCTGCTCGACAGCAGGCGCAATAGGGCGAGGCCGAGCGTCGTCTTTCCCGAGCCGCTTTCGCCGACCACGCCCACGGTATGGCCCTCGCGGACCGTGACCGAGATGCCGTCCACGGCGCGCACGTAGTCGACGGTGCGCTTCAGGACGCCGGCCTTGATCGGGAAGTGGACCTTGATGTCCGCGCCCTCCATGACCGTCGGCGCATCGGTTGCGGCGCTCAGCGGCTCCCCGCTCGGCTCGGCGGCCAGCAGCTTCTGGGTGTAGGGGTGCTTGGGCTGCTCGAATATGTCCTCGACATCGCCCTGCTCGACGATCTCGCCGCGGGTCATGACCGAGACCCGGTCGGCCATCTTGCGCACGATCGACAGGTCGTGGGTGATCAGCAGCATGGCCATGCCGAGCTTCTGCTGCAGCTCCTTCAGGAGCTTCAGGATCTGCGCCTGGATGGTGACGTCGAGCGCAGTGGTCGGCTCGTCGGCGATCAGCAGGTCCGGCTCGTTGGCGAGCGCCATGGCGATCATCACCCGCTGGCGCTGGCCGCCCGAGAGCTCGTGCGGATAGGCGGCCAGGCGCTTCTCCGGCTCGTGGATGCCGACCAGGTCGAGCAGCTCGAGCGTGCGCGCGCGCGCCGCCTCGCCGGCGAGGCCCTTGTGCAGGATCAGCGTCTCGTTGATCTGCTTCTCGACCTTGTGCAGCGGGTTGAGCGAGGTCATCGGCTCCTGGAAGATCATGGAGATCTCGTCGCCGCGCACGTCGCGCAACACCTCTTCGCTCGCGCCGATCAGCTCGCGCCCCTTGAAGCGGACCGAGCTGCCGGCCGGGTGGCGGGCCAGCGGATAGGGCAGCAGCTGGAGGATCGAGAGCGCGGTCACCGACTTGCCCGAGCCGCTCTCGCCCACGAGCGCCACGGTCTCGCCCTTGTCGATCGCGAAGGAGGCGCCCTTGACCGCCTCCACGGCCCCGCCGGCCATGTCGAAGGTGACGCCGAGATTGGCAATCCTGAGCAACGTCTCGGCCATCTATTCGGCCCCCCTTGCCGGAACGGGTTCGGGTGTTCCGCCGGCCTCCGGCGCCGGCCCGGTCTCTTCGGGCGGCGCCGCACCGGCGAAGAGCTTGCGCGGGTCGAAAGCGTCGCGCACCGCCTCGCCGATGAAGATCAGCAGGCTCAGCATGACCGCGATCGTGACGAAGCCCGTCAGCCCCAGCCAGGGCGCCTGCAGGTTCGCCTTGCCCTGGGCCAAAAGCTCGCCGAGCGAGGCCGAGCCCGGCGGCAGGCCGAAGCCGATGAAGTCGAGCGCCGTCAGGGTCGTGATCGAACCCGAGAGTATGAACGGCATGAAGGTGAAGGTGGCGACCATCGCATTGGGCAGCACATGGCGGAACATGATGACCCGGTCGCTCACGCCCAGCGCCCGGGCCGCGCGCACATAGTCGAAATTGCGCGCGCGCAGGAACTCGGCGCGCACCACGCCGACCAGGCTCATCCAGCTGAACAGAAGCATGATGCCCAGCAACCACCAGAAGTTGGGCTCGACGACGCTGGCCATGATGATCAGCAGATAAAGGATCGGCAGACCCGACCAGACCTCGATGAAGCGCTGGAACAGCAGGTCGGTCCAACCGCCGAAGTAGCCCTGCACGGCGCCGGCCGCAACGCCGACGATCGAACTGAAGAAAGTCAGAACGAGGCCGAACAGGACCGAAATTCGGAAGCCGTAGATAAGCCGCGCCACCAGGTCGCGGGCCTGATCGTCGGTGCCCAGCCAGTGTTCGGCGCTGGGTGGAGCCGGCGCCGGCACTGGCAGATCCCAGGCGACGGTGCGGTGGTTGTAGCGGACCGGCGGCCAGACCATCCAGCCGCGCTGGTCGATCAGATCCGCGACGTAGGGGTCGCGGTAATCGGCCTCGGTCAGGAACTCGCCGCCGAACTCGGTCTCGGCATAGGTCTTGAGGACCGGCGTGTAGAATGCGCCGTCGAAATAGACCAGCACCGGCTTGTCGTTGGCGATCACCTCGGCGACCAGGCTGAGGCCGAACAGCGCCAGGAAGACCCACAGCGACCAGAAGCCGCGCCGATTGGCACGAAAATTATGCAGCCGTCGCCGGTTCAACGGCGAGACCTTTAGGCCCAGGAAGCGTTCCTTGCGGACCAGGGCGGTGCTCACCTCACACCTCCCGGCGTTCGAAGTCGATGCGCGGATCGATCACCGTGTACATCAAGTCGCCGACCAGGTTCATGAGCAGGCCGAGCAGGGAGAAGAAGAAGAGGGTGGCGAACATCACCGGATAGTCCCGGTTGATCGCTGCCTCGAAGCCGAGCAACCCCAGCCCGTCGAGCGAGAAGATGACCTCGATCAACAGCGCGCCGGTGAACAGGATGGAGATGAAGGCGCTCGGGAAGCCGGCAATCACGATCAGCATGGCGTTGCGGAACACATGGCCATAGAGCACCCTGCCCTCGGTCAGACCCTTGGCCCTGGCCGTGGTCACGTACTGCTGGTTGATCTGGTCCAGGAAGGAGTTCTTGGTCAGCATGGTCAGCCCGGCAAAGCCGCCGATCACCATGGCCGCGATCGGCAGGGCCATGTGCCAGAAATAGTCGGCGATCCTGTCCGGCCAACCGAGCTCGCTCCAGTTCTCCGAGACCAGGCCACGCAAGGGGAACCAATCGAAATAGCTCCCGCCCGCAAAGACGACGACCAGCATGATCGCGAAGAGAAAGCCTGGAATGGCGGTGCCGATGACGACCACCACGCTCGTCCATATGTCGAAGCGCGAGCCGTCGCGTACCGCCTTGCCGACGCCCAGAGGAATCGAGATCAGGTAGACCAAGAGCGTCGTCCAGATGCCGAGCGAGATCGACACGGGCATCTTCTCGATCACCAGATCGACGACCTTGCGGTCGCGGAAGAAGCTCTCGCCGAAATCGAACATGACGTAGTTCCCGATCATCTCGACGAAGCGAATGTGCAGCGGCTTGTCGAAGCCGTACAGGCGCTCCAACTCCTTGACGAACTCCGGGTCCAGGCCTTGGGCGCCGCGGTACTTGCTGGAGACGTCCTGAGCGCCCGGCATGGCCTGAAGCTCGCCGGTGCCGGTCCGGGTAATGCGCTCGGTCGCGAGCACGCCCTGGCCGGTCAGCTGGCCGATCATCTGCTCGACCGGGCCGCCCGGAGCGAGCTGGATGACCACGAAGTTGATCACCATGATCGCCAGCAGGGTCGGCACGATCAGAAACAGCCGGCGAATGATATAGGCGAGCATAAGTGTCAGGTTCCCCTAGCCGCGAGAGGTTGTTCTCTGCAACGGGCCTTTGGCCCGACCACCGACAAGACCTGTTCCGTCATCGGGCCGCCGCCTCCGTCCGGCGGCGCTGTTTCAGTGCGCGGGCCTTGGCCTCATCGAACCACCAGTAGTTGATCGCGGTGCCGCGGTGCGGCGTCACCTCCGGGCGGCTGAACTTGTCCCAGTAAAGAATGCGGTCGACCCTCAGGTGCCAGTTGGGGATGACGTAGTGCCCCCAGAGCAGCACCCGGTCGAGCGCCCGGACCCGGGCGACCAGGCTTTCCCGACTGGGCGCGGTGATGACCAGCTCGATCAACTCGTCGATCACCGGGTCCTTGATGCCAACGTAGTTGCGTGCCGCGGGCGAGTCCGCCGCGGCGCTGCTCCAATAGTTGCGCTGTTCGTTGCCGGGCGACTCCGACTGGGGCCAGCTGCTAATGAACATGTCGAAATCGAAAGCCCGGATTCGGTTGATGTATTGCGATTGGTCGACCAGGCGCACCCGCGCGTCGATGCCCAGGCGCTTCAGGTTGCGCGCGAAGGGTAGGACCACGCGCTCGAAGGCCGGGCTGATCAGCAGGATCTCGAAGCGAAACGGCTCGCCGGTTTCGGCCTTGACCAACTCGAAGTCTCGCACCACCCAGCCGGCCTCCTCGAGCAGGGCGAAGGCCCGGCGCAGATTGTCGCGCGGCCAGCCCGAACCGTCCGTCTCCGGGGCTTCGTAGACCCGGGTGAAGACCTCGTCCGGTATGCGACCGCGATAGCGTTCCAGGATCTCCAGCTCCTCGCCTTCGGGACGCGCCCGGGTGGCCAGGTCCGAGTTGGAGAAGTAGCTCTCGGTGCGGGTGTACTGGCCGAAGAAGAGGTTTCGGTTGGTCCACTCGAAGTCGAAGGCATAGGCCAGCGCGCGGCGCACACGCGGATCGGCGAACTTCGGCCGGCGCGTATTCATGGTGAAGGCCTGCATGCCGGTCGTGCGTCTGTGCACGATCCCCTCGCGCTTCAGCCAACCCTCGCGCACCGCCGGCACGTCGTAGTCCAGAGCCCAGGCCTTGGCCTGGTTCTCGGCGCGGAAATCGATGTCGCCGCTCTTCAGCGCCTCGCGGGTCACCGTGTCGTCCCGGAAATACTCGTAGCGGATGCTGTCGAAGTTATGGAGGCCGAGGTTGACCGGCAGGTCCCGGCCCCAATAATCCTCGACCCGCTCCATCGTAATGTGGCGGCCCGGCTCGAACGCGCCGACGCGGTAGGATCCGCTGCCGAGCGGCGGATCCAGCGTCGTCTTCTCGAAATCGCGCCCCTCCCAGTAATGCTTGGGCAAGATATCGAGCTGCCCCATGATCAAGGGCAGTTCCCGGTTGCCGGCCTCCTTGAAGGTGAACTTGACCCGCCGCGCGCCGACCTGCTCGGCGCCGGCAACGCTGCCGTAGTAGAAGCGGTATCCGGGATTGCCCATGGTAATCAATGTCTCGAAGGTCCAGATCACGTCCTCGACCGTGACCGGCTTCCCGTCGTGCCAGCGCGCCTCGGGGCGCAGGGTGAAGATTACCCAGGAGCGGTCCTCGGGCCACTCCGCGGACTCGGCCAGCAGCCCGTACATGGTGAAGGGCTCGTCGGCGCTTCCGGTCATCAGGCTCTCGTACAGATAGCTCAGCCCGGCGGCGGCGTTGCCCTTGGGAATGTGACCGTTGAAGCTGTCGAAGGTGCCCTGCTCGGCCATCCG
>JAOUCL010000450.1 GCA_029859805.1 Rhodospirillales bacterium | reverse complement strand
TCATGGCGATCATGCCGCTGACGACGCTGGTGCTGGCGCACTTCTTCGTCGCTGGCGAACGGCTCAGCCCCGTCCGGCTCGCCGGCTTCGTCCTCGGCTTCATCGGCATCGTGGCGCTCGTGGGTCCGGACGCCTTGCTCGAGCTCGAGGTCGGCGGCACCGCGCTCCTGTCCGAGCTTTCGGTGCTGGGCGGCGCGGTCTGCTACGCCGTCAATACGATCGTCGCCCGCCACCGCCCCGACGGCGACCCCCTGGTGGCCGGCACTGGCGTGATGATCTTGGCCAGCGCCATCATGCTTCCCCTGGCCTTTGCCGGCGGGCCTCCGGCCATCGCGGCGATTCCGGCGACGGCCGCCCTTGCCGTGGCCGTTCTCGGCATCGTCTCGACCGCCCTGGCCACGGTGGTCTACTTCAAGCTGGTCACCGCGGCGGGCCCGACGTTCGTGTCGCTGATCAACTACCTGATCCCGCTCTGGGCCGTCGTCGTCGGAATGGTTGTCCTCGGCGAAACGCCAGAGTGGCGGGCCCTGGGCGCCCTGGCGCTGATCCTCTCGGGCATCGCGCTGAGCGAGGCCGGGCGGCGGGCCACGGCGGAGAGCAGCTGACGGTCCCGTCGGGGGACCGGCACCCTATCAATCCTCCAGCTCGGTATCCCAGTAGAGGTAATCGTTCCAGCTTTCGTGCAGGAAGTTGGGCGGGAAGCCGCGGCCGTTCTCCTGCAGCTGATAGGTGGTCGGCTGTGCGGGCGGCCGCCGCGGGTGCATGCGGCATTCGACCGGCAGGCGGTCGCCCTTCCGCAGGTTGCAGCCCTGACAGGCGGTGACCACATTGGCCCAGGTCGTCCGCCCGCCGCGCGAGCGGGGCACCACGTGGTCGAAGGTCAGCTCCTCGGAATAGAAATTCCGGCCGCAGTACTGGCAGTCGAAGTGGTCGCGCAGGAACACGTTGAAGCGGGTGAACGCCGGCCGCCGGTCCAGATGCACGTACTCCTTCAGCGAGATGACGCTGGGCAGGCGCATCTCGAAGCTGGGCGAGCGCACCACGCGGTCGTATTCCGAAACGATGTCGACCCGGTCGAGGAAGACGGCCTTGACCGTGTCCTGCCAGCACCAGAGCGACAGGGGGAAGTAGCTCAACGGCCGGAAGTCCGCGTTGAGCACCAGCGCCGGAAATGCCTGGACCGCAGTCATGGCAGCGGGTCCTTCTATCCTTCCTGTTCGCGCGGCGCGGTCGAAGGCGCCGCTGGACCGGCCTCTGTGATACTTGAGCTGCCGGGCGAACACAAGATGTGGTGTTCCAAGCAGACAGTCTTCATGACACTGTCATACAACACTTTTCCTAATATCGGGTTTAGAATATCGTTAACGAATTCGTCCCGCGCGCGGGCGCCCGCGCCGTCACCCGCCGAGCCGTTCGGTGAGGAACCGGGCGCCGAGGGTGAGGCCTTCCGGATCGATACCGTGGCCGAGGCGCGGGCGGCGCTCGCCGGTGACCGGGACGCCGCAGGCCTCGAGCGCGGCCACGGCGTGGGGCAGGGCCTGGACCGGCACGATCTCGTCCGCCTCGCCGTGAATCAGCAGGACCGGCGGCTTGCTCGTGATCTCGGCGGCCAGGTGCTCCGCGCCGATCAGCGCGCCGGAATAGCCGAGCACCCCGGCGCAGGCCTCGGCCCGGCGCAGTGCGATGTAAAGCGACATCATGGTGCCCTGGGAGAAACCGATCAGCACCAATCGGTCGTCGTCGAGCTCGTGGCGCGCCAGCTCGGCGTCGACGAAGCCATCCAGGATCGGCGCCGCCGCGCGCACTCCGGCCAGGATCGCGTCGGGCGAGCGGTCCTGCAGGCTGAACCACTGGCGGCCGAAAGGCGCCATGTCGCAGGGAAAGGGCGCGTGGGGCGACGCGAAGGCGGCGCCCGGCAGGACCTGTCCCAATTGCGGCGCCAGGCCGATCAGGTCGTTGCCGTCGGCCCCCAGGCCGTGGGCGAGGACGATCAGGGCGTCGGGCCTCCCGCCCCTGGCGGGGCCGAAGCGCGGGCCATCGAGTTCGAAGCCTTCGGTCATCGTCGAGAACGCCCTCCAGAGATAGTCGCCGCCATTGATAGGGCATCGGCGGCGGCCCGTCATCCGCTCATACCAAAGGTATCAGTCGGGCACGCCGGGGTGATGGTAGAAGTGCCAGAGGAAGCGGGCCGCGGCGCTGCGGTGCGGCCGCCAGGGTTCGCCGATCTCGAGCATGCGGTCGCGGGACGGCCGCTCCGCGAGGCCTTTGAGACGCTGTACCCCGGCGCAGACCGCCAGATCGTCCACCGGCCAGACGTCCGGACGGCGGAGCGCGAAGAGGAGGTAGATCTCTGCTGTCCAGCGCCCGACCCCCTTGACCCGGATCAGGGTCTCGATCCCCGCCTCGTCGTCCAGGCGCGCGACGGCCTCCAGGTCGATGCGTCCGGCCAGTACGTCCTCGGCCAGCGCCCGGCCGTAGCGAATCTTCTGGCGGCTGAAGCCGATCCGCTTGAAGTCCGCCTCGTCCAGCGCCAGGAAGCGCTCGGGCGTCAGCGGGTCGGCGGCGGCCAGCAGGCGGCCGATGATCGCCCGCGCCGCCTGGGCCGAGACCTGCTGTGCGGTCATGATCGAGAGCAGCCCGGCAAAGCCGGTCGGACGGCGGCGCTCGGGCGGCAAGCCGCAGACCTCGTAGGCGCGCGCAATGTCGGCGTCGCACTCGGCCAAGGCCTCCAGCGCCGGGCGCAGCGATTCGTCGGGCGGGGCTTGCAGCTGCATTCCCGATACCTAGCGTTCCGGCACCGCTTGCGCCAGGGTTTCCCGCCCGCCGGCCCACCTGATAGAAAACATCCTCTGACGCGCAGGGAGGCAGCGGGTGGTGAGATCGGGGAAAACCTACGACGTCGCGGTGATCGGTGGCGGGATCGCCGGCTGCGCGGCCGCCTATTTCCTGGCCGACAGGGGGCTCTCGGTGGTGCTCCTCGAGAAGGGCGAGATCGCCGG
>JAOUCL010000449.1 GCA_029859805.1 Rhodospirillales bacterium | reverse complement strand
TGCAGTTAGGGCCAAAAAACAAACCTCCGGCCCCCCCCCAATAGGAGAAACGTTCCATGGAATTGATAGCAAGGGGCCTGGTTCGAGCCGGCCTCGTGACGGCCGTCGCGGCACTATTGTCCGTGTCAGCCCCTGCCTTCGCGCAAGAAGACACGGCCGAAACCAAAACCGATAAGCCCAACATCCTGGTCGTCTGGGGTGATGATGTCGGGCAATCCAACATCAGTGCCTTCACAAAGGGCATGATGGGATACCGGACCCCCAACATCGACCGTATCGCCAATGAAGGCATGCTGTTCACCGATTACTACGGCGAGCAGAGCTGCACCGCAGGCCGCTCCTCCTTCATCACCGGACAAAGTGTCTTCCGCACCGGGTTGTCCAAAGTGGGCCTGCCTGGCGCCGAACTCGGCATGCAGACCGAAGACCCGACAATCGCCGGCCTATTGAAGGCGCAAGGCTATGCAACCGGGCAGTTTGGCAAGAACCATCTGGGTGACCGCGACGAACATCTGCCGACCAATCACGGATTCGATGAGTTCTTCGGCAACCTCTATCATTTGAATGCGGAAGAAGAGCCCGAGAATGAGGACTATCCTAAGGACCCGGCCTTCCGCGAAAAATTCGGGCCGCGCGGGGTGATCCATTCTTTCGCGCAACCCGACGGTACGCAGAAGATCGAAGACACCGGCCCGCTCACCAAGAAGCGCATGGAAACGGTGGACGACGAAACCTCGGATCGTGCCATCGAATTCATCAAAGAGCAGACTGCTGCCGGCAATCCTTGGTTCGTATGGTGGAGCGGAACGCGCATGCATTTCCGCACGCATGTGAAGTCGGAATTGCGCGGCATTTCCGGTCAGGACGAATACTCCGATGGCATGGTCGAGCATGACATGCATATCGGCAAATTCCTGAAGCTGCTCGATGACCTCGGCATCGCCGACAACACCATCGTGTTCTATTCGACCGACAATGGGCCGCACTACAACACGTGGCCCGATGCCGCTGCGACGCCGTTCCGCGGCGAGAAGAACACGAACTGGGAAGGTGGCTGGCGCGTGCCGTCTTTCGTTCGCTGGCCCGGCAAGATCGAGCCTGGCACGGTGACGAACGGGATCGCCCATCACATGGATTGGCTGCCAACCTTCTTGGCGGCGGCCGGCGAGCCGAATATCAAAGAGAAGCTTCTGAAGGGTGACGTCGAGTCGCTCGGCCGGTCCTACAACGTGCATCTGGACGGCTACAATCTCCTACCCATGCTGACCGGCAAGTCCGAGGATAGCCCCCGGAAGGAGATCTTCTATTTCTCCGACGATGGGGACCTGACGGCTCTGCGCTATCAGGATTGGAAGATGATCTTCATGGAGCAGAAGTCGCCCGGCACATTCCGGGTATGGATGGAGCCTTTCGTGCCGCTGCGCGTTCCTCTGATCTTCAACCTCCGCCGCGATCCTTACGAGCGGGCAACGATCACCTCCAATACCTATTTCGATTGGTTGATAGATCGCGCCTTTTTGCTGGTGCCGGCGCAAGCCTATGTGGGCAAATTCCTCGGAACCTTCCAGGAGTATCCGCCGAGGCAGAAGCCGGCGAGCTTCAGTCTCGATCAGGTGATGGAGAAACTAACCGTTCCTGGCGGCGCTCAATAGCGAGCCTGCCGGACCGGCGTTATGGTGACTGCTGAATGGCGGGAGGTTGAGCCCTCCCGCCATTCGGTTCATTTTGGAGAGCGAATAGTGTTTTTGTATCGATGCGTATTCCTGATTGCGGCAATCTTGTTTTCCGCC
Source organism: Rhodospirillales bacterium (assembly GCA_029859805.1). Taxonomy (GTDB): domain Bacteria; phylum Pseudomonadota; class Alphaproteobacteria; order Kiloniellales; family JAKSDN01; genus CAMYKD01. Next base: position 1,213 of record JAOUCL010000449.1, on the reverse strand, counting down.
AGCGTGGCGAAGGCGGCGGACCCGCTTCCGTCCTGGAATGACGGCCCCACCAAGGACGCGATCGAAGCCTTTGTCACGAAGGTCGCCGACAAAGACGGTCCGGACTTTGTCCCGCGCGCGGATCGCGTTGCCGTGTTCGACAATGACGGAAATCTCTGGGCCGAAAAGCCGGTTTATTTTCAGCTTCTCTTCGCCATCGATCGGGTGAAGGCCATGGCGCCCGATCATCCGGAGTGGAAGGACAAGCAGCCCTTCAAAGCCGCGATCGAAGGGGACATGAAGGCGCTCGCCGCGTCCGGCGAGAAGGGGCTTCTCGAACTCCTGGCCGCCAGCCACACTGGCATGTCGTCCGCGGAGTTCCAGAAGATCGCGGGCGAGTGGCTCGCCACGGCGAAGCATCCGCGCTTCAAGCGGGGCTACACCGAACTCGTGTATCAGCCGATGCTCGAGCTTCTGTCTTATCTGCGCGACAATGGATTCACCACCTATATCGTCTCCGGAGGCGGCATCGAATTCGTCCGCAACTTCTCAGAACCGGTCTATGGAATTCCGCCTGCGCAGGTCGTCGGCTCGAGCATCAAGACCGAATACAAACTCGTTGACGGCGAGCCGAAGATCATGCGCTTGCCGGAGATGAACTTCATTGACGATAAAGCCGGAAAGCCCGTCGGTATCAACCAACACATCGGCAAACGCCCCATCTTTGCGTCAGGCAATTCGGATGGCGATTTTGAAATGCTGGAGTGGACCACGGCGGGCGAGGGTCCGCGGTTCGGTCTGATCGTGCATCACACCGACGCGGACCGGGAGTATGCCTACGACCGGGACTCTCATGTCGGCCGCCTCGCCAATGCGCTCGATCAGGCTGCCGATCGAGGCTGGACCGTCATCGACATGAAAAACGATTGGAACCAGATCTTTCCGGCTGCCGAGTAACCGGCCTCCGGCTAAATAGAGCAAAGGAGAGAAGAGAGGTTGCATCCCCTCCGAAAGATGCGTTGCCGAACGTCCCGGAGTGGGCGATATAGCACTGGTAGGATCGGGCGCCCCGGAGGGGGTGTCCGATCATGGTGCCAGTGTGACACCTAGTAAAATGGCGCCCCAACGGCGCTGCCTAAGGAGAAAGACCCTATGAAACGATTGAGCCACGTCTTGTGTGGTGTCGCGGTCATGCTGATGGCTGCAAGCGCCGCCCCCGTCGCCAACGCTCAGG
>JAOUCL010000448.1 GCA_029859805.1 Rhodospirillales bacterium | reverse complement strand
TGGTGATCGAAATAGCCCTTGTGGATCTCGATCACCAGGTCCGGGCGCGACAGGTTCAGGACCTCGGTGCAGTTCTCCTTGTCCCAATAGTCCCGCTCGACGTCCAGATCGAGCGCCTGGACACGGCTGCCCATCGCGCCGTCGCAGAGCAACACGCGCTCGGAGAGGGCGCCGAGGAACTCGCTCATCTCACGCACCCGCCGCGCGATCGGCGAAGCCCGTGATCGGGACCGGCGTGCGCAGCATGTGGCAGATCGCCGTCGTCAGCTCGGCACGGTTCAGGGTGTAGAAGTGAAACTCGTCGACGCCCTGGGCCTGCAACTGCCGGCACAGCTCGGCGGCGGCCACGGCGGCCACCAGATTGCGCGTGTCGGCGTGCTCCTGCACCCCCTCGAAGAGGGCCGTTAGCCACGCCGGAACGGTCGTCCCGCATTTCTTCGCGAACTCGACGGTGCGCGCGAAGTTGGTGATCGGGAAGATGCCGGGGACGATCGGCGCGTCGATCCCCGCCGCCCGGGCCCGGTCGACGAAGCGCAGGTAGCGCTCCGGATCGAAGAAGAACTGGGTGATCGCGCGGCAGGCGCCGGCGTCCAGCTTGCGCTTCAGGTTGTCCAGGTCCTGCTCCGGTGAAACGGCCTCGGGATGGACTTCCGGAAACGCGGCCACGCTGATCTCGAAATCCGCCACGCGCTTCAAACCCGCGACCAGGTCGGCGGCGTAGGCATAGCCGCCCGGGTGGGGTCGGTAGCTTTCGGACAGGCCGCCCGGCGGGTCGCCGCGCAAAGCGACGAGGTGACGGACGCCCCCCTCCCAATAGGCACGGGCGATGTCGTCGATTTCCTCGCGCGGCGCGCCAACACAGGTCAGGTGCGCGGCCGGCAGCAGAGAGGTTTCGGCCAGGATCCTGGTGACGATCGCATGGGTCCGTTCCCGCGTGCTGCCCCCGGCGCCGTAGGTGACGGAGACGAAGCGCGGCCCCAGCGTTTCCAGCCGCCGGATCACCGTCCACAGGCGCTCGGCCGCCTCGGGCGTATTGGGCGGAAAGAACTCGAAAGAGACCGAGATGTCATCGGCAGGCGCGTTCTCATCCAGAGACGGAGCGATTTGTGGCGACAGCGCAGTGTCTTGCAGCACGATAGATTCTCCTCCGTCAGGCCGCGGGGGCCAAGGGTGCGGCGGCTGGACGGGCGGCCGCCCAGATGCACACGGTCAGCGGGTCGCCGGGCAGGAAGACCGGCGGCCGCGCTTCGAGGCCCGCGGTCTTGCACCAGCCCGTCACCTCGTCGTCGCGAAAGCCGAGCCAGCGATGGGCGTGCTCGTCGCGCAGGTAATCCAGCTCGTGCTTGGCGAAATCGACGACGATCAGCCGGCCCTCGGGGCGCAGCACCCGCGCCGCCTCGGCGACCACCGCGGCGGGGTCCTCCGCGTAGTGCAGCACCTGATGGACCGTCACCGCGTCGAAGGACGCGCTCTGCACGGGAAGCCGGTACATGTCACCGTGGCGAACCAGGCAGTTGCGCAGCCGCGCGCGCTCCAGTTTCGAGCGCGCGACCGTGAGCATCTCGTGCGAAAGGTCGATGCCGACCGCCCGCCGGACCCGTTCACCGAGAATTTCGAGAATGCGCCCGGTGCCGGTCCCGATGTCCAGCAGGTCTTCGACCTCCCGGTCGGGCACTAGCTCCAGCAGGCGTCGCTCGACCTCGGCTTCATCGACCTGGAGCGACCGGACCCGGTCCCATTCAGCGGCATTTTGCTGGAAATAGTCCGCGGCCACCTTCTCGCGCGCCCGCCGGATCGTCTGCAGGCGCTCGAGATCGAGCGCCAGGGTGGGGTCGTCGGCCGGGATGGAGTCGATCAGGGTCCTGCCGAGCTCGGCCCCGGGGGGCCGCGCCGCCAGGCGGTAAAACGACCAGCTGCCCTCGCGCAGTCGGTCGAGAAGCCCGGCCTCGAGCAGCAGCTTCAGGTGACGGGAGACCCGAGGCTGGCTCTGCCCCAGGATCTGGGTCAGCTGCGAGACCGTCAGGTCCATGTGCGCGCAAAGCGCCAGCAGCCTGAGCCGGGTCGGCTCTCCCGCTGCCCGCAACGCCGCCAACAACTGCTCCATCACTGGCCCCCGCTTCCGTCGTGCCGAGATATGCTAATCCATATACCTTAATAAACATATAAAGATATCCTTATGTCAAGTGAGAAATGCGGTTTGCCCTGCCCGGAAACCGATTTGCACGCCGGCCGGGACGGAACGGACATCATCAAGATCGGATGCAGGGCTTCGAGCCAGGGCTAATAGAAGCGGGCTGGTGGATAGCCCCAAATCAATGCTAGGAACCCTTCATGATCCAGCTCAAACTCGGAATCCCCAAGGGAAGTCTCGAATCCGCCACGATGGACCTGTTCGCCCAAGCGGGATGGACCATTCGATCCCGCTCGCGCAACTATTTCCCGTCCATCGACGACGATGAAATCACCTGCTCTTTGGTGCGCTCCCAAGAGATGGGACCCTATGTGGCCCGTGGAACCATGGACCTGGGGCTCTGCGGCATCGATTGGATCAAGGAGACCGAGGCCGATGTCGAAGTGGTCTGCGACCTCGTCTACTCTAAGGCGTCCGACCGGCCCTGCCGCTGGGTGCTGGTGGTGGACCGGAACAGTCCAATCCAGAAGGTCGAGGACCTGGAGGGTCAGGTCATTTCAACCGAGCTGGTGGGATACACCAGGCGCTATTTGGAAGAGCGCGGCATCAATGCCAAGGTCGAGTTCTCCTGGGGCGCCACCGAAGCCAAGGTTGTCGAAGGCCTTGCCGATGCCGCTGTCGAAATTACCGAGACCGGAACCACCATCAAGGCCCACGGATTACGCATCGTTTGCGACGTGCTGCACACGCATACGGTCCTGGTCGCCAACAGGGACGCCCTGGCCGATCCCTGGAAGAAGGCCAAGATCGACCAGATCGCATTGATGCTGAAAAGCGCTTTGGCAGCTCGTCATCGGGTGCTGTTGAAGATGAATGCGCCGAGTGAGG
>JAOUCL010000170.1 GCA_029859805.1 Rhodospirillales bacterium | reverse complement strand
GAGCAGGGCTTCACCGAGTTCCAGACGCCGATCCTGACCGCCTCGTCGCCCGAGGGCGCGCGCGACTATCTGGTGCCCAGCCGCATCCATCCGGGCAAGTTCTATGCCCTGCCGCAGGCGCCGCAGATGTTCAAGCAGCTGCTGATGATCGCCGGCTTCGACCGCTACTTTCAGATCGCGCCCTGCTTCCGCGACGAGGACGCGCGCGCCGACCGCTCGCCGGGCGAGTTCTACCAGCTCGACTTCGAGATGAGCTTCGTGACGCAGGAGGACGTCTTCGCCGCGCTCGAGCCGGTGCTGGCCGGCGTGTTCGACGAGTTCGCCGACGGCCGCGAGGTCAGCCCCGCGCCCTTCCCGCGCATCGCCTTCGACGACGCCATGCTGAAGTACGGCAGCGACAAGCCGGACCTGCGCAACCCGATCGAGATCGCGGATGTGACCGAGGCCTTCCGCGGCGGCGGCTTCGGCGTCTTCGCCAAGGCGGTCGAGGGCGGCGCCGTGGTGCGCGCGATCCCGGCGCCGGGCGCGGCCGCCCGGCCGCGCAGCTTCTTCGACAAGCTGAACGACTGGGCGCGGGGCGAGGGCGCGGCCGGCCTCGGCTACATCGTCTACGCCGAGGGCGGGCCCAAGGGCCCGATCGCCAAGAACCTCGATGCCGAGCGGGTCGAGGCGATCAGGCAGGCCGCGGGGCTGGAGGACGGCGACGCGGTCTTCTTCGCCTGCGACCGGACGGGCGCGGCCGCGAAATTCGCCGGCACGGTGCGCGACAAGCTGGGCCGCGACCTCGACCTGCTGGCCAAGGACTGCTTCCGCTTCTGCTGGATCGTCGACTTCCCGATGTTCGAGCTGGACGAGGAGACCGGCGAAGTCGGCTTCTCCCATAACCCCTTCTCCATGCCCCAGGGCGGCCTCGAGGCGCTCGAGGGCGGGGACCCGCTGGCGATCAAGGCCTGGCAATACGACATCGTGTGCAACGGCGTGGAGCTTTCCTCCGGCGCGATCCGGAACCACCTGCCCGAGGTCATGCTGAAGGCCTTCGAGATCGCCGGCTACGCCGCCGGCGAAGTCGAGACGCGCTTTACCGGATTGTTCCAGGCGCTCCGCTACGGCGCGCCGCCGCACGGCGGCTCGGCGCCCGGCATCGACCGCATCGTCATGCTGCTGGCCGACGAGCCGAACATCCGCGAGGTCGTCGCCTTCCCGATGACCCAGAAGGCCGAGGACCTCATGATGCGAGCGCCGGCGGAGATCGAGCCCCGCCGCCTCAAGGAGCTCTCGATCAAGCTGGACCTGCCGGCGGAGTAGCGCCCGATGTCGGCGGTTCGTAGGCCACCCCCACCCCGACCCTCCCCCGTCGAGGGGGAGGGGGCAAACCGCCGGGCTGCCTTGGCGTTCCCTCCCCCCTTGCGGGGGAGGGCCGGGGAGGGGGGTGGATCGCTCGCCGCCGAGTCCTCGAACTAGGGGCGCGGAGAGAACGCCATGGCCTTCTGGCACGACAAGGCGCTCGAGGAGATGAGCGAGGCGGAGTGGGAGTCGCTCTGCGACCGCTGCGGGCTGTGCTGCCAGATCCGGGTCGAGGACGAGGAGACCGGCGAGGTCGCGCTGTCCAACGCGGTCTGCAAGTTCTTCGACCGCTGCGGACACCAGTGCTCCGACTACGCCAACCGGCAGAAGAACGTGCCCGACTGCGCCCGCGTCACGCCCCGGAACGTGCGTAGCCTGGACTGGCTGCCGGCGACCTGCGCCTACCGCCTCGTCGCCTTCGGCTACGACCTGCCGGACTGGCACTACCTGGTCTCGGGCGACCCCGGGCGGGTGCATGTCGACGGCCCCTCCATGCGCGGCGCCCTGGTCGACGAGGACGAGGCCGACTGGCCGGAGTAGGGGCGCGCGGGCGCAGGCCCGGGCCGAAAAAAGCAAACGAGCCCATGCACGGCAAAATATCTACGTTTTTCAAAGGGCTAAAGGCCGTTACTCAAGTGAGGGCCGGCGCGTAAGCCTTTGAAAACAAAGAATCTCTAGAGATCGGCGCCCTTGCGCCTTATTGACCGCCATACCGAGTGCGATCGCCAGCGAAAAACGGCGACCCGGCCCCACCTGATCGGCCCCGCTTTCCCGCTGCAATCCACAACAAAGGATTGAAATAAAAGGGCGCTCTTTGTATAACATTAATACCTGGGAGTTCTGGGGTTATTCGGTTTCCGATCGCCTGCTCGGAAGGTCGAAAACCTAGGGGGACATGGTGCCATGAGGGACAAACGAAGACGTTTTTTTTTTAAGGCGATCGCCTTTCTGATCGCGGGTTGGGCGACCGCGGCACAGGCCCAGGACGAATTCTTCGTATTCTCCACCTTGGACCCATACTCCGGAATCAGGACGCTCGAACTCCTCACCAACGAGATCATCTACGATCCGATGCGTCAGCGCATCTATGCCAGCGTGCCGAGCATCGTTGGTCCCGGTTTCGGAAACAAGATCGCCACGATCAACCCCTGGACGGGCGAGATCGAATCCGCGGTTTTCGTCGGCAGCGAGCCCTCGGCTCTCGCGCTGTCCGATGACGGCCAGTACCTCTACGTCGGTCTGAACGGCGCCGCGGCCATCCGTCGGTTGCACCTTCCCTCGCAGACACCGGGCCTTCAGTTCGCCTTGGGATTCGACCCAACCTTTGGGGCGTTCTTGGCAGATGACATCGAGGTCCTTCCCGGCAATCCCAATGCCGTGGCGGTGACACGATCTCTGAGGGGGACCACCAGCTCGGGCGGGCTCGCCGTGTACGACGATGGCGTCATGCGGCCAAATACGCTCACCTGGGCCTTCGAATCAGTGGATCGGATCGAGTTTTCCGAATCCGCCGACCTGCTCTACGGATACAACCATAGCAGTACGGAATTCGGCTTTCGTCGCATCGCCGTGGATGCGAACGGCGTCACGGTCATCGATTCCACCCGGGACCTGATCTTTGGCTTTTATGAGGACTTCGATTACCACGCGGGGCTCGTCTATGCGACCACTGGCGAAGTGGTCGACCCGGATACCTTGACTCAAGTGGGAGTCTTTCCGACGAGCGGTCCCGTCGAGGCAGACGCGGGGCGTGGCCTCGTCCATTACGTGGAGAACGATTTCGGTGTCCGGACCGTCAAGACGTTTGACATGGAAAGTTTCGCGCTGCTCAAGACGCAGGGGATCACCAGCGTGCCGAGACACGCGGTTGAGAGAAATTTGATCAGCTGGGGAAACGGAGGTTTGGCATTCAACACCTGGGAGTACACGAGGGATGATAGAAACGAGGGGTTCGTTGTCATTCTTCCCGAACCTCCGTTCCTGAACGATGTGGTCGTAGGGTTCGGCCCAGCCATCGGTACCTGGAAGTGGATGGACAACAGTCTTTGGGAAAGGCTCCATCCTCGCTCGTCCGAAGCCGTGGTAACCGGGGATCTAGATGGCAGCGGCAAGTCAGATATCGCGGTCGACTTCGGGTCGGATATCGGACTCTGGAAGTGGATGAACGACAGCAAGTGGGTCAAGCTGCACGGGCAATCCCCGGAGGCGATTGTGAGCGGCGACCTGGACGGCCGTCTTCGGGCGCAGGTGCCAATGCCAATTCCTGACATCTACCCCGCCGAAATCGTCAGCACGCTCGTCGTGGGTGCCGATGTCACCCTTAGTGAGGTCAAGGTTCGGGTGGTGATCAACCATGCACGAGTAGGCGATCTAACCGTTACGCTGCAAAGTCCTGCGGGAACCAAGGTTGTCCTGCTGGATAGGCCTGGCCTGCCCACCGTCAGCTCTGCCGGCTGCCTCGATCCCAATATGGATGTGATCTTTGACGACTCCGCCGAAATCTATCTTCAGACCCACTGTGCCGGGAGCGACCCCTGGTTTACTGGATTGGCCGCTCCTCTCGAATCTCTATCGGCTTTCAACGGCGAATCCTCCTTGGGAACCTGGCGCCTGATCGTGAGCGATTCCGGATACGATACCATTGGATTGCTGTGGGACTGGCAGTTACTTGCCACCCCCTCTGTAGGCAATGTGATCGAGCAGGACGATCTGGTGATCGGGTTCCCGACGCTGGGCACCTGGAAGTGGATGAACGACAGCCAGTGGGTCAAGCTGCATTCGAGCTTGCCCGAGCTCATGGTCACCGGCGACCTGGACGGCAACGGCCAGGACGACGTGGTGATCGACTTTGGCCCGACCATCGGGCTGTGGCGGTGGATGAACGACAGCCAGTGGGTCAAGCTGCACGGGCAATCGCCGGAGGTGATGGCTACGGGCGACCTTGACGGCAACGGACTGGACGACGTTGTGATCGACTTTGGCCCGACCATCGGGCTGTGGCGCTGGATGAACAACGCCGGTTGGATCAAGCTGCACAATATCTCACCGGAGATCATGGCGACCGGCGACCTGGACGGCAGCGGACTGGACGACGTTGTGATCGACTTTGGTCCGACCATCGGGCTGTGGCGCTGGATGAACAACGCCGGTTGGATCAAGCTGCACAATATCTCACCGGAGCTGGTGGTCACCGGGGACTTGGACAACAACGGCATGGACGAGGCCGTGATCGACTTCGGCTCGACGGTCGGGCTGTGGCGGTGGATGAACAACAGCCAGTGGGTCAAGCTGCACGGGCAATCCCCGGAGGTCATGGCAACCGGCAACCTGGACGGAAAGTGAGGGGGATTCGTGCCTAACGGGATACGGACGGCGAAGGCCGAAAAACCTCGACATCCTCGCCGGTTGTCGAGCAGACTGCTGGCAATTCTCCTGGCAGCAGTCATTCTCGGCATGGTTTGGCCTGTTTCAGGTGTTTATTCGCAAGATGAACCGCTCGCGTCGCGCTCAATGACCGGGCTCAAAGTGCTGACCCTGCGCGCCAACGACATCATCTACGATCCGGTGAGCCAGCGTATCTATGCCAGCGTGTCGGCCTTCGCCCCCCCGGATGTCGCGAACACGATCGCCACGATCAATCCCCGGACCGGCCGAGTGGAATCCGTCGTCCCGATCGGATTCGAGCCCGGGCCGCTTGCGGTGTCCGACGACGGACAGTTCCTCTATGTCGGTCTCGACGGCGAGGCCGCCATTCAACGCTTCCACATTCCCTCGCAGACAACAGGGCTTTGGTTCCCCTTGGGGATCGATCCAAAGGTCGGGACGTTGTTCGCGGAGGACATCGAAGTTCTTCCCGGAAACCCGAACGCCATTGCCGTGTCCCGCAAGCCCGGCCCGCTCTACAGCCACCTCGATGTTGCGATATTCGATGATGGCGTGGTGCGGCCGAATACGACCAATATTTTCAACAGGGCCAATCGGATCGAGTTCTCGGAATCGGCGGACCTGCTTTACGGCTATAACAACCTGACCACCGAATTCGGATTTCGCAGGATCGCGGTGACACTGGACGGGGTCGAGGTGATCGATGTCACGACCGGTATACTCAATCTGAGCACCGCCGATTTTCTTTGGGACATGGAGTTCGAGGCCGGTCTGATCTACGCCGACTCCGGCCGGGTGATCGATCCTGAAAGCCTCACTATTCTCGGAACCTACGCAACCTCAGACTTGACCAGCATCCCGAACGCATTGGTGGAGCCCGATCCGGAGCACGATCGTGTTTATTTCATCACGCAAACCAGCATCGACCCGTGGGTCCTGAGAACTTTCGACCGCGACACCTTCGTGCCCCTAGAAAAGTGGGAGCCAGCCGGCCTGTCGGGAGACCCGCTCAGCCTGATCAACTGGGGAAACGGCGGCTTGGCGTTTCATACCAGCGGCGGCCAAGTCTTCATTCTGCCTGAGATTCCGATCGACAACGACGACCTGGTTCTGAGCTTCGCAGGCCTCGGTAGCTGGAAATGGATGAACAACAACAACTGGGAACGCCTCCACGCCGAGGAGGCGGAATCTCTTGCGACCGGCGACCTGGACGACAACGGCCGATCCGATTCTATCGTCGATTTCGGCCCGGACCTCGGCGTGTGGAAATGGATGAATGATGCCGCCTGGGTGAAGTTGCACGGTCGTTCGCCGACACTCATGATCACTGGCGACCTCGATGGCTTGGCCAATGACAGCCAGCCAATTGTGCCCTGGCCGGTCCCCGATGATGATCCGGTTGGTGTGAGCAGTACGCTCGAGGTGAAGAGGGATGTGGCGCTCGCCGACGTCAAGGTCAGGGTGGTGATCAACCATTCCTGGGTCGGGGACCTGAAGATCGTCCTGCGCAGCCCGGCCGGCACGGAGGTCGTCCTACTCGACCGCCCTGGCAGCGCGCCTGGCTTGTCGGAATTCGGCTGCGGGGACGACAACATGGAAGTCACCTTCGACGATGCATCCGGGTTCCATCTGGAGACACATTGCGACGGCACCGATCCTTGGTATGCGGGGCAAGCCGCTCCGATCGAGTCGCTTGCCGCCTTTAGTGGCGAGTCCTCCTTGGGGACCTGGAGCCTGACAGTCAGCGACGCAGAGCCGGAAGACACAGGTTTGATAGTCGACTGGCAGCTGTTCACCACACCCGATAGCCGCATCCCGGCTAACAGGGACGATCTGATGGCGAGCTTTCCCACGCTCGGTCTGTGGCGGTGGATGAACGACAGCAGGTGGCTCAAGCTGCACAACCAACCGGCCGAGGCCATGGCCGTGGCCGACCTCGACGGCAACGGCATCGACGACGTGGTGATCGACTTCGGTGCGACCGTCGGGCTGTGGCGATGGATGAACGACAGCCAGTGGGTCAAGCTGCACGGGCAATCGCCTGAGGTGATGGCGACCGGCGACCTGGACGGCAACGGTCTGGCCGACGTGGTGATCGGCTTCGGTCAGTCCGGCCCTGTGACCGGCACCTGGAAGTGGATGAACAACGCCGGCTGGGTCAGGCTGCACGAGCGCTCGCCGGAGCTCCTGGCGACCGGGGACCTGGACGGCAACGGTATCGACGACGTCGTGGTCGACTTCGGCGCGACGATCGGGCTCTGGCGATGGATGAACGACAGCGTGTGGATCAAGCTGCATCATCTCTCGCCGGAACTCATGGTCACCGGAGACCTGGACAAGAGCAGCCGTGACGACGTTGTGGTCGACTTCGGCTCGACCGTCGGGCTGTGGAAATGGATGAACAACGCCGGCTGGGTCAAGCTGCACAATTTGTCGCCAGAGGTCATGGCAACCGGCAACCTGGACGGAAGGTGATGTCGTGGCCGCCTGCGTCTTTCGTCAAGTCGTGCCGGCGAAGAGATCGCTGTGCCGGGCCGTGGCAGAGCATGCCGAACGCTCCGGGGCGTCCTCGGCCCTCGCGACGGCACGATCGCGCCCATAAGGGAAGTGAGAAGGCTATGAAACCAAGAGTCCCGGGCCTCATGATCGCCGCGACCTGCGCGTTCCTTATACTCGCTGCGTCGCCGCTATGGGCAGCTTCGACCATCCGGGTGCCCGCGGACCACCCGACCATTCAGGGCGCCATAACCGCCGCCTCGAACGGCGACACGGTCTTGGTGAGCCCGGGGACTTATGTCGAGAACATCAACTTCCTGGGCAAGGCCATCACGGTCACCAGCGAAGCCGGAGCGGATGTGACGATCATTGACGGCAACCTGGTTGGTTCGGTCGTCACTTTCGATTCAGGGGAAGGCCCGGCATCGGTTCTCAGCGGTTTCTCCATTCAGAACGGCAATGGCCGAACCCTCGACCATGGGGGTGGGATCCAAGTCTTTTCCTCCCCCACAATCGCCAACAACCGGATCATCAACAACTTTGGATGCCATGGTGCAGGCATGCAGATCCGTAACGGCTCCCCGATCGTTCGAAACAACGAGATCGCTCATAATGACGGCACCGGCTGTCGCTCAATCATCGAGGGTGGGGGAGGCATTTTTATCCTGGGCGACTCGAATGCGCAGATACTCGATAACGTCATATCCAATAATGTGACCTCGCGTAATGGCGGTGGAATCCGGCTGAGCCTATCGACTGCCGGAACAGGCATTCCCCTAGTTCGTGGGAATGTTATTGCCAATAATCGTGGGGTCAACGGTGCGGGTATCGTAATAGGCGGTAGCGCGGAAGCAAACATAGTTCAAAACCTGATCTACGGGAACAACACCAATTACCCCCGCGCGGGTGGGGGAATCGCCTGGTCTGTGACAGCGGGTTACCGCGGACCTCTTGTGGTCAACAACACCATCGCCGACAACTCGGACTGGGCGATCTTCGCGGCGGGGTTCGATGCGAATTCGGCTCTGATCAATAACGTGATCGTCGCACGGCTCGGGCACAAGGCGATCTATTGCGGAGCTTACAACGATCCCGATCCCTTTCCGCCTGTCATCGCCTATAACGACGTTTACGCCCCCCACACAAAGACAGCTTACGGGGGCATTTGCCATGACCAGACGGGGTTGAATGGGAACATTTCCGCCGATCCAGCGTTCGTGGCTCCATTTGCACAGGACTTTCGCCTGAAAATAGGCTCGCCTGCCACGGATGCCGGGACCAACAGTGCGCCACTGCTGCCCACTGCGGATTTGGGCGGCGATGCCAGGATTTCGGATGACGATGGCGACGGCATCGCAGTCGTCGATATGGGCGCCTATGAAGGACCTAGAGTTGTCGGCGACGGCTTGGCCATGGCGGATGTGGTTGTAGACTTCGGCCCGGCCATGGGGCTCTGGCGATGGATGAACGACAGCGAGTGGGTCAAGCTCCACGAGCAATCGCCGGAGGTCTTGGCGACCGGCGACCTGGACGATAACGGTCAGGCCGACGTGGTGATCGGCTTTGCCCCCGCGCTCGGCACCTGGAAATGGATGAACAACGCCGACTGGGTCAGGCTGCACGTGCTGTCACCGGAGGTCCTGGCGACCGGCGACCTGGACGGCAACGGTATCTACGACGTCGTGATCGATTTCGGCGCGACCACCGGGCTCTGGCGGTGGATGAACGACAGCGAGTGGGTCAAGCTGCAAAACTTGCCGGCGCAGCTCCTGGCGATCGGGGATCTGGACGGCAACGGTGCCGACGACGTCGTGGTCGACTTTGGCGCGACGATCGGGCTCTGGCGCTGGATGAACGACAGCCAGTGGGTCAAGCTGCACACACTGTCGCCGGAGGTGATGGCGACCGGCGACCTGGACGGCAACGGGCTGGCCGACGCGGTGATCGGCTTTGCCCCGGAGCTCGGTACCTGGAAATGGATGAACAACAGCGAGTGGATCAAGCTGCACAATTTGCCGGTGGAGCTCTTGGCAACCGGGGATCTGGACGGCAACGGTGCCGACGACGTCGTGGTCGACTTTGGCGCGACGATCGGGCTCTGGCGGTGGATGAACGACAGCGAGTGGGTCAAGTTGCACTGGCGCTCGCCTGAGTTCATGGTCACCGGCGACCTGGACGGCAACGGTAGCGACGACGTCGTGATCGACTTCGGCGCGACCGTTGGGCTGTGGAAATGGATGAACAACAGCTCTTGGCTGAAGCTGCATGGCGTTTCCCCTGAGGTGATGGGGACAGGCAACTTGGACGGGTTGTGAGATCTGCGTTTCGGAAAGCGGAAAGGTCCTGTTTTAATGTTTTTTTTACCGCCATTTCCCATCACTTACCCCGGCCGCTGCGCAACGAAGGCGCGGGGTCTCATGAGCCCGGAGCTTGCGTATTCGCAGCGCTGACCCGCCGCCGCTGATTTCCAGGCGCGGATCGCCGGTCGCGGCGGCGCGCCTTCGGGAGTTCGAGAGTCGAACCGGGGCCGGCAGCGGTGTCGCCGTCGGGCGGGTCTTGCGAAGTCCGAAAATCCGGGCCCCGGTTTCGATGCGCCGATTCCTCGACGATCGGATCGTGGTCGAAGGTCGCCTGTGCTAAGGTCGTCCCCGGTAGTAGCGACCGAACCGGCGGAGTTGCAATGACCCGAGCTCTTCTGCTTCTTGCCGCGATCGCGGTGCTGGGCGGCTGCGGTAAAGAGCGCAAGCCGGCCCCCCTCATGGCTGATACCTGCCAGACGACGAAGTGCGTTTGCGAACCCAGTCGAGTGAGGCTGTTTGGCGGTCCCGAGCCGGTTCCCGTGCTGTGGAAGGCCACGGGCGAGGCCTATTGTCCGGAGGACTACGTTCTGCGGCTTGCCAATAAGAAGAAGAAGTAAGCAATTCCACGCAATTCAATCCCGGGGGCGGGAGTCCGGGGACATGGCCGCAATCGCGGCCGGTCGTCGTGGTCCTGGTGCTGGTGATCGTCATTCTGATTTAACGGTGCAGCGGTGCCGCGGGGCGTTTGCCAAGCGCGGCGGCCTCGCCTAGACTCTGGGCCGTCCGACCGCTGTCACCGACCGCTGCCACCGACCGCTGCCACCGACCGCTGCCACCGACCGGGGATCCTCCTGCCATGCCGCTTCCCGCCGAACGCGGATTCCACATGCCTG
>JAOUCL010000447.1 GCA_029859805.1 Rhodospirillales bacterium | reverse complement strand
GCGACCTAAAGGACGCTACGGTCCGTTCGAGGCCGGCCTCCAGATCGACGGCGGGCGCCCAGCCCAGCAACTCGCGTGCCAGGGAGATGTCTGGCTGGCGCTGCATCGGGTCGTCCTCAGGCAGGGGGGCGTAGACGATCTCGGATTTGGAGCCGGTCATGGCAATCATCTTGCGGGCCAAGTCCAGGACCGGGATTTCGTCGGGATTGCCCAGGTTGACCGGACCGGTGACCTCGTCCGGCGCGGCCATCAGCCGGACCAGTCCCTCGACCATATCGTCGACATAGCAGAACGAGCGAGTCTGCCGGCCGTCGCCGAACAGTGTGATCGGCGCGCCGGTCAGGGCCTGGACGATGAAATTGGAGACCACCCGCCCGTCGTCCGGCAGCATGCGCGGTCCGAAGGTGTTGAAGATCCGAGCCACGCGGATGTTCAGGCCGTGCTGGCGGTGGTAGTCGAAGAACAGGGTCTCGGCGCAGCGCTTGCCCTCGTCGTAGCAGGCCCGCGGGCCGATCGGGTTTACGTTGCCGCGATAGTCCTCGGTCTGCGGGTGGACCGCTGGGTCGCCGTAGACCTCGCTGGTCGAGGCCTGGAGGATCCTCGCCTTCAGCCGCTTGGCCAAGCCCAGCATGTTGATCGCGCCGTGCACCGAGGTCTTGGTGGTCTGCACCGGATCGTGCTGATAGTGGACCGGCGAGGCGGGGCAGGCGAGGTTGTAGATCTCGTCGACCTCGATATAGAGCGGGAAGGTGATGTCGTGGCGCAGCGCCTCGAACTGCGGGTGGCCCAGAAGATGGGCGATGTTGTCCTTAGCGCCGGTGAAATAGTTGTCGGCGGAGATCACCTCGCAACCGTCTTTGAGCAGCCGCTCGCAGAGATGCGAGCCCAGGAACCCGCTGCCGCCCGTGACCAGAACCCTTTTTCGCAACGCCATGTCCGGCCTTTCCATTTCGAGTTCCTTCGCCCCGGGCCGGCTCAGACCTGGAGGAAGCGCCGCTCGCCGCCCTCCAGCACCAGCGCCGTGAGCGGCCCACCATAGCAGGCGCCCGTGTCCACGCCGATCCGGTTGGCGCGCACCACCGGCGCGTCGGTCGGCGTATGGCCGTGCACGACCACCTTGCCCAGGTCCTCGTCGGAGCTCAGAAAGGGTTCGCGGATCCACAGCAGGTCGGCCCGGTCCTGGGCGTCCAGGGGAACGCCCGGGCGGACGCCGGCGTGCACGAAGAGGTAATCGCCCTCCAGGTGGCTCGGCCGCAGGGCGCCGAAGAACGCCAGGTGCGTCTCGGGGATCCGCGCCTTGAGCTCGCGCTGCAGCCAGTCGTCGCCTTCGGCGTGTTCGGGGGGTCTGGCCGGATCGACGCCGTAGCTGGTGCAGGTCGCCGCGCCGCCGTTCATCATCCATAGGGGGGCGACGGTCCGGTCCGCCAGAAACCGCAGCAGAAAGGCCTCGTGGTTGCCGATCAGGTGGACCGACTCGAAGCCCGGCAGCGGCTCCTCGATTAGAAGGGCCACGAGGCCCCGCGGGTCCGGTCCGCGATCGATATAGTCGCCCAGATAAACCGCCACCCGCCGCCCCTGCGCCGAGTGCCCGGCGTCCTCCAGGATGGCCTCGTGCAGGGCGCGCAGGCGGTCCACGCAGCCGTGGCTGTCGCCGATCGCGTAGACCAGGGTCCCCTCGGGGGCCCGCGCCGCTGCCGACGAAGGTTCCGTCTCTCCGATGGAAGGGCTCGTCACTATGGCGCCTCCGGTTCGCCCCAAATCCTTGTCGAGGCCTCGACGCCTGGCAAGATCGCCCCGGAGGCCCGCGGGTTCAACAGTCAAAATAGATTAACACTTTTCGAGTAGTTTCCTTCGGTCCAGGAGCGCCGACCCCGAGATCGTACAGTTATGAACGAGACCGCCCAGCAGAATCGACCCCACGAAGAGAAGGCCCTACTCGATTACGCCAAACGCCTGGACAAGTTCCGGGCCGGCCGGCGGGCCCTCCACGTGCATTTCTCCAGACTGCGGCCCTATAACCGCCGCAGGCACCATCTGCGTATCGCCGCATCGGCCTTCGAACCGCTGATCGCCGGCCAAGACGGCGCCCTGTTCCGCATTCACGACGACGACATGATCCTCGTCTGCAAGGACATTTCGGTGGCCGAGCTGGACGAATGCGTACTGCGCCTGCGCTACCTGTTCAGCGAGGACCCTCTGCTGACAGGCCACGAGCAGGAAGGCGAGGAGTTCTGCACCTGGTACAAGGTCGAGACGGACTATCTGGCCTTCCTGTCCCTGGCCGAGCAGCTCGTCGAGTCGCGGGCGCAGGCCGACGCCGAGCGCGCGGCCGAGCAGCGCGAGGCCGAAGCAGGCGCGTCCGAGACGCCCTCCCTGCCCCTGGACCCGCCGCACCTGGCGGCCATCATCAGGGCCATAGCGCAGGCCGACCTGTCGAGCGTGATGCGCCGCCAGCCGGTCTGCGCGGTCTCAAACGACGCCGACCCCAAGACGGTCTTCCACGAGTTCTATATCTCGATCGAGGATCTGAGGCAGAAGCTCCTGCCCAGCCACGACATCCTGGCCAACCGCTGGCTGTTCCAGGACCTGACGCGTCACCTGGACAACCGCATGATCGCGATGCTGGCCCGCAACGATGACAAATCGATCGACCAGGCCTTCAGCATCAACCTGAACATCGACACCCTCCTCTCGCCCGAGTTCATCGAATTCGACAAGGTGCTGAACGGCAATTCGCGACGCACCATCGTCGTCGAGCTGCAGCTGGTCGACGTCTTCGCCGACATCGGCAGCTTCCTCTTCGCGCGGGATTTCCTTCACGGGCGCGGCTACAAGCTCTGCCTCGACGGGACGACCCACCTGTCGCTCCCCTTCGTCGACCGGAAGCAGCTCGGCTTCGACTTGATCAAGCTGAAATGGAGCAGCGACCTCGCCGACCAGACGACGGGCGCGCGGGGCGCGGCCTTGCGCGCGGCCATCGCCCTGCAGTCTTCCGACCGGATCATCCTGTGCCACAGCGAC
>JAOUCL010000169.1 GCA_029859805.1 Rhodospirillales bacterium | reverse complement strand
GAACGCCGGGATCTCCGGGCAACCGATCGCGGCGCTTGGCGCGTTCGCCCGCGCCTCAACCCACCCAGGCCCAGGGCGGGACGCGCCCGATGTGACTCTCGACGCCGCGAACGCCGGGCACGTTCTCCGCGGCAACGCGCACGGCGTTTCTTATGTCGTCCGACTCGACCACACCCCACATGTGAACGACGCCCTCGGTGACGATGACGTTGACGTTGCCGGTCATGACCAGGCCCGTGGAATCCAGGGTCTGCAGCAGCGCCTTGCGGATCGTCTGGTCGCCCTCGGGCGACGCGGGGACCGGCTCGCCTTTCGAACGGGTGGCCAGGGCGCGGACAAGGTCGGCCCGGCTGACCAGCCCGACCAGCTTGCCGTCCCTGGTGACCGGAACCCGTTTGATCCGCCGCTCCTCCAGCAGCTGCGCGATCTCCGCGAGAGAGGTGTCTTCCTCGACCGTGACAACGTCGCCCGTCATCACGTCGGATGCCCTCACGCCGTGGGATTTGACGTAGTCGCGCGCGGTGTCCTCAACGGTGGCCAACAGGGAGAGCCACCAGGAATGCCGGTGTTCGGTGCCCGTTTCGGCGCGGTGCAACAGGTCGCCTTCGCTGACCATCCCGAGGATGCGCTGCTCGGCATCGACGACGGGAACGGCGCTGATACGGTGGCGCAGCAGCAGGTTGGCGAGGTCGGATATCGAGGTGTCCGACGATACCGTGACGACCTTCGTTGACATGACGTCTTGTGCCCTCATGGTTCCCTCCTTGCACAGCGTCTGAAACCCTTTTGCCGGTCATTCCCGGCCGTCTCCATACTCCCGACTCTGCCGACCGCGGCGGGTTCGTCCGAGACGGCCCCGCCCTCTGCTTGTTTGTCCCGCCACTGTCCCATTGTCGCTTGGTTACATATGTGGGCGCGTGGGGGACCCGTGTCAGGGGCCGTCGAAACGAAACCTTCCCGTGCGTCCTTTGCCCTAGGATCCCCCGACTCCGTACTTCCGGCATTGTCCGAGATCAAATTGACCCAGATTCGGACCGGGACATCCGATAGCTCCCGGAGCGCCGAGCGCTGCGCCACGGAAGCCGACCGGCTTTTCCCGCGCCTGGGCACGAAGGCAGGCCATGACCCGAACAATCCGCGAATGAGCGGCAGATTCCTGCTTAACACAACGTTAATCGCTGTTAGTATTAAATGGTTATGAGATCTGCTCGGATTCGTTGAAACCGTGACGGCCGGTCCTTCGCACCGCCACTACCCGGGCTGAACGATGTCGCCTGTCCATCTCGTACTGCGCGTAGCTTTCGTCATATTTGCCGTGGAGGGCCTGATCATGCTGGCCCTCCTGGTGATGGCACCCGCCATCTACCCTGCCGAATTCCGCGCCCATTGGAGCATGGCGGCGGTCGACGCCACCGTCTTGTTACTGGTCTGCACCCCGATCATCTATTTCTGGGTGATCCGGCCTTACGTAGTGGCGCGGCAGCGCGCCGAAACGGAGAGCCAGCGCAACGAGCACGCCCTGCAGGAGCGCGTCACGGAGCTCGAGGACGCGCAGCGCAAGCTCGAGCAGCAGGGAGCGGACTTGGTCCGCCTGGCGGCGGAGCTCAAGATCGCGAGCGATCGGGCCAAGGCGGCGAGCCGGGCCAAGTCTGAGTTCCTCGCGGCGATGAGTCACGAGTTGCGAACGCCGCTGAACGCCATCATCGGGTTCTCCGACATCATCAAGACCGAGAACTTCGGACCGGTGGGCAGCGTCAAGTATCGCGGCTATGCCGAGGACATCAACGCCTCGGGCCAGCATCTGCTCGAGCTGATCAACGACATCCTGGACCTGTCGAAGGTCGAATCCGGAACCGACGAGCTCCACGAGGAGGACGTCGCGGTGCCGAAGGTCGCCCGCTCCGTTCTGAACCTGGTGCGGCAGCGTGCCGAGAAGGGCGGGGTCGCCCTCAAGCTGGACCTTGCCGAAGATCCGCCCTTGCTGCACATCGATCGGCGCAAGCTGACGCAGATCCTGCTCAATCTCCTGACCAACGCGGTCAAGTTCAGCCCTGCCGGCGGCAAGGTGACGCTCAGGGCCCGGCTCTCGCCGGACGGCGGCTATCTGTTCGAGGTCGCCGATACCGGAATCGGCATGGCGCCCGAAGACATTCCCAAGGCCCTCTCGCAGTTCGGCCAGGTCGGCACCGACTTCGACCACCAGCTGGAGGGCACCGGCCTCGGCTTGCCCCTGACCAAGGCCTTCGTCGAAATGCACCAGGGAACCCTGGATCTGCGGAGCGAGGTCGCTGTCGGCACCACCGTGAGCGTGCGCTTTCCCGCGGAGCGCACGGTCTGGCCGCAGGACGAGGTGGGTCCTTCGGGCGTGGCCGCAGGCTGATCCTGGTCTTCTCCGGCCGCCGCCCCGCGCCTATGCGCGCAGCAAGCTCAGGAACCGTCTGGCCGCCCTGAGGTCGTTCATCACGACCGCGCGGCGCTTCGCGGCCTCCGGATCCTCGCCCCAGGCTTCGATCTGATGGCTCGCATCGAGCTCGGCGGCCTCGAAGGCGCCCGCGGGGTCGAGCCGGCCGGCGCCGAGCGCCAGGGCGATCACCAGGGAGCCCGAAGCCTTGACCGCCGTCGCCAGCGCCGCCAGCGCCATGTCGTCGTGACTTTCGACGGCCCGGCCGAGCGCCGCCAGGGCGCTCTCCGGCTGCGCCACGACGAGCGCGCCCTCGGTCGTGTTCAAGGGGGCATCCAAGGTCTGGGCCGCCCAGTCCAGAAGCGGCTGCCAGTGCGCGGCCTGGCGCTCGACCAGGGCCGCCGGACCGGCCGCCCGGTAGCAGAGCAAGTCCGTTGCGCCATAGTCCCTCAGTTCGGCCACGACCTCGGCCCGCCGCGGCCGGACCAGGTCGATGGCCGTGCAGGCCAGGCTCATCAAGGCCATGGTCTGGGGCCGCAGCTCGTCCTCCTGGGCTGCCCATTCGCCGGCGACGGCTTCGGCGAGCGCCCGGTTCGGCAGCACCAAGAGCGCCCGTCCGGGCGTACGCACGGCCCGCCCGTCGAGCAGGACCGTAAAGCCCGCCTCGGCCTCGGCCGCCTCCGCCGCCTTGTAGAAGCGCTTCATGCCGCCGACCGAGACCATCGCCCTCAGGCTTGGAAAAGCCGGGCCAGGGTTCGCCCCGGCCTCACGACCGCCCGTTCTCCAAGGCCGCCAGCGCCGGCACCAGCTCGTCGAAGCTGTCGATGACCCGCGCGGCGCCGGCCGCGGTCAGCTCCGCGGCCTCGTGATAGCCCCACGAGACCCCGAGCGCGTGTGCCCGGGCGCTGCGGGCCATCTGCACGTCGAAGATGGTGTCGCCGACCATGACCGTATCCCGCGGCTCGACGCCGAACTCGACCATGGCGTTCTGCAGGATCTCCGGGTGGGGCTTGCTCGGTCCGTCGTCCGCGGTCTTCAGGGTCACGAAGCGCTGGGCCAGATCATGCCGCTCCAGGCTGTTCAGCAGGCCCCGGCGGTGCTTGCCGGTGGCGATGCCGAGCAGGACCTCGGGATGGTCGAGCGACTCCAGCGCCGCGCGGGCGCCGGGAAACAACGGCTCGTGGAAGTCCGGCCGGCTGCGCAGGCTCAGGAAGGCGTCGCGGTAGCGTTCGACCACCTCGGCCACGGTCGCGGCCTCGGCCCCGGGCATCAGCACCCCGATCGCCGTCGTCAGGCTGAGCCCGACGACCCGCCGCACGTCCGAGGGGTCCGGATCGACGAGGCCGGCCCCGCGGAAGGCTTCGGTCATGGCGGCGACGATCCCACCCTGGCTGTCCACAAGGGTGCCGTCGAGGTCGAACATGATGAGCT
This sequence comes from Rhodospirillales bacterium, assembly GCA_029859805.1. Taxonomy (GTDB): domain Bacteria; phylum Pseudomonadota; class Alphaproteobacteria; order Kiloniellales; family JAKSDN01; genus CAMYKD01. The sequence continues at coordinate 6,601 of JAOUCL010000169.1, read as the reverse complement.
TCAGGGAGTTGAACATCGCCGTCCGGTCTTCCCTAGACTCGAGGGTCCGGACAGGGTCCGGCCGCGAGCCGCGCGCCCCTTGCGCCGATGGGGCGCCTTTGTCGATGAGTGGAGCGCATTTGTAAAGCCAGAGATGGCGTTTGGTGGCGACGGCCGCAATGGCGTGCGGGCCAAAATGGCCCGAGCCGGTCCGTCGAGCCCCGGGTCGCCGCCGCTCAGGCGTGGCCCCATCCGGTCTGGCAGTACTCCGCCTGGACCAGGCGATCCAGACGCACCGCGGCGACCGCGCCGTTATCGAGCTGCGCCACAATCAGTTCCATCTCGCCGCACATCACCGGCTCGGCGTCGATGATCTCGACCGGACCATCGTAGTCCGAGGCGCACAAGTACCAGATTTCTCCTGCCATCATCGTCTTGCTCTCGAAAGTAAGACCAGGACGTCCACAAGACAGTCTAAACATGGGCCGTTTACGACCCCTTAAGATATGCATCAAAATTTATGCAATTGCAGCGCTGGGCCTTTCGTATCTCCCCGAATCAATACCGCCCCGGTGCCCACGGCCCGGGAGCCGCAATCGCTTTACCGGGGCCGGCCTACGGTCTTCCGCCCAAAGCATTTCTTAATCTATCGGTGAAAGAACCATCGATATGCATTTATCGGCACTGAAATTTCCGGTGACCAAGGCAACCGCGATCTCCTTGCCGGGACTCTGGCTTTCGCTCGCCCTCCTGCCGGCCGCCGGTGGGTCCGCCTTGGCCGGCAGCTACCGCGTGGCCGAGCGCTCGCTGGTCATCGAGCCGCCGCAGTCCTACTGCCTGATCGACCGCGAGGTGCAGGCGGAGGCCGATCTGTTTCGGTTCATGGAGGAGATCAACGCCGATCTGAACCGGGTTCTCGTGGTGTTCGTCGACTGCGCCGAGCTGCAACGCTGGCGCGCCGGCGAGGTCGCGTACCTCGAGCGCTACGGAAACGTGCTGACGCCGATCGAGGAAACCTCCTACTCGGGGATGGCCCGCGGCGCCTTCCTCGAGGAGCTGCGCAAGGTCATGGACAGCGCGCCGCCGCTCGGCCTCGAGGCCGGCCAGGCACGCCTCGAGGCAACCATACCGGAGCTGGAGGTCGGCCAGTCCGAGAACTTCGGTATCATCGAGGCCGACGACGCGGCGCTCTACGCGGGCATCGCCCAAAGGCTCGAATACGACGGGCGGACTTTCGTCATGCTCGGCATCTACTCCCTGACCCTGGTCAACGACGTTCCGCTCAGCATCAACCTGTACCGGCCGCTGAAGAACAAGCAGACGGCCGCGCGGCTGATCTCCGAGCAGCGGCGCTTCCTGCGACAGTTGCTGGAGCGGAACCGGAACCTCCAGGGCCGCATCGAGGGCCCGGCCACCCGGGGCCCGGGCTGATCCTCTCGCTACGACTCCCTGCCGTCAGGGCTTCCGGCTCCTCGCCTCGGCCGGTGCCGCCGACCGTTCGCGATTTTCCAACGCAGCCGCCGCGGCTTCGCCCACGGCCGGATCGAAGCCCAAGGCGGCCCAGGTCTCCGCCATGTGCGGCGGCAGGGGCGCGGTGATCCGCAAGGTCGTGCCGTCGGCCGGATGCGGACACGCGACCTCGCGGGCGTGCAGCTGGAGGCGCTTGGCCAGGGGCGCACCCGCCGCCCCCTTAGGGAACGCGTCCCGGCCGCCATACTTGCCGTCGCCCAAGATCGGATGGCCGAGCGCCGCGCAGTGCACCCGAAGCTGATGGGTGCGGCCGGTCAGCGGAGACAGCACCAGCCAGGCGGCTTTCTTGCCGCGCCGCGCGGCCACCTGATAGAGCGTCACCGCCTCCTTGCCGCGTTGGGTCGCGCCGACCTTCTCGCCGCCCCGGCCGGCCCGCTTGTCGAGCGGCACGGCGATCCGGCCAAAGGGCTTCTTCGGCACGCCGGCGACCGCCGCCCAATAGAGCTTGCGCACCTCCTTGCCGCGGAACGCCTCGGTCAGGGCCCGCGCGGCCTGGGCCGTGCGCGCCAACAGCAGGACGCCGCTGGTGTCCTTGTCGAGCCGGTGCACCAGGCGCGGCGGCTCGTCCGCGCCGAAACTGAGCGCCTCCAGCATAGCGTCCAGGTGCCGGTGCTGCCCGGTGCCGCCCTGGACCGCCAGCCCGGCGGGCTTGTCGATCGCGATCACCCAGTCGTCGCGATACAGCACGGCTTGATGCAATGCCTCGAGATCGCGTTCGGCCAGCACTGTGGCGTGTCGCGTCCTGGCCCGGGGTGCGGCCGCGGGCTCGGGCAGCGGCGGAACACGCACCGTCTGGCCCGCTTCCAGCCGGGTGCCCGACTTGGCGCGTCCGCCGTCGACCCGGACCTGGCCGGTCCGCAACAGCTTTTCCAGGCGGCCGTGGCCGAGCTCCGGAAAGCGCTGTTTGAACCAGCGGTCCAGGCGCAAGCCGGCGTCCTGTTCGCCAACCGTCAGGTTGCGGACGGCGCTCACGCCAGGACCGCGCGGACCAGGTGCAGGCCGGCGAAGAGACCGGCGATCGAGAGGACCACCGAGGCCACAATATAGGCCAAGGTCAAGGCCAGCTCGCCGCGTTCGACGTGCAGGACCACGTCCATCGAGAAGGTCGAGAAGGTGGTGAAGGCGCCGAGCACGCCGACGACAAGCAGGGCGCGCAGCTCGGCCGGCGGCGACCAGGCCAGCGCCAGGACCTCGACCAGGGCCCCGAGGATGAAGGAGCCAGTCACATTGACCGCCAGCGTGGCAAAGGGGAAGGCGGTGCCGAGCAGGTGCCCGACCTGGATCATGACCAGATAGCGCCCCATCGCGCCGAGGGCCCCGCCCGCGGCAACCGCCAGCAACATCTTCATGGCCCACCCGACCTTCGCTCCCGAGACCCGCCGACGACCCCGCCGAACGAGCGCCGGTTTCCTAGCAAAGCCTCGCGGGCAAAGCAAACCGCTTGGCGGGGGTCGTGTTTCAGTCTTGTTCAATATTGGTCGCAGCGTTGGTTTGTCGGGTTCGGGGTGCTAAATCGGACATGGGGTGAGGAACGACATAGGTTCAAATCCTGCACCCGCGACCAACGATGTGAGCGCCAGCCCATTCTCCGGATGCGCGGCTGTTCTTCTTCCCGAGGCTAGCGATAGCACACGCGCGATAACGCCTTTGCTCGCGATGTCGAGCATGGGATCAATCGACTGCGATACCTTCTCGATCAAGCCGATCCGTGGTCCGGCACAGGACCAGTCGACCCTCTTACAACCAACTCGGCTGGAAGCTCGTGGTGGAGGGGGGAATCGTCCGTTTCCTCGGTCGTGAGGAGATACTCCGCTGTCAGGCGACCCATTTCCTTCAAGGGCGCGTGGACGGTGGTAAGGCCCGGGCCGATTTCTCTAGCAAGGTCCAAGTCGTCGAATCCGGTGATCGAGACATCTTCCGGCACCCGGAGGCCGAGCGCAGTGGCCTCCAGCAGCGCTCCAAGAGCCAAGACATCGTTGCCACACACAATCGCCGTGGGTCGGTCAGCGCTCGAGCAGAGCCCGCGCAATGCCGTACGGCCCGCGGCAATAGAGTAGGGCTGTTCCAAGATCCGGCTTGAGTCCAAGGCAAGGCCGCTTTGGCTCAAGGCCTCCCGCACGCCGGCGACGCGCTCAGCGGCCCGGTCGTTTCCCTTTGTGATACCCGCGATCATGGCGAAGGAGCGGTGACCGAGGTCATAAAGGTAGCCGATCACCTTGTGCATGGCCCGCCGGTTGTCGAACCCGATGGTCGGATGTCTCGAGGCCGGATGGTGGACATAGGTGTTGGCATAGCGAATGCCGTGCCGCTCGAGCAGGGCATAGACGGCAGGATCGCGGGCCTCGCCGGTCAGCATCAGGCCGTCTATCCCGCGCACGATCAGATTCTCGATCTGACCGCGCTCGCGCACGGGGTCGTAGTCGGAGGCCGCGAGCAGAAGGGTCTTGCCCTTCGCCGAGAGCTCGTTTTGGAGGGTCTGCACCATGGTCGCGAAGATCGCGTTGTCGAGAGTCGGAATTACCGCGCCGATGGTGTTGCTGTGCTGGGAGGCCAAGGCCCGTGCCGCGCCGTGAGGGGTGTAGCCGAGCTCGCCAACCGCCATTTGGACCCGCAGGCGCATAACCTGCCGGACCTTCTCCGGCGCGGAGAAATAGCGCGATACCGTCGCCGTGGAGACCTCGGCGCGGCGCGCCACATCTTCCAAGGTTGGGCGGCCCGACTCAATTTTTCGTAAGCGCTTGCTCTTAGATTCCGTGACTTTCGTCATGATGCTCAAGCATTTTTGAAGCTGCGTAGGTGCAGTACTAGCCGATATTATATAGGGCACGCGCTGGACGAACAAAGGGTTGACTCCTACACAGGTAGGGGAATAACGTATAAAAACTGTAAGCGCTTACAAATTCCAGGTGGGCAAAACAGATGGTCGGACGAACCACGCTTCTCGGCGCCGGGGCTCTCTTCGCGGTCTTCGCGGGAAACATCGTGATCGGCAAGATTGCCGTGCTGAAGGGCGCCACAACGGTGCCGGGCCTGGGAGACGTGGGCGAGTTTCTGGTGCTTTTTGCGGCGGTGGTTCTGTTCATCGTTGCCTGCCTGGCCCGCGAGCGGGCGAAAGACCAGAACGACAACGATTGAACAGTCTCAGACCGGGAGGACCCCATGACGAAACAATACGGCCGCGATGGCCTCAAGTCCGAGGAGCGGCGTCGCTTCTTGGAGATCTCGACCAAGTATGGCTTCACAGCGGCCGTGGTTGCCGGGGCCGCCGGCGCCCTGGTCAGCTCCGAGGCCGCGGCGCAGACCGCCAAGGAGGAAAAGCAGCGCCAGCGCGCGGCCGAGCACTCCATGACCATGGCCACGGCCTATATTCTAGGCGCCTCGCGCAGCTATCCAATTATGCAGCTGGATTTCAAGGAGAACATCCAGAACGCCACCAACGGCAAGGTCTATGTGAAGCTCGCTCCGGGCGGCCAGTTGGGCGCCGGCGGCGCGCTGGCCCAGAAAGTGCAGAACGGCACTATTCAGGCGGCACAGCATTCGTTGTCCAACTTCGCGCCCTTCGCGCCGATCGTCGATCTGATCAACCTGCCGTATTTCTGCGGCACCAATCAGAAGTTCGTCAATCTGGTCAACTCGGCGGCCTGGGCAGCGGAGGTGAACCCTCAGGTCGAAGCCAAAGGCTTCAAGCCGCTTTGGTATGTGGTGATCGATCCGCGGGTCGTTGCCGTGCGAAAGGGCGGCAAGGGGCCGGTGAAGACGCCGGCGGACCTGGCCGGGATCAAGTTCCGAGTCCCCGGTTCCAAGATGCTGCAACAGTACTACCGGATGATCGGCGCCAACCCGACACCGGTCGCCTGGGGCGAGACCCCCTCGGCGATCAAGCAGGGCGTCGCCGACGCTCTCGACCCGGCGGTCGGCGCGCTTTACGTCTTCGGCTTCAAGGATATCCTCTCTTGGGTAACCTTTTCCCAGGCCGTACCGGACAGCCAGGTTTATTCCTGCAATCTAGAATGGTTCAACGCCCTGCCGGGCGATGTGAAGGACGGCATGACCTTCGCCTCGGAAATCACGGCGCAGCAGAACCTCGCCAAGGTGCCGGCCGCGCGCAACTACGCCATGGCGGAGATGAGCAAAGGCGGTGTTCAGTTCTATTCGCCCAGCGCCTCCGAGCTTGATGAATGGATCAAGGCGGGCGGCTATCAGCGCTCGGAATGGGACACCTTCAAGAAGGAGCTGTCCGGCTCGCTCGGGACCTTCGGCAAGCTCGAGGAGGCGGCGAACACCAAAGGCCGTCTCTACGTGCACGACGCCTGAGGCTTGATGCGGGGGCGGCTTGTCCGCCCCCGCCCCCGGTCACGGTGGCAAGACACTCGCGGCCCTAAACGGCTGCTGCGGGTCAGCCGAGGAGTATGTCCGATGAACGGCTCGAAATCTCTGTGGAAGCGCCTGGACGACAATGCCGAACGTTGGCTGTTGCTGGGGTTCTACGCCATGATCGTCGCGACCATTGTGGTCGAGGTCGTGCGTCGCTTCGTACTCTCCTATTCCTCGATCTGGGGGGAGGAGATCGCCCGCTATGCCTTTATCTACCTTGCCTGGGTCGGTGCCTCGGCCGCAGTAAAGGATCGCGCCCATATCCGGATCGACGTACTGCTGCACTACCTGTCCGATCGCGGCAAGGCGGTGATCTATCTCTTTGGCGACCTTTGCATGTTGGCGCTGGCGTTGCTCGCCCTCTACACCGCGATCGAGTCCCTCGAGATATCCTTGAAGTTCGGTTCCGTCACCCATGGCCTGCGGATCAGTCTGGCCTGGTTTCTCGCCGCCGTTCCCCTCGGATTTTCCCTCATGGTTTACCGCCTCGGCCAGTCGATCTGGCGCGACCTCGGCGATCTACGCCGTGGCCGCCCGGTCTACGAGGGCGCGCGGATGTTCGACTAAGGAACCGGTCCCATGCTTTGGCAACAACTGAATGAACAGATCATCGATCTCGGGTGGGAGTTCTATGGTCCTGTCCTCCTGATCGTCGGACTGATCGCGCTTGCGGTGCCGGTATGGTCGGCGATCGGGATCGGTGCCGTGGTCATGCTCT
>JAOUCL010000446.1 GCA_029859805.1 Rhodospirillales bacterium | reverse complement strand
GGCGACCTGTCGTTTCCCAAGATCGGGCTGGACATCTGCACCCGCTGCCGGCGCTGCACCGTGGAGTGTCCTTTCGGCGCGATCGACGAGGACAAGGACGACTATCCCCTGGTCAACCCGACGCGCTGCCGGCGCTGCGGCACTTGCATGGGCGCCTGCCCCGTGCGCACCATCAGCTTCGACAACTACAACATCCAGATGATCAGCGAGATGATCAACGCGGTCGAGGTGCCCGACGAGTTCGAGGAGAAGCCGCGGATCCTGGTCCTGGCCTGCGAGAACGACGCCTGCCCCGCCATCGACATGGCCGGCATCAAGCGCGCGCAGTACAGCGCCCACGTCCGCATCATCCCGGTGCGCTGCCTGGGCTCGGTCTCCATGCTCTGGGTCTCGGACGCGCTGTCGCGCGGCTTCGACGGCATCATGCTGATGGGCTGCAAGTCGGGCGACGACTACCAGTGCCACTTCGTCAAGGGCAGCGGCATCGCCGAGGAGCGCATGGCCAATATCGGCGAGACGCTCGAGAGCATGATGCTGGAGCGCGAGCGCGTCACCTCGGCCGAGGTGTCCATCGCCGATTCCGGAAGCGTCGCCAAGGTGCTGGACGACTTCGTTGCCAAGCTGGGCGAACTCGACCCCAACCCCTTCAAGGGGTTTTAGGTGCCGGTTTGGAAGAGAGTTGAAATGACTCGACGCTTCGAAGGAGCAATCCCCCAACCTGTCATGGCCGGACTTGATCCGGCCATCCAGGAGGTGTCCGCCTGCCGGCCAGCCAAGACGCCCACTCCCCCAACGCGGGGAGGGGTTCGGGGAGGGGGGCGAGCGCAGCGAGGTCGCGCCGGCGGTCCCGAACGTCATGTCGGGCGAGCGGATGCAGTGTGCCTGCGGCATTCACCCCCACCCCGACCCTCCCCCGTCGAGGGGGAGGGGGAACGGTCGGCAGGCTTCGGCCGCCCCTTGACCGAACAGCCGTGCGCGGTACCCCGGCGATGACGACAGGGGCTTTCCGAATGGCCGGGTATGACGAACCCTGTTTCGAGCCAGCTTTCAGAGAAGGCACTGAACCATGAGCGCAGCCCCGCCGGACGAATCCAAGCGGAAGTACGACCTCGGCTTCGCGAGCTGGGTCTACGAGAACGTCGAGGGCGGCGACGAGCTCGCCATGTGCATGCAGTGCGGCGTGTGCTCCGGCTCGTGCCCGATCGGCACGGAGATGGACCACGGGCCGCGCAAGCTCTTCATGATGATCCGCGCCGGCATGAAGGAAGCCGTGCTCTCCTCCAACACCATGTGGAACTGCACGGCCTGCTTCAACTGCGTCGTGCGCTGTCCGCGCGAGGTGCCGGTCGCCTATATCCTCAAGGGCCTGGGCAGCGCGGCGGTCGACCTGGGCTATGCCAAGAAGGAGGACACGGTGCGCTTCTCCAAGGCCTTCTGGTGGAGCGCCCGGACCTACGGCCGCACCGACGAGCGGCTCGTGACAGCCAAGTACTACTTCTCCAGCGGCCTGGTCGCGGGCATGAAGAAGGGCCTGGAGAATTCCAAGATCGCGCTCGGCATGATCAAGGCCAAGCGCATGCACCTGGGCGCCTCGCACAAGATCAAGGACCGCAAGGGCCTGCAGGCGATCCTGGCCAAGGCCGCGGAGATCGAAGCCCGCGAGAAGGAGGGCTAGGCGTGCGCTACCGACATCTGACGTCCAAACGGCTGCTTCGAAGTGATTCACCACAAAGACACGAAGACACAAAGAGCCCTTTGAATCCCTTCGTGCCTTTGTGTCTTAGTGGTGAGCAATCCGCCCCTGGCCAAGGGCACCTTGCGTCGATTACGGAGGGTTAGGCGATGAGCGGGGACGACAAGCCGAAAAAGAAGTTCACCTATTATCCCGGCTGCAGCTCGCAGAGCAGCGGCAGCCACCTGGACACCTCGCTGCGCGCCATCGCGCCCGAGCTCGGCCTCGAGCTGGAGGAGCTGGACGACTGGAACTGCTGCGGCGCCTCGGTCGGCCACATCGAGGGCGGCCAGCTGCCCAACACCGCGCTTTCCGGGCGCAACCTGGCAAACGCCCAACGTCAGGGCCCGCAGGACATCATGACCGGCTGCGCCGCCTGCTACCTCAACACCCACGGCACCAACGAGAAGATCAAGAAGGACGTGGCGCTGCGCGGCCGGGTGAACGAGGCGCTCTCGGCCGCCGACCTCTCCTATGACGAGGACCTCAAGGTGCGCCACGCCTGCGAGGTCATCGTCAACGAGGTCGGCCTCGACAAGATCAAGGAGCGGGTCACGAATCCCCTGGAGGGCCTCAAGGTCGCCGGCTACGTCGGCTGCCAGACCGTGCGGCCCTTCGCCAACACCGACGCCGGCGGCAAGTACGACACCTACGACGACCCCGAGTTCCTCGACAACTTCACCGAGGCCTGCGGCGCCGAGGCGGTGGCCTACGACTCCAAGACCTCGTGCTGCGGCGGCTCGGTCTCGGTCATGAGCCCCGACAAGACCCTGCACCTGATCAAGAAGATCGTCGATTCGGCGGTGGAGGCCGGCGCCGACGTGATCGCCACGCCCTGCCCCTTGTGCCAGGTCAACGTCGAGATGTACCAGGACGCCATCAACAAGAAGTACGGCACCGACTACCACATGCCGGTCGTCTTCTACAGCCAGCTCATGGCCGTCGCCTTCGGCCTCGACGCCAAGACCGACGCGGCCTTGAACCGCAACACGATCCGCTCGGAGAAGCTGGAGAAGAAGGCGAAGTCGGGGGGGTGAGTGTTGAGGGTTGGGGCGGTGGGCGTCAGGCGATTAAGCTATCTGTACAGCCGCGTAAACTGGCCCGTCAGGAGCGGCTCCTGTCCGGTGAATACGGTCTCTGTACAGGCGGTAAGCAGAAGTTCCGCACCGTTTCGTCGGCTCTACCCCTGACTCCGGACGGAAATCGGGAGAGGCCCTGACGGTCAAACCTGACCCTGAACGGACCTTTCGCTCCGTGGCAACCGGCCGCCCTTGATCAGAATCAATGCGGGTGGCTCGGGTCACAA
>JAOUCL010000445.1 GCA_029859805.1 Rhodospirillales bacterium | reverse complement strand
CCTGGGCTACAAGATCGACCGCTACCGGCACTCGCTGCAGACCGCGACGCGGGCGCTCAGGGACGGCGCCGACGAGGAGACGGTCGTGGTCGCGCTGCTGCACGACATCGGCGACCCGATCGCGCCCGAGAACCATTCCGAGGTCGCCGCCGCGATCCTCAGGCCCTTCATCAGCGAGGACAACTATTGGCTCTTGAAGCACCACGGGGTGTTCCAGGGCTACTACTACTTCGACAAGATCGGCCGGGACCGCGACGCCCGCGAGCGCTTCCGCGGCCACCCCTGCTACGAGAAGACGGTCATGTTCTGCGAGCGCTGGGACCAGACCTCCTTCAACCCGGACTACGACACCCTGCCGCTCGAGACCTTCGAGCCCATGGTCCGCCGGATCTTCGCCAGGGAGCCCCGGGGCCACGTCTGACCGGCGCACGGCGAAGGCCTGCTTAGATGGCCCGTGGAGCAGGCCCGGACTCGTGAGCAAACGAGCCCATGCGCAGTAAAAATCTCTTGTATTTCAAGCGGTTATCGGACGTTCGTTCCGCCGACGCAACGAAAAACTCGTGTGCTTTCAATGGGTTGAGATGCGTGCCGGTCGGCCTCGGCCGAGGATTATGCCGCATCCACGTGCATCGGCTTGATCGCGCGTTCGATCGCCGCGGCGCTCTCGACCTTGGCCTTGGAAAGGTCGTGCGCGACCTGGAGGTTGACCCAGAACTCCGGCGTGGTGCCGAACAGCCGGGCGAGCCTGAGCGCGGTGTCCGGCGTCACGCTGCGCGTTCCCTTCACGACCGCGGTGACGCGGTTGGCCGGAACGCCAATGGCCTGGGCCAGCCTGTTGGCGCTCAGGCCGAGCGGCAGCAGGAACTCCTCCTTGAGCACCTCGCCCGGGTGCGTGGCGATCCTCTTGTCCGGTGTCCTCGGCATGTTCGGCCCCTGTGTTCAGCCTTTGTGGTAGTCGACGATCTCCACGTCATGGGCGTCGCCCTCCGCCCACTCGAAGCAGACGCGCCACCGATCGTTGATCCGGATCGAGAACCGGCCCGCCAGGTCCCCTTTGAGCGCCTCGAGGCGGTTGCCCGGCGGCACCCGCAGGTCCCGCAGCTCCTGCGCCGCGTTGACCATGTCCAGCTTTCGCCTAACCGAATTCCAGGGACAGTATACTTATCTCCCACCATCGTCGCCTCCCTTCGGCCTGGGCCCCGGCTTGCCGGGCCTCAAGCGCCGGCCGAGGCGGGCTTCCAGGGCCTCGAGAAAAGCCGGGCTGCCGAGCGGCCGGCCGGTGCGCGTGTGGCGGCGGAGCGCCTCCAGCGCCTCCTCCTCCAGGCCGCCGGCCAGGAAGGCCCGCCAGTCGGGCACCAGCTCCAGGAGCGGCGCGACCGCGACCAGGGCGTCGTCGCGCCCGGCTAGGTGCGCCCGCGCGCTCGACCAGCGCCAGTCCCGCGCCCGGCGCTTGAGTTTCGCGCGCACCGGGTTGAGCTCGACATAGCGCGCCGCGGCCAGCAGATGCCCCTCGTCCATGGCGAAGGAGTGAAAGCGCTCCTGCCACAGGTGGCCGCGCCAGCCCTCGCGGAAGTTGACCCGGCGCGTGTAGCGCCGGTGCGCCTCGCCCAAGGCCCGCCTGAGCCCGTCTTCGTCGCCGGGCACCAGGATCAGGTGCACGTGGTTGGGCATCAGGCAGTAGGCCCAGACCGCCACCTCGGCCGCCGCGCAATGCTCGGCCAGGAGGTCGAGGTAGGCGCGGTAGTCCCCGTCATTGAAAAAGGTCTCCAGGCGCCGGTTGCCCCGCTGCGTCACGTGATGCGGGACACCGGGAACCACGACGCGGGCGAAACGGGCCATGGGGGGAGGTTAGCGCGGGGGTACGGGAGCTGTCGAGAGATAAGTATACTGTCCCTGGAATTAGTTTGCCTCAACCGGTTCATAGTCGCGCCCATCGCCCGCCAGGTCTTCGAGCCCGATCAAACAGCGCGCTCTGAACATCGCGATGAGATCGTCCCAGACCTCACGCCACCCCGGCGCCGGCTTTCTTTCGTATATCCCGATAAAATATGACTCCTCGGCGTGCACGTTGTTGATGTGAATTTCTATGTGGTCATCTCTTTTTAGTCGGATGTATACAAGACGTCGACCCTCGAGGAGCGGCAAATGTATGCCGGCATCCTCGAACGAAAAGTCGTTTTCAGCAGCGAATTTCGATGTTTCCTGAAATATCGTTTCTTTTTGTTTGGGCTCTAGGGTGAATCTTAGCTTGGCGCTTGGCGAAATGGTCTCCCCCGCGCATGGCATGGAGCAGGTCAACAGCGCGGCCATGAAGACCAAGAGACGCGTGATATCCATCAACCAGCCACCCTTATGTCAATATCCCGGGAACCGGTCACGGGCCATGTACGTTTTCCGGTGTAGGTATATTCTTATGTCTTGATCCAGCTTTGCCATTGCAGCGGACCCGATCGCCTCATTGAATCCGCCCCAGTTCCCTGTGCCCTCGCCATGCGTTTGGACATAAACAATCCCGTTTTCCTGGACGACCGAACGCACGACGATACCAGAGTGGAACATGTGGTTAGGCAAGGTAATATTCGACACAGTGTAGTTTGCCGGATCGACGGCGTGCCACGCGTCCCCCACGACGCCAGCTGGCGCGATTGCGGTGACATCACCGTCTTCCACCAGCGTGCGACTGTCGTGACCTGGCGCAGGATAACGCCGCAAGCCATCGAAAACGATCTCTTTTGTACATTCTACACTCGCTCTGCAGATCGGCGTTTTGTACGTGTAATGATGGTATTTCGGATCGCCGCTGGCGTAGTGCATCGCATGGTTGAACAAATAGCTGAACGCTCCAGTGATGGCACCGTTGGCGAACTTGCCGCCACCGAGCTTGGCGCCGGCGCCGCCGGCCACGGCCGATGCGACGGTCTGGGCGATCGGGCCGCCGGGCATATTGCCAATTACAGTCGACGCCAGATTGGCGAAGGCGCCGGCGAGGAAGCCGGCCCCCAGCTTGCCGCCGCGCAGGGCGGTCGAGACGCCGCCGACAAC
>JAOUCL010000168.1 GCA_029859805.1 Rhodospirillales bacterium | reverse complement strand
CGACGGCGACGGTTATGTCCTGAACGGCACCAAGCGCTACATTACCAACGCGCCCTCCGCCCATCTTTTCACCGTGATGGCCCGAACCGACCCGGAGAAGAAGGGCTCCGGCGGGATCACGGCCTTTCTGGTAGAGGCCGACACTCCGGGCGTCAAGCTGGGCAAGCCCGACGTCAAGATGGGCCAAAAGGGCGCGCACATCTCGGACGTGATCTTCGAAGACTGCCGCGTGCCGGCCGAGGCGATTGTCGGCGGCCGCGAGGGCCAGGGCTTCAAGACCGCGATGAAGGTGCTCGACCGCGGGCGCTTGACCATCTCCGGCGTCTGCATCGGCATCGCCGAGCGGCTGATCCGCGATTCCCTGCGCTACGCCAGCGAGCGCAAGCAATTCGGCAAGCCGATCGGGGAGTTTCAGCTGGTCCAGGCCATGCTGGCCGACAGCGATACGGAGTGCTACGCCGCCAGGTCGATGGTGCTGGACGCCGCGCGGCGCAAGGACGCGGGCGAGACCATCACCAAGCAGGCGGCGATGTGCAAATACTACAGCTCGGAGATGGTCGGCCGGGTTGCCGACCGCGCGGTGCAGATCCACGGCGGGGCGGGCTATCTGGCGGAGTACGGCATCGAGCGGTTCTACCGCGACGTCCGCCTATTCCGCATCTACGAGGGCACCTCGCAGATCCAGCAGCTGGTCATCGCGCGAAACATGCTGAAGGAGATCCAGGGGTGAGCCGGGCGCAACCGGAGCCACAGGGCGCGGTGCCCGAGCTGCCGCACGACGGTTTCGACCGGATCGACGAGCCCGTCGCCTTCTGGGCCCGCCACAGGCCAGAGGCGCCGGCCGTCCGCGAAGGCGGCCGGGTGCGGAGCTACGCCGAGTTCGCGGCGGACATCGAGCGCGCCGCCGCCTTCCTGGCCGAGCGCGGCGTTCGGCCCGGCGACCGGATCCTGGTGGTCCAGGAAAACGGCCTCGCGGCGGTCGTCTTTCTCCTGGCCGCGTCGCGGACCGGCGCTTGGGCGGTTCCCCTGAATGCCCGGCTCGCCTGGCCGGAGATCGAGGCGATCCGCGGCCATGCCCGCCCGCGCGTTACCTTGTACACCCTGGGCGTCTCGCCGGATGCTGAAGCCCATGCCGCACGCGACGGTGCCGCGGGCGCAGCCGGCCTAGAAGACCTGGGCGTGGCCTACCGGATGACCGAGCGCGACGTCGAACCGGAGGCCGTGTCCGGTCCGGAGCGAGACCGGGTCGCGGCGCTGCTCTACACTTCCGGCACCACGGGCGCCCCCAAGGGCGTCATGCTGACCCAGGGCAACATCCTCTTTATTGCCGAGCGGACCTGCCGTATCCGCCGGCTCGGCCCGGACGACCTGATCTACTGCGTGCTGCCGACCAGCCATATCTTCGGTCTGGCGGCCGTGTTCATGGGCAGCCTGCACGACGGGGTGCTCATCGACCTGGTCCCGCGCTTCACGCCGGAAGAGACCGCCCGGGCCCTGGCCGAGGACGGCGTCACGCTGTTCAGCGGCGTGCCGGCGATCTACGCCCACCTGGTCGCGCTCGCCGCCGCGCGCGGCGCGCCGCTCGCCGCGCCCCGCCTGCGCTACATCTCGGTCGGCGGCGCGCCGCTGGACCTCGCCCTGAAGCGGGAGGTCGAGGCCATGTTCGGCATACCGCTCTATAACGGTTATGGGCTCACGGAGACCTCGCCCACGGTCTCGACCACGGCGATCGACGATCCACGCGACGACGACAGCGCCGGCACGCTGCTGGCCGACGTGGAGGTGAGGATCGTGGGCCGGGACGGCGCGGCTCTGCCGACGGGGGAGGTCGGCGAGCTCTGGGTGCGCGGCGGCCTGGTGATGAAGGGCTACTACCGCGATCCCGGGCGCACGGCCGAGGTGCTGACGCCCGAGGGCTGGCTCAAGACCGGCGACCTCGCCCGCCTTTCCAAGGACGGCAACCTCTACATCGTCGGCCGCCTCAAGGAGCTCATCATCCGCTCCGGCTTCAACGTCTATCCGGCGGAGGTCGAGGGGGCGATCGCCGGCCATCCGGATGTCGCGCTGGTCGCGGTCGTCGGCCGGGCGAGGGACGGCAACGAAGACGTCGTGGCCTTCGTTCAGCCGCGGCCGGGCTCAAGGCCCGACCCCGAGGCGCTCGCCGCCTTCGCCGCCGCGCGCCTGGCGCCCTACAAGCGGCCGTCCGCCTTCCTGATCCGCGATCACCTGCCGGTCACCGCGGCCGGCAAGATCCTGAAGCACGAGCTGAAACGGGAGCTGGAGGCCGCCGGCCCCACGGACCCCGGGGGAAAAGCGTGATGGCGCGCCGCGCCGCCGGACTGCTGGTCGACTGCCTGCGCGAGCAGGGCGCGGACCGGCTGTTCTGCGTACCGGGCGAGAGCTACCTGACCCTGCTCGACGCCCTCCATGACGCGCCGGAGATCCAGGTCGTGACCTGCCGGCACGAGGGCGGCGCGGGGTTCATGGCGGTCGCGGATGCGAAGATCACGGGCCGGCCCGGCCTCTGCGCGGTCAGCCGCGGGCCCGGGGCGACCAACGTGTCGATCGCCATCCACACGGCCGAACAGGATGCCGTGCCCCTGGTCGTGCTGATCGGTCAGGTGGCGCGGCGCGACCGGGGGCGGGGCGCGTTTCAGGAGGTCGACTACGGCAAGACCTTCAGCGACATGGCCAAGGGGGTCTGGGAGGTGACCGATGCCGACCGGCTGCCGGAGGTCGTGGCGCGCGCCTTCCATGTCGCCGAGAGCGACACCCCGGGCCCCGTCGTGCTCGTGCTCCCGGAGGACATGCTGTCGGATACCACCTCGGCCGAGGTCGTGCCGCGGCTTCCGGTGGCCATGGCCGCGCCCGGCCCGGAGGACCTCGAGGCGGTTATGGAGGCGCTGGCCCGGTCCGAACGGCCGCTGCTGATCGCCGGCGGCAGGCTCGGCGCGCCGGCCGGGCGGAGCGCGCTGCTGAAGGCCGCCGAGGCGCAGGACCTGGCCGTGGCCCTGTCGTTCAAGCGGCAGGACCATTTTTTGAACGACCATCCGAACTTCGCGGGCTACCTTGGGTTCAAGATCCCGCGCCCGCAGGTCGAAGCCCTGGGGGAGGCGGACCTCGTCCTGGCCGTCGGCACGCGCCTGACCGACGTCACCACGCAGGGCTACACGCTGCCGCGCGCCCCGGTTCCGGGTCAGCCGCTGGTCCACGTCTATCCCGATCCGGCCAGGATCGGCGCGGTGTTCCGCACGACGATCGGCCTGCCGGTCGATCCGGTCGCCTTCCTGGACCGCCTGGCCGAGCGGCCGGCGCCGGCCGTGGCAGCCCGCAAGGCGTGGCTCGCCGCGCTCCACGAGAGGGCGCGGAAGCTGGCGGCCTACGCGCCGCTGCCGACGGCCGACGGCGTGAGCTTCGGCGCGCTGGTTGATGCGCTCGGCCGCAAGGCCGCGCCGGATGCCGTGATCGTCATGGATGCCGGCAATTTCTCGAGCTGGGTCCACCGCCATTGGCCGTGGCGGCCGGACAACCTGATCCTGGGCACGGTCGGGGGCGCCATGGGGCTCGGCATGCCGGGCGCGGTGGCCGCGGCCCTGCGACTGCCGGACCGGCAGGTCCTGAGCTTCGTCGGCGACGGCGGCATGCTGATGACCGGCGGCGAGCTGGCGACCGCTATGCAGCACGGCCTGCCGCTCAAGGTCTTCGTCTCCAACAACCGCAGCTACGGGACGATCCGCCTGCATCAGGAGCGCGACTATCCAGGCCGGGTGAGCGCGACCGAGCTGACCAATCCCGATTTCGCTGAGCTCGCCCGCGCCTTCGGCGCGACCGGCCTCGTCGTCGAGACGGAAGATGACATCGAGGACGCCGTGGCGGCCGCGCTGGCGGCGAAGGGCGCCGTCATCGTCGACGTCCGCGCCAGCCTGGAGGCGATTTCGGCCTACACGACGATCAAGCAACTGCATGGGGCCGCCAATCGCCCCAAGACATCGGAATAAGGGGAGTTCATGCCATGACCGAGGCCTTTGTCTGCGACGCCATCCGAACCCCGATCGGCCGTTTCGGTGGGGCCTTGTCGCCGGTGCGCACCGACGATCTCGCCGCCCGCCCGATCACGGAGCTGATGGCGCGCAACCGGCAGGTCGACTGGGCGAAGCTGGACGACGTCTACTACGGCTGCGCCAACCAGGCGGGCGAGGACAACCGCAACGTCGCCCGCATGGCGGCCTTGCTCGCCGGGATTCCAGCCGGCGTGCCGGCCGCGACGGTCAACCGGCTCTGCGGTTCGGGCATGGAGGCCGTGACCCAGGCGGCGCGGGAGATCCGCTGCGGCGAAGCCGACCTGGTTCTTGCCGGCGGTGTCGAGAGCATGTCCCGGGCGCCCTTCGTCATGGGCAAGGCCGAGACGGCCTTCTCGCGCAAGGCCGAGGTCTACGACACGACGATAGGCTGGCGCTTCGTCAACCCGCTCATGAAGCGGGAATACGGTGTCGACTCCATGCCCGAGACGGCGGAGAACGTCGCCGAGGACTACCAGATCTCGCGCGAGGACCAGGACCTCTTCGCCCTGTCGAGCCAGCAGAAGGCTGCGGCGGCCCAGGACCGCGGCCGCCTCGCCAAGGAGATCGTTCCGGTCGAGATCAAGCAGCGCAAGGGCGACCCGGTCGTGGTCGAGCGGGACGAACACCCGCGCCCGGAGACGACCCTCGAGATGCTTGCCAAGCTTCCAACGCCGTTTCGCAAGGAGGGTGGCAAGGTCACGGCGGGCAACGCCTCTGGCGTGAACGACGGCGCGGCGGCCATGCTCGTGGCCTCGGAGGCGGCGGCCGCGGCCCACGGCCTCACGCCGAGGGCGCGCATCGTTGCCTCAGCCGCGGCCGGCGTGGAACCGAGGGTCATGGGGATCGGGCCGGCACCGGCCTCGGAGAAGGTCCTGGCCCGGGCCGGGCTGGCACTCGCGGACATCGACGTGATCGAGATCAACGAGGCCTTTGCGGCACAGGTGCTGGCGGTCCTGCGCCTGCTCGGTCTCGCCAACGACGACCCGCGGGTCAACCCCAACGGCGGCGCGATCGCTCTCGGCCACCCGCTCGGCGCCAGCGGTGCGCGCCTGGTCGCGACCGCGACGCAGGAGCTGCACGAGAAGAACGTCCGCTACGCCCTTTGCACCGCCTGCATCGGTGTCGGGCAGGGCATCGCCGTGGTCCTCGAAAGGGTGTAGCCGCTTTCTCGGCGGGCGGCCCCCGGCCGGGGCGTCTGAAGGAAACCCTCGCCCATCGGGAGAGGGTGGCGAGGCGCAGCCGAGCGGGTGAGCGGGCCTGTTGGTTCGGGCGTAAGCCACAGCGCTCCGGCACTCCGGGGAGAAGTTCGAAACCCACTTGCCCTCACGCTCCCGCTACGCGGGTCGCGCGAAGTGCCGCGCTACGCGCCCCTCTCCCGATGGGAGAGGGCTCTTTGATGCGGGACAGGGGGATCAATGGGACGGCAGTGGGTCAGGCTCGGCCATGACAGACTGTGCGAAACTATCGTTAATATATTGGCTTACGACGGTTTTTGTCAGCTGACTGTTAAGTGTAGATCAGGGTTGGGACTTCCGCGGGTGCAATCAATTTGCCTTGACAGTGGGACCTCTCTTCAATATATTTTGTGAAAATCGAAACAAAGTTCCATAAAACGGAATTATCAGCGAGCGGCCAACCTTGGAGGAGGGCGCGCGATCTTGAGCAAGGACGGCGGAATCCTCGCCCGCTATGCCATGACGCTCGAGACGCTCGCGGCGGCGCCGGACGGCCTTTCGCTGATGGAGGTCGTGCAGGCGACCGGCCTGCCGCGCGGCACTGCGCACCGGCTGCTGGGCGCGCTGCGCGGCATCGGTTACATCGTGCCGCGCGACGGCCGGAAGATCTACGTGCTCGGACCGCGCCTGCTCCGGCTGCTTCATCTGGGCGTGGCGCCGGCCGCCGTTTCCTCGCTGGTCCAGCCGATGCTCGAGGCGCTCGTGGCGCGCTTCAAGGAGACGGCCTTCGTCGCCAAGCTGGTCGGCGCGGACGTGAAATCGGTGGCGATGGTGGTGCCCGAGAGCGATGGCCAGTCCTTTGTCCAGCCGGGGCGCGTCATGCCGGTTCACGCGGCGGCCTCGGCCAAGGCGATCCTCGCCTTTCAGGACGAGGCGCTGATTGACGAAGTGCTGAGTCGGCCGCGCACCAGATACACGGAGAACACACGCGTGGGGGAGGCCGAGCTGCGCGCCGACCTGGAGCAGGTGCGCCGGCAGGGCTTCGCTCTCTGCGACGAGGAGCTGGACCCCGGCGTGCTCAGCTATGCCTGTCCGGTGCACCTGGAGGGGGCCGGGGTCCTCTACAGCATCGGCCTTGTGGGCCTGTCGCGGCGCCTGGGGGACCACCCGCAGAGCGAGGTCGTCGCCATCTTGCGGGCCGCCGCCGAGGAGTTCTCCAAGAGCCTGCCGAGCGGGCTACACCGGCCGGTGATCGGTGAGGTCCCAGCGGTTCCGGAGGAGCGGAGCGGCTGATGGCGACTGGCTGGCAGATCGGCATCGACATCGGCGGCACCTTCACGGACGTCGTCGCGTTTAATCCCGGGACCGGCGCCGTCGCCATGGCGAAGGTGCAAAGCCGCCCGGACGATCCGCTGGCCGGGCTCCTGGCGGGGCTGGAGTCGGTCGGCGTCGCCTGGGAAGACGTCGACGATCTGGTCCACGGCACGACCATGATCACGAACGCGATCGTCGAGAACAGGCTGAGCGAGGCGGCACTGGTCGCCACCGAGGGCTTTGCCGACACGCTCGCGATTGGACGCCAGAACCGGCGCCATCTCTACCGCCTCGACCTGCCGCCCAAATCGCCGCCGCAGATCCCGGAGGCTCTGCGCTTCGAGCTGCGCGAAAGGCTGGACTCTCGCGGCGAGGTCCTGACCGAGCTGAGCGAGGCGGCGATCGAGGATGCCGTCCGCAAGGTCGCCGCCAGCGGCGTGCAGTCCGTCGCCGTGTCGCTGCTTCACGCCTACGCCAATCCCGACCACGAGCAGAGGCTGGGCGCGCGCCTGCGCGAGGTCGTGCCCTACGTGGCCCTGTCGCACCGGGTCAACCCGGAGGCCCGGGAGTTCGAGCGCACCGCCACCACGGCCTTGAGCGCCGGGGTCATGCCGCTCGCGGCCGGCTACCTCGACCGGCTCGAGGCACGGCGGCCGGCGGCGAGCCGCCTGCACCTGTTCCATTCCGCCGGCGGCATGGTCGCACCCGAGGTGCTGCGCGACCTGCCGCTGGGCCTCGCCTTCTCCGGCCCGGCCGCCGGTGTCGCGGCCGCCGGACGGATCGCCGCGGAGCTCGGCATCGACAACGCGATCAGCTTCGACATGGGCGGCACCACGACCGACGTCTGTCTGATCGTCGAGGGCCGGGCCGAGATCCGCAGCGACCGCAGCCTGGGCGAGCGGCCCTTGCGCCAGCCGATGGTGGCCGTCGACTCGATCGGCGCCGGCGGCGGGTCGATCGCGCGTCTGGACACGGGCGCGCTGCGCGTCGGTCCGGACAGTGCCGGGGCCGAGCCGGGGCCCGCGTGCTATGGCCGTGGCGGCACGGCGGCAACAGTCAGCGACGCCAACGTGGTGCTCGGCTATCTGGACGCCGAGCGGCCGATCGGCGGCACGATACGCCTCGACCGTGGCGCCGCGGAGCAGGCCCTGGCGCCGCTCGCTGCGGAGATCGGCGTGGCGGTGCCGGAGCTTGCCCTCGGTATCGTTCGGGTCGCCAACGCCAGTATGATCCGGGCGTTGCGCCGGGTGACCGTGGAGCGAGGCATCGATGGCCGGCGCTGCGCCTTGCTCGCCTTCGGCGGCGCCGGGCCGATGCACGCCGTCGAGCTGGCCCGCGCCTTCGGCATCCGCCGCGTCGTGGTGCCGCAGTACTCCAGCGCGTTCTCGGCGCTGGGCTGCCTGACGGCCGAGATGAGCTACGCCCAGCAGCAGACGGTGCGCATGGCGAGCACCGGCTGGGATGGCGAGCGCCTGAGCCGGATACACGAAGCCCTGATCGGACAGCTGGCCGCGCCCTTCGAGGCGGCGGGTCGGTCCTCGCCCGAGGTATCGGAGGTCGCCCTGGTCCGCTACAGCGGGCAAAGCTACGCCGTCGAGGTGTTCGACCCGGACCTCGAGAACCCGGAGCGGCTCGGCGCCGAATTCCGGGCCCGCCACGAGGCGCTCTACGGCTTTGCGACGGAGGAGCCCTGGGAGCTCGTGGCGCTCCGCCTCTCTCTCTCGGCGCCGCGGGAGCACCGGCCTGAAGGGGCCGGAGCCGGCGATGGCGAAGCGCCGGGCCCGGCGCGCGAGACGCTCTGCTGGTTCGACGCCGGGGGACCGGTTCCGACTTCGCGCTACGAGCGCGACACGCTGGCCGAAGGCCGGCGCCTGACCGGGCCCGCGATTGTCGAAGACGCGTGGTCGACCGTGGTCCTGCCGCCGGGGGCCACGCTCGAAGTCGACCGATCGGGGCATCTCCATATCGAGGTGGGGGAAGCGGCATGACCGCGGCCGTCGATCCCTTCACCCTGGAGGTGATCCGCAACGCGCTGACGGCGATCGCCGAGGAGATGTCGCTGGTCGTCATGCGCTCGGCGCGCTCGCCGCTGCTGCGCGAGGCCGGCGACCTGTCCTCGGCCCTGACCGACGCCTCCGGCGAGCTGATCGCCCAGGGGCGCGACATCCCCATGCACATGGGCGTCATGAGCTTCACCGTGAAGGAGTTCCTGAAGCGGGTGCCGGCCGCGCGCCTCAGGCCCGGCGATGTCTGGTTCCTCAATTTGCCGGAGATCGGCGGCAACCACCTGCCGGACGTCAAGGCGATCCGCCCGGTCTTCGCGGAAGGCGCGCTGCAGGCCTTCGCGGTCAGCCTGGCGCACTGGGCCGATATCGGCGGGGCGGTGCCGGGCAGCTACGTGCCCAGTGCGACCGACGCCTGGCAGGAAGGTCTGCGCCTCTCGCCGCTGCGGCTGTTCTCGGCTGACGGACCCGAACGCGAGAAGCTCGACCTGGTGCTCGCCAATGTCCGCGGGGCCGACGAGCGCGAGGGCGACATCCTGGCCCAGATGGCCGCCTCGCGGGCGGCCGAGCAGCGCCTGCACGAGCTCTTCGCGCGTCACGGCGTCGCAACCGTGCAGAATGCGATCGCCGGACTGCACGACCGGGCGGAAAGCCAGATGCGGCAGGCCCTGGCGCTATTGCCCGAGGGCACTTACGAGGGCGAGGACTGGCTCGACGACGACGGCGCCGGCGGCGAGCCGATCCCGATCCGCGTGCGCATCGAGCTGGCCGGTGACCACGCCGTGTTCGATTTCTCGGGTTCCGGCGACGCGGCGCGCGGGCCGGTCAACACCACGCCCTTCATCGCCGCGGCCTCGGTGTTCTATGCCGTCAAAGCGCTGGTCGGACCCGACATCCAGCCCAATGGCGGCTGCTACCGCCCGCTGCGGGTGGTCACGCGGCCCGGCTCGGTGCTCGAACCCGGACCGGAGCGGCCGGTGGTCGGCGGCAACCACGAGACCTCGCAGCGGGTCGCCGACGCGATCTTCCGCGCGCTCGAGCCGGCGGTGCCCGAGCTGCTGACGGCGGGCGGGCCGACCACCTCGGGCCTGCTGCTGTTCGGCGGACGGCACGACGACGGCGCCTGGACGACGCTCTACGAGACCCACGGCGGCGGCGAGGGCGCACGCTGCGACCGCGACGGCATGCCGGTGATCCGGGTGCACATGTCCAACGTCATGAACACCCCGGCCGAGGTTATCGAGGCCGAGTATCCGATCCGCGTCGAGCGCCACGCGCTGCGGCGCGGCTCGGGCGGCGCCGGTGCGCACCGCGGCGGCGACGGCCTGCACCGGGAATACCGCGTGCTGGCCGACGACATGTCGCTTACCAGCATGTTCGAGCGCGCGGTCGTGCCGCCTTACGGGCTACAGGGTGGCGCGGCGGGGGCGCCGTTCCGGGTCCGGATCATCACTGCTTCGGGCGAGACCTACGCGCTCCCCGGCAAGGCCAATGTGCGGCTCGGCCGGGACGACCGGGTGATCGTCGATAGCTGCGGCGGCGGCGGCTACGGCCCGCCGGACGGCGCAGGCAACGCAAAGGAGGAAAGCGTTCCATGAGACTGGAAAACAAGAACGCCGTCGTCACAGGCGCGGCAAAGGGCATGGGGGCCGCGATTACCCTGACGCTGGCCCGCGAAGGGGCGGACGTCCTGCTGACGGCCCGCGACACCGCGGCGCTGGAGGAGGTCGCCGGCGAGGTCCGCAAGCTGGGCCGGCGTGCGGAAGTCGTGGCGGCCGATGTCACCGACGAGGCCCAGGTCAAGGCGATGGCCGAAAAGGCCAAGGCCTTCTTCGACGGCCGCATCGACATCCTGGTCAACGTGGCCGGGGTCACCGGGCCGATCGAGACGCCGGCCTGGGAGATCGAAACCGACGACTTCAGCCACGTCATCGAGGCCAACATCCGCGGC
>JAOUCL010000167.1 GCA_029859805.1 Rhodospirillales bacterium | reverse complement strand
CGGCCGTGGCCGGGTTCGCCGGACTATCGCTGATCGGCGCGGCGGTGCTCTCCGTACTGCTTTCGGCCGCGGCGCTGCCGGCCGAGAACATGCTGCTCGCCCGCTTCACGCCCGCGCGCCACCGCAGCCTCGCTTTCGGGGTCAAGTACGTGCTCGCCTTCACCACGGCGCCGCTGGCGATCGCCTTCGTCGCCTTCGTCCAGGAACGGACCGGCGAGTTCGTCTGGCTGTTCTTGGCGCTCGCGGCGATTGCCGCCGTGGCGACCGTGGCGGCCGCGATGCTGCCCGGCGAGCGCCGCCGCCGGCCGGTGCCCCTCGCAGCGGAGTAGGAATGATGACAAGTTCCGGAATCGCACTCGAACGCCTCGACCACCTGGTGCTCACGGTGCGCGACATCGAGGCGACCAGCGCGTTCTACGAAAAGGTGCTCGGCATGCGGCGCGAAACCTTCGGTGAAGGACGGACCGCGCTTCACTACGGCCGGCAGAAGATCAACCTGCACCCGCACCCGAGCCCGATCGACCCCAAGGCGGCGAAGCCCGACCCCGGCTCGGCCGACCTCTGCTTCGTCGCCGCAACCCCGCTCGAGCAGGTGATCGCGCACCTCGAGACTTGCGGCGTCGCGGTCGAGCTGGGTCCGGTGCCGCGCAGCGGGGCCCAGGGGCCGATGACCTCGGTCTATTTCCGCGATCCCAACGACAACCTCATCGAGGTGTCGAATTACGGGCGGGAATGATAGGCTCGGCCCGCGAAGGCGGTGATACCGAAGGTATTGGATTGAAATGAGTGTCTCCGATCTGACCGAGAAAGAGCAGGCCGTTGTCTACGACTGCCTGCGCGCCGCGACCGAAGGGCCGTTCTTCGCGGAGGGGGAGTTCGGAGCGCTGTTCGGCATGGGGCGCGCCGAGGTCGGTTCCGTGATGCGGGCGTGGCCGCGGGTGGACCGGTCCGACGAGACGGTCTCGCTGGTGATCAGCAGCGCCATCGCCAACCTGCTCAGCCAAACGCACGCCATGCCCGAGGAACGTCGGCGCTGGGTTCCCGCCTCCGACGAGGAAATCGTCGCCGTCCTCGGCAAGTGGCACGACGCCACCGTCATGGCCCCGTCGCAGGTGCTCCGGACCTTGGGCGATCTGATGAGCCGTATCTCCGAGACCTGTTACGGGGCGCCGTGGATGGTCGGCACGGAATTCATGGTGCCCGAGCTCTGCCGTCGCGCGGTGGAAACCGGCGAGCCGCAGCCTTGGGCCCGCGGCGAGGTCGCGCCCGCCGTGGCCCGGCACCTGACCGAGCTTGCCGGCAAGCTGGGAGGTTGGGCCAGGCTCGACGAGGGCGGGACCGGCTACCTGCCCTTCGACCCCTTTCCGACGCCGGCCCGGTTCCTGGAAGAGCTGGATTTCTGGAAGCTGAAGGCCGGCCAATAGGGATCGCTCGGCTGTTCCGTTACTGCGATCCCCCAGGACCCCGCTTCCGCAGCCTGCCGGGTCCCGTATCGGCTTCTCTACGAGGTCTGCACGGCGAGCCGGGCCAGAGGGCGCTCGTTGATCGGCAGGTGGACGACCGCGGCCAGCAGGCCGAGCGCGACGCCCGCCCACCACACCGGGTCGTAGGAGCCCATGGTGTCATAGAGGTAGCCGCCCAGCCAGATCCCTAGGAAGCTGCCGATCTGGTGGCTGAAGAACACGATCCCGAACAGCGTCGCCATGTAGCGAACGCCGAAGACCTGGGCCACGATGCCGGTGGTCAGCGGCACGGTCGACAGCCACAGGATGCCCATGACCGCCGCGAAGGCGTAGATCGTGAGCTCCGTCTTGGGCGCCAGCAGCAGGGCGGTGATCGCGATCGCCCGCGTGAAGTAGATGAAGCTGAGCCCCCACTTCTTGGACCAGCGCTGCCCGGCCGCGCCCGACATGAACGAGCCGAAGATGTTGAACAGGCCGACGATGGCGATCGAGTAGGCGCCGACCTCCGCGGCCAGACCGAGGTCCATCACGTAGGCCGGGAAGTGCACCGTGATGAAGGCGACGTGGAAGCCGCAGACGAAGAAGCCCAGGGTGAGCAGCGCGTAGCCGCGGTGCCCGGCCGCCTCGCGCAGCGCCTCGGCGATCGTCTGGTCGCTGTGGGCCTCGCCCTTGGCCGAGGTATCGCTCGGCAGCACGAAGGCGAGCGGGATGATGATCAGCGTCGTGGCCGCCAGGATCAAGAGCGCCGGCTGCCAGCCGAAGGCGGCGATGAACCCCTGGCCGAGCGGTGAGAATACGACCTGGCCGAAGGAGCCCGCCGCCGTGCCGAGGCCGAGCGCCAGCGAGCGCCGCTCGGGCCCCACGACCCGCGCCATGGCGGCCATGGCGATCGAAAAGGCGGTGAACGCCACGCCCACGCCGGTCAGGACTCCGCCGAAGAGGTGCAGCGCCAGGCTGCTCTCGGCCTCGGCCATGCCCCAGACGCCGACGGCGTAGACCACCGTCCCGAAGGCCAGCACGCGCGGCGGCCCGTAGCGGTCGGCGATCGCGCCGGCGATCGGCAGGGCCGCGCCCCACAGCAGGTTTTGCAGCGCCATGGCCAGCGCGAAGGTCTCGCGGTCCCAGCCCCTGGTCACGGTCATCGGCTCGAGGAACAGGCCGAAGACCGAGCGCACGCCGAAGCCGACCATGGCGATCAGGCAGCCGGCCGCCAGGACGACCAGCGGCGTGCGCCACGCCGGCGCGGAGGAGGGGGCGGTCGCGGTGCTCATGGCTGTGTCTTTCTCTCAGGTCGGGTTCGACGTGGCAGCTGGCGCGTCACAGCGGGAAGATCAGGCAGGTCGTGGTGCCGTGGGCGAGCAGCTTGCCGGCGCCGTCGGTGAGCCGCCCCTCGGCGACTCCGATCCGCCGGCCCGTCTGGACCACCTTGCCCTCGGCGTCGACGGGTCCGGTGTCGCCGGTGATCGCGCGCACCAGGTTGATCTTGAACTCGAGGGTCGTGTAGGCGCTGCCCTTGGGCAGGGTCGACTGGACGGCGCAGGCCATGCAGGAATCGAGCAGCGTGGCATACCAGCCGCCGTGCACCGATCCGATCGGATTGTAGTGCGCGAAGCCGGGGGTGCCGCGGAAGAGCGCACGGCCGTGCTCGACCTCAGAGAGCTCGAAGTCGAGCGTGTGCGCGATCGGCGCCGCGGGCAGGCGGCCGTCGCGGATCGCGGAGAGGAACTCCAGGCCGCTCATCTGCTTCAGCGTCTCGGGTGGCGCGAGGCCGCTATCATGTTCCGCCGCGCCGACATCGCCTGTGGACATCCGAAGGCACTCCGCTGTAGACTCGTGCAGCTACACTGGTGTAAATGCACGAGCATGTCAATGCCCGACGACAGGTCCGCCCTGGCCGAGACACCCTGCACCTGCGCGGCGCTCCGCCGCACGGCCCGACGCCTGACCAAAGCCTACGACCGCGCGCTTCGGCCCGCCGGCCTGCGACTGACCCAGTACTCGGTGCTGGCCAACGTTGCGCGGGCGGACGGCGAGGGGAGCGGCCTCACCGTGACCGATCTTGCCCGGCGCCTCGCCATGGATCGCACGACGCTCACCCGCAACCTGCGCCCGCTCGAGGTGGCCGGCTGGTTGCGCGTCGCCCCCGGCCCCGACCGCCGCAGCCGCGCGGTCGAGATCACGGAGGAAGGCCGCCGTGTGCTGGAGGCCGCCCGGCCCTTGTGGCAGGCCGCCGAACGCGCCTTCCGCCGGACCCTGGGCCGCGAGGAGGCCGCGGAGCTCAGGCGCCTGCTGGACGCGGCGATGGCAAGTGCGGGGGGAAGGGCAGGAGGTGTGGCGAAGGCGGCGCGCGAATAGGCGGAGACCGTAATTTCGCCATCGAGAGTTCGATGGACTTTTGTATTCTGTTGCCAGACAGGCAGCCGGAGCGCTACGAAAACTCGAGCTTTAAACCGCTGCGGGATCCGGTGGCCGACGGTGTCGAATGACTTGGTAGAGCAATATGCGGCCTGCGCGAAACGCCACGGCCAGGCAACACAGCTCGGCGACAGCCGATCGGCGAATGCGGCGCATGATGGGCTGTGCGAAGTCTTCAAGAAATTGAAGGGGTCCGGCGAGTTGGGCTGCCTCGAACCGTTGTTGCAGGATCCAGACGTCCATGTTCGTTGCTGGGCCGCCACGCATTATTTGTCGGTGGACAAACGCAAAGCCGCGAAGGCCTTGAAAGCCCTGTGCAAAGGGCGTGGTATCGCGGCGTTCAATGCCCAGACGGTATTGGCCGAATGGAGAGCTGGACGCCTCAAGTTCCCCGAATAGACGGCACGAACACGGCCCGAGGGATTACCAGAGATCAGTTCCCGACCGCGTTCCTCCCTCCGGTCTCGGGGGCCGTCCTTAGCTGCCGTGCTTGCGGTGGCTTGGCTGCATGGCGCCGAGCTTTTCGACCGTCACCTCGATCTCGAGGGATCCGGCGCGCTCGAAGGTCAGGGTCACGGAAAAGCGCGCGCCTTCCTTCAGGGGCGCCGTCAGGCCCATGAGCATGATGTGCAGGCCGCCGGGCGCGAGCACCGTGGGTGAGCCCGGGGTAACCTCCATCGCCTTTACGGGGCGCATCTTCATCACGCCCCCTTCCATCGAATGGCTGTGCAGCCCGGCATGCTTGGCGGCCGGGCTCGACGCCCCGATGAGGCGGTCCGCCGTGGCGCCCTGGTTCGTCAGGGTCATATAGACCGCGCCGTTCGGGACGCGTCCCGGCGTCGCCCGCGCCCAGGGTTGTTCCACGCGCAGGTTCCCGATTTCGAAGTCCTGGGCGAAAGCAGGTGCGGTTAGAAGGGCCGCTGAGACTGCGACCGCGGCGATTAGAAAACTTTTCATGATCTTATCCTCCAGTCGCAAGGTGCGTTTTCTCGAGTTCCGCGGCGATGGCCTTGGCCATGTCCTCCGGTAACGTCTTGTGCGGGAATACGGTGCGGTAGCCGCCGTCCGGCCCCATGAGGTAGGTGAAGGCCGAATGGTTCATGAGGTAGTCGTCGGCTTGCGCCTCGGTTGTTTGCCCGTCGCGGGCGTCCTCGGTGCCGCCGGACGCCGGGTAGAAGGCCTTGGCGTAGAAGGCCCGGTAGGCCTTGGCGGCGGCCGCGATCTGCTCCTCGGTGCCAGTGAGCCCGATCAGGCGGGGGTGGAAGTTGCCCACGTATTCGGCCAGGGCCTCCGCCGTGTCCCGCTCCGGGTCGACGGTGATGAGAATGGGCTGCACCGCCTCGCCCTTTTCCCCCAGAAGGTCGAGGGCCTGGCTCATGACCAGAAGCTCGGTGGGACAGACGTCCGGGCAAAAGGTATAGCCGAAGAACACCAGCATGAACCGGCCCCGGAAGGCGGCGTCGCTGATGGTCTCGCCGGTATGGGCGACCAGCTCGAAGGGCCCGCCGATCTCGATTGCGGCCGCGCCCGTCCCCGGCCGGGTTGCGTTTGCCCCGACCGTAACCGCCGGCCTGGGCTTCTCATACCAGGTCAGCGCGGCCCAGGTCATGGCGACCATGGCGACCACGGTCAGGACCACCGTGGCGGCGCGTGTCGTAAGGGAAAGTTTCATTTCGTCCTTGCTCACAGTGCCAATGGATGCGTTCGCGCCGAGGCGGGGACGCAACGTCGAGACAGCCGCGCGAGCGCTAGCTCCGGGGTGCCGAATTATCAGGCTATCGAGGGCGGAGGCGGCGCCCGGATGCTTGGCGTCTTGGTGGAGGGGTTGGAGAGAACGGGTTGGCCCTCCGGAACGTATCTGAGGTGTTCGGACGGCCGGCTGTCATTTGCTACGGCAACGAACTGCGCTGGCGCGAAGGGCGTTGCCTGGCTCAGGCAGAAGTGACAGGGCTTCTGCGACTTTTGGACCGGCTCGACCGGCTGGCCCTCGTCGTCCAGCTCGAACCAGACGAGGCCGTCGGGCGTGCAGATCGGTACGCGCTCGGCGTCCTGGTCCCCCATGGCCGCCATGGCGTAGACCGGCACGACGGCGTGCCAGAGCATCGCCGCGAGCGCCAGCCAGGCTGCCAGCCTGCCATACGGCCGCCGCCCCAGGGGCGGGGTTGTCACCTCGCCGCCGCGGGCTGGGCGATCATGGTGCTTGCACGCCGATCGCGGTCGAGACAAGGGTGAATACTCCAACACTCCGAATTTGGGCCATTCCGGCTGGGCCGTGGCCGGTCGTCTTGATCTTCGAACCAGCGCGGTACGGAACATTGATCGGCTTCGAAACAGCCCCGGTCCGGACGGAGCCATAACAGGCCACAATCTTGCGGTCCTTGACCCTGGTCAATGCCAAAAGCGCAATTGCGCGATAACGACTAATCTGTTGGAGTGAGTCCGTCGCCACGAGAGCGGATGAGGAGTGTGTCATGCCCTTGGGAGATATCCTGGTCATTACGGACGACCACAAGAAGGCCGCCCGCGAGATCACGGACCTGGTCCTGGAGAGCCACAAGGGCGACAGGATCTCCATCGCCATCGGCGCGGAATCCGGCGCCGGCAAGTCCGAGATCAGTCACGTGATCGCCAGCAGCCTGTTCAAGTCGGACAAGCAGCTGAAGTCCTTCATCGTCCACACCGACGATTTCTTCGCGCTGCCCCACAAGGAGCGCAACGAGCTCAGGCGCACGACCGACCTGGAGAGCGTGGGACCCTCCGAAATCGATTTCGACGAGCTGAACTACGTCCTGAAGAGCTTCGAATCCGGCAGCCAGATCCTGCTGCCGATCATGGAGTTCATCACCTCGTCCGCCTACAAGCTGCTGGTCGACTTCAAGGACGTCGATGTGCTGATCTGCGAGGGCCTCTATGCGCCGATGCTCGACGTGACGCACAAGATGTTCATCGACATGACCTATCACGACAACAAGGAGTTCAACCTCCGACGGGGCAAGGAGATCCCCGACGAGTTCAGGCAGAGGGTGTTGGAGAAGGAGCACCAGGCGGTCAGCGGACTGAGGAAGAGCGTCGACTACCTGATCACCAAGGACTACTCGCTAAGCAAGCTGTGAGGTCGACGCCGTGGGGGATTTTCATCAAGGCGGAGAAATCTCCACCTTGCACCGCTTCCACACCGCGAACCTCGAGCGGCTGGAGCGCGAGCTGGAGCAGCTTTCCGCGGACAGACCGATCACTCTGGTGCTGCCCGCGCTGGTCAGCGAACTCCATCGTCCCGCGCTCAGGCGCATCGTGGCGGAGCTGAGCGAAGTCAAGTATCTGCATCAGATCGTCGTCTCCCTGGACAACTCCGACGGCGACGGCTTCCGGCACGCCAAGGATTTTTTCGGTGTGCTTCCGCAGACGGTCAGGATCATCTGGAACGCTGGCGAGCAGGTGCAGTCACTCTATCAGCGGCTCGATCAACACGGCCTGAAGGTCGGGACCAACGGCAAGGGCCGCGCGGTCTGGATCGGGCTCGCCTACGCGCAGGCCGAAGGCCGCAGCCATATGGTCGCCCTGCACGACTCCGACATCGTCAACTACGAGCGCGGCCTGCTGGCGCGGCTCTGCTATCCGGTCGCCAACCCCAACCTCAACTACGAGTTCTGCAAGGGGTATTACAGCCGGATCAACGACCGGCTCTACGGGCGGGTGACCAGGCTGTTCGTGACGCCGCTCATCCGTGCCATGCAAAGGGTCTTCGGCTACAAGCCCGTGCTGGTCTATCTGGACAGCTTCCGCTACCCGCTGGCCGGAGAATTCGCGCTGACCGCCGAGCTGGCACGGGCCAACCGGTTACAGGGCGACTGGGGCATGGACTTCGGCCTCTTGGCCGAGGTCTTCCGCAACAGCTCCACGCAGCGCATCTGCCAGGTCGACCTCATCGATTCCTACGAGCACAAGCACCAGCCGATCTCCGAGGCCGACCCCCACAAAGGCCTTTTCAAGATGTCCATCGACATTGCCAGAACGTTCTGTCGCACCATGGTCTCCGATGGCGAGGTGTTCTCGGAGGGTGTCGTCGAGACGCTGCTGGCGGCCTACCTCGGGACGGCCCGGGATACGATCAAGAAGTACTCCGACGATGCCTTGATCAACGACCTGCCCTATGATCGGCATCGGGAGGATCTGGCCGTGCGGACCTTCGCCCAGGGGCTGCGCATCGGCGCCGCCTCCTTTATGGAGGAGCCCCTGGAACATCCCGAGATGCCCAACTGGAACCGCGTGACCTCTGAGATTCCCCGGTTTCCGGCAATGCTGAAAGAGATCGTCGAAAGCGAACAATGTTAGCGGGATCGAGTATGGACACCGAGCGGCAGGAGGGTCTCCGCCCTGGGCTTGTCGTCTTTTCCGATCTCGACGGAACGCTCCTGGACGGGAACGACTACTCTTTCGACCGGGCGGAGCCGGCGCTGCGGCTGCTCGCGGAGCGGCGGATCCCGCTCGTGCTGTGCAGCAGCAAGACCCGCTCCGAGGTGGAGTTCTACCGGGAGCGTTTCGGCAACCGCGATCCCTTCGTGGTGGAGAACGGCGGCGCGGTCTACGTTCCAAGGGACTATTTTGCCTTCGGCTTCGACCATGATCGCGCGACGGCCGATTACCTGGTGCTCGAACTCGGCACCCCTTACGAGACGCTCGTGCATGCCCTTGGCGAGCTGAAGCGCAAAACCGGGATCCCGTTGCGAGGCTTCTCCGACATGACTGTCGAGGAGGTCGCCGCGCGCTGCGCTCTGCCGCTCCGTCAGGCGGCGCGGGCCAAAGAGCGCGAGTACGACGAACCCGTCCTGATCCCGCGAGAGGGCCAGGTTGCCGCCGTCATGGCCGCCGCCGATCTTCCCGTTACCCAAGGGGACCGGTTCTATCACCTCTCGGCGAGCGACAAAGGCAGGGCCGTTTCCGTACTGATGGGTCTGTTCAAGCGCGCACACCCCGACGCCGTGAGCGTCGGCATCGGCGACACGCTCAACGATCTCCCGCTGCTCGACGCCGTCGACGTACCGATCGTGGTCCAGTTGGACGATGGCGGCTATGACCGCAGGGTGGTCGTTCCGGGCCTTCGATATGCTGACGGCGTGGGCCCCGCAGGCTGGAACGCGGCCGTTACGATGCTTGTCGACGGCGCGGCCGCGGACCTGACTTTCTAGGGAAGGAGAGTCCCATGGAGGATCTCGAGGCGCTCAAGGCCGCGGTGCGGGGCAAGAGGATCCAGCTGTTCGGGCCGCCGGGCTGCGGCAAGGGCAACCGGTCCAAGGACCTTCAGGCCCTCGGGTTGGTGCACGTCGCGTCGGGCGTCGCCTTGCGATCGAGTGTTCGCGACGATCCGGACTCCGCGCTGTCCAAGCAGGCGCGCGACTTCATGGAGCGCGGGGCGCTGGTTCCCGACGAGATTGTCGTGCCCATCGTCATGGCGCACCTGAACCGGAAGGAATGCCTGGAGAACGGCTTTGTCCTGGACGGTTTTCCGCGCACCAAGGCGCAGGCCGACCTGCTGTTCGCGAAGCTCGATCTCGATCTCGTCCTGCACCTCGACGTGCCCCGGAACTTCCTGGTCTATGGCGTCGTCGAGGGCAATCGCCGCGCCTGTATCCGCTGCGCCGCCGGCTACAGCGATTTCGACCCGCCCAAGGTCGAAGGCCGCTGCGACCGCTGCGGCGGCGAGATCGTCATGCGCGCGGACGACACCGCGGCGACGATCGAGAAACGGCTCGAGAGCTATGACGCCGAGACGCGAACCTTCCTGCCGGACCTGGAAGCCAAGGGAATCGTGGCGGTGCTGCCGATCACTGTCGCCGACGACGAGGAGGTCGACGACAGGCACCTCAAGACGCTGCGCGGCGAGGTCTATCGGGTCGAAACCGGCGACGGCGGCACCGCACGCATGCTGAACCTCGAGGGCATGCGCGAGCGGCTCTACCGCTTCTTGGCGGAGAGGTTTTCGTAAGGAGGCCGACCATGGGGTGGAAGCCGCTCAATATCGTCATCGAGACGCTCGGACTCGGATACCTCTACCGCCGCATGCAGGGCGCCTACTACAACAAACGCCATCCCGAGTACGACCTGTTCAACGCCCTGGCGCTCAAGAGCGGACTGCCGGGCAGCGAGGTGTTCAAGTTCACGACAGACGGACAGGAGGTCACCCTGGTCCCCATGGGCCAGCACCTCGATCAGCACGGCGGCGACGAGATCCCCGACCTGCGGTCGCTGCGCTGGGACTTCGACAAGCCCGACGGCAAGATCGCCTGGATCACGAAGTTTCGCTTGCACGAGGGAAAGCATCTGACCGAGTTCGTCACCGAAGGCCCGGTGCGGGTCCACTTTCTCCCCGAGGCCGAATGCCTGGCCATCGGGGGCGGGCGAAACCGCATGCTGGCCCTCATGCGGCTGGGCTACCGGAACGCGCTCCAGCTGCGGCAGGCCGAGTGGGACGAGGAGAACCAGCGCTACGTCGACGGCGACATCGCCATCAACTCCCCCGGCAAGCCGGTTTGGGACGACATCCCGCCCGACACCTCCCGCCAGGGCTGGGTCGACAAAACCAAGCGCTGGGAGGACGCCTGGCGGCAGGGACTGAGACTGACGCTGAGAGGTCTACGGCGCGGTGTT
>JAOUCL010000166.1 GCA_029859805.1 Rhodospirillales bacterium | reverse complement strand
CGAGCCAACTCTCGATTTGGTCGGCGAGCGACGGCCGTGCCTCGGCGTCGCGCAGCCGCTGCCGGTCCGCCTCGGCCAGGCGGGCGTCGTAGGGGCGTTCGTCCAGGCTCAGGCGGTCCGCCCGGCACAGGCCGAGACAGGTCTCCAGCAGGCGGAACTGCACGCTCTGGAAACCCGAAGCCGGGAACAAAAGGTCGCGAAAATCGAGGAAATCGAGCGGCGTCATGGTCTCCAGCACGTCGAGCTGCTGAAGCAGCAGCTTCTGGATCTCCACGACGCGGCCGAGGCCCTGCACCACTTGGCCGAGGCTGCGGTCGTCGACCTCCGGGCCCGAAAAGGTCGCCTGCACCCGCTCGAGCTCGAACAGGATCTGCTTGAACCAGAGCTCGTAGGCCTGATGCACGACGATGAACAGCATCTCGTCGTGCGCCGGCCGGCCGTGCTTTTCGCTCCGCCGGACTTGGCAGGACAGAAGGCGCTCGAGCTGGAGGTGCTCGGCATAGGTCAGAGACGTCTCGCGCTTGGGCATTCCGGGGCCTCTCGCCTGAAAACGGGGAGGACTCGGGCAAGGCTAGCACAAGACGGGGCAGGGTTCTCCCGGCGCGCGCCTTGCTTCAGGGGCAGCGCCGGCGGAACTCCCGGATTTGATAAGCCAGGAACACCGGGGCGCCGATGCTGGCCAGGGCGAGGAAGGGCACCAGCCCGCCCAACCAGACGATCGGGCCGACCAGGTACATGATATCCTCGATCTCGAAGCCGGCGAGGCTCCGCTGGCTGATCGCCTCCCTGTCGACCCGGCGCTCCAGCTCGAACACCAGGACGAAGATCGCCGCGACCGCAAGACCCGCGACGATACCCATGGGCAGCGCCCAGGAGTGCAACAGGCTGTCCCTCAGCCCGTAGCCGATGCCGCAGAACAGCGCCACGTGGACGATGCCGCCCGTCAGGACGTCGAAGATCTGGCCGAAGCGGGAGGTCTGGCCGGTCATGCGGGCCAGCTCGCCGTCGGCGTGATCGAGCAGGGCCGAAACCATGAACAGCAGCGCGCCCCAGTGCATTGCCGTTCCGCCCTTGGCGATCAACAAGGCGCCCGTCAGGCCAGTGACCAGGCACAAGCCGGTGATGTGGTTGGGCGTGACCGGCGTCCCCACCAGGGGCCGCACCAGCGCGCGCGCCAATCGTTTGTCCCAGGGTGCATGGACGACGAGTCCACCCGGGGCCACGGATCTGTCAGTAGAGAACACCTAAGCCTCCCTCATACACGGCAGTCTGTAGCCCCCATAAGAGAATCCGGTAAAAGGCCCATCAAATCAAGAACAATTCCGTAGTATTCCCGTCAAGATCTTGTAACCTGTCCGGCGAGGGGAGGGAGGATCTGCCGGTGATCTACGACCCCTTGAAGGCGCACCATCCAGGCCGGGGACTGGCGCACGAGGAGAGCTATTGGACCGCTACGGCCGGGGCGGAGCCCGGCGACGACGGCCCGGTGGCTGGCGACCAGGACTCGGATATCGCGATCATTGGCGGCGGCTACACGGGCCTGAGTTGCGCCTATCATCTGGCGCGGACCTTCGGGGCCCGCCCCGTGGTCCTCGAAGCCAATCGCTGCGGCTGGGGCTGCAGCGGGCGCAACGGCAGCTTCGCCCGGCCCGCCCTCGGCCGCCTGAAATATACGGACTGGATCGAGAAGTGGGGCGAGGCCAGGGCGCGCGCGCTCTTCGCCGAGTCCCTGGAGGCGCTGGAGACCGTGCGTGGGCTGATCCGCGACGGCGGGATCGCGTGCGACGTGCAACCCGACGGCAGCCTGAAGATCGCCCACCGGCCGGGCGCCGTACCGGCGTTGGAACGGGACCACCGGGTGTTGGTCGAGACCTTCGGCTACCCGGCCGAATTGCTCGACGGTGGGGCCCTCGAAGCTTGCCATTTCAAGGGCGAGGAGGCATTTGCCGCCCTGCGCCTGCCGGACTCCTTCGCGCTGCATCCCTTGAAACTGGCCCGCGGCGTACTCGAAATGGCGCGCGCCGCCGGCGCCGTCGTGCACGGCGGCAGCCCGGTCACGGCCTGGCGGAAGGACGGCGTCCGCCACGTCCTGAAGACGCCCGGCGGCGAGGTTCGGGCCGGGATCGTGGTGCTGGCGACCAACGGCTACGGGCCCGAGCACCTGCATTCGGTGCTGCGCAGCCGCCTCCTGCCGGTGCTCTCGAACATCGTCGTGACCCGCCCCATGACCGCCGAGGAGAAGGCGGCCTGCAACCTCGTCACCACCGACGTGATGTATGACACGCGGCGCATGCTGAACTACTATCGGCGGCTGCCCGACGACCGCATGCTGCTCGGCAACCGTGGGCCGATCACCGCCGATCCCGCCGTCCTTGCGGCGCATCGCGACGTGCTGCTCGCCAACCTGAAGCGCAAGTTCCCGCCACTAAAAGACATTACGGCCGACTACTTCTGGGGCGGCTGGGTGGCGGTCACCCGGGATTTCATGCCCCATGTCCACCAGGCCGAGGGCGACCCCTCGGTGCATTACGCGCTCGGCTATTGCGGCAGCGGCGTGGCCGCCGGGTTGCACGCCGGCCGCCGCCTGGCCGAGAGGATCGCCGGTGGGGCCGAGGTCATCCCGCTGCTCGACAGCCCACTGCCGCGCATCCCCTTCGGCGCCTTCCGGCGCCTGGCACAGCGGCTGATCTTCCAGTGGTACGGCTATCGCGACGAGCTGGGCTGAGCCGGCTGGACCACGACCTTCAGATGTCGGTTCTCTTGAAAAACCGCTCGGGTATCGAGCGAATGACGAGCATGATCAGCCGCCAGATCCCCGGCACGTAGGCGATCTCGCGGCCGCGCTTGACGTGGGCCAGCGTCGCGCGCGCGAAGACCTCGGGCGTGGCGGGAAACGGCAGGCGCGGCAAGCCCCAGGTCATGGCGGTATCGAGGACGCCGGGCTTGATCGTGAGCACTTGGACCCCCGATCGGTAGAGGCGCGCGCGCAGGCCTTCCAGGTAGGTGTGCAGGGCCGCCTTGGTCGAGCCGTAGAGGTAGTTCCGCAGACGCCCGCGGTCGCCCGCGACCGAGCCGAGGACCACAACGTGACCGCGGCCTTGGGCCTCCATCACCGGGGCGAGCCGGTCGAGGATCGAGACCGCGCCCAGATAGTTCGTCTCGACCATCGCCTTGGCGAGCCCGAAGTCCCGGTCCGTCTCCTCCTGGCTCGGCATGATGCCAAAGGCCAGGAAGATGTCGAGCCGTTCCGCCATGCCGCGACAGGTTTCGACGAACTGCGCATGGGTGTCATAGGCGGTCGCGTCGAATTCGAGGGCCCTTGCCTCGCGTCCCGTGCGGATGGTCAGGTCGGCGGCCGTGCGTGCCAGATCCTCCGTGTCGCGGCCCGCAAGCAGCACGTCTGCGCCCTGCAGCGCCACCTCGAAGGCGAAGGCCCGGGCGACCGAGGAGGAGCCCCCGAGGATCAGCCAGGTGTCACCGGTCATGATCCATCCCGGATTTGCAGGCGCCGCGCCATGTCCGAGGCCATGCGCCCATCAGGGTCGATGTCCGCCAGAACGGCGCGGAACGGCTCCAGCTTGGGATACATCCTGGCGAAGCCCTCGGCCGAGAGAGAGCTGTCCTTTGCCAGGTAGATGCGGCCGCCGTGATCGAGGGTGATCGCTTCGAGTTTCGCCAGGAGATCCTCCACGCCTCGCTTGCGCGGCAGGTCCACGGCCAGCGTATAGCCGGGCATCGGAAAGGACAAATGCCCCAGGCCGGCCGCCCCTAGGGTCTTGAGAACCGCCAGGGGTGAGGCGTTCCTACCGGCCCGTACGGCATCGAGCAGCTGACGCAAGGCCAAAGCGCCGGCCTCGAAGGGCACCACGCACTGGAACTGATGAAAGCCGCGGGCCCCATAGAGGCGGTTCCAGTCCAACAGGGCGTCGAGCGGATAGAGAAATCGCCCGTAGGCGAGCCGGCGCCGGCGCTCTCGGCGCGCGAACCGGCGGTAATAGAGGGCGTTGAAGGCCTTGACCGACCAGCGGTTCAGGAGAAAGCCCGGGCAGTCCATCGGCACGGCGTGGGTCTTTCTTCGGCGCTCGGCGATCTCTTCGTTCGATGGCTCCGCCGTCTCCAGAATACCCCGGCCGAGCGACCGGCCGCCCGCCAGGGCGTCGATCCATCCGACCGAAAAGTGCGCCTTTTCGCCCTCGTTCTTCAAGGCGTCGAGGAAGGCATCCAGATTGCGCACGCGCTGCTCGCGCAGCGCCACGGCGTTGGACGGCACACGAGTCATCGAGAAACTGATTGCCAGGAGGATCCCGGTCAGGCCGATACCGCCGATCGTCGCGGCGAAGAGGTCGGGGCGCTCTTCGGGCGAGGCCCGGACGATATCGCCGGACGGCAGAAGCAATTCGACCCAGCGGACATGATGGCCGAAGCTGCCGACCGCCTCGTGATTCTTGCCGTGCACGTCGTTCGCCACGGCGCCGCCAATCGTCGCGTAGGCCGTTCCGGGGCTGACGGGGACGAGGAATCCCCGGGGCAGAAAGACTTCGAGCAGGTCGCGAAAGGTGACGCCGGGCTCGACCACGATCTCGCCCGTCGTTTGATCGAAGGCGAGGATCCGGTTCAGCCGCTCGGTCAACACGGCGGCGCCGCCGGTGTTGAGCCCGGTGTCGGCGTAACTGCGGCCCGCGCCGAAGGCGAGCACGCTGCGCTCATCGGCCTGCACGACGGCGGCCGCGGCATCGCGCTGACGTTCGGGCCGCGCAACGCGGCAGGCCGCACGGCTCGATCTGCCCCAACCGGTCAGCTCTAGCTGCTTCCAGATCATGCGTAATCAGACATAGATCAACCAGCCGAAAGTCAAGATCCAGCCGAGAACCGTGAGGATCGTGAAGGGATCGGTGAACAGGATCGCAGTCGGCGACCCGGAGCGCTCCTCGATCAGCATGATCTGCAAATAGCGGAGGATGCCCATCACGACGAAGGGGGCGGTGTAGAAGATCTGCTGGGTGCCCAGCCGCTCCATCACGCTGGGGTCGGTCGTGTATATCAGATAGGCGACGAGCAGCGCCCCCAGGACTGCGGATACGGCCACATCGAGAAACGGCTTCGAATAGCCGTTCAAGCTCTGCCGGTGCTCGTCGTCGAGCCGGAGAATGAGATCGTCGCGCCGCTTGGCGAGTGCGAGGAACAGGGCCAGCAGGCCGGTGATAATCAGGATCCAGGCGCTCGGTTGCACGTCGATCAGGATCGCCCCGGCCTCGACCCGCAGCACGAAGCCGAACGCGATGATCATGACGTCGAGGATCGCGATGCGCTTGAGGCCGAACGAGTAGGCGGCGATCATGGCGAGGTACAGGCCGATCACCGTGACGACGCCCCCGGGCAGGGCGATCGCAAGGCCTAAGCCTGCCGCGAGCAGCACCAGAAACAAGACGAAGGCTACCGGCACCGAAACCGTTCCGGCCGCCAGCGGCCGATGGCGCTTTTTCGGATGCTTGCGGTCGGCCTCGCGGTCGGCGAAGTCGTTCAGGATGTAGAGCGCGCTGGCCAAGGCGCAGAAGCTCCCGATGCCCCCGGCCACTGCCTTGACGTTCATGGCCGTCAGGGCCGCGGGCGTAAAGAACAGCGGGGCGGCAACGAAAGCGTTCTTGGCCCACTGCTTGGGACGGATCAGGGAAAGGATCGCCTTGAGGTTCATCTGGGTTCCGGCAAACCTGCGGCGGAGCTTCGCTAGGGTGAGGTAACAGCAGCTATATGAAGAAAAAGTAAGCACGGAGCCCATTGGCGACGACCTGAACGGAGGTTTGCGGGCAGAACCGATTTCGCCGATCCGCCGGCCAATCACGCGGCGATTGTGGTTGCTGCGGCCGTCACACCGGCAGGAATGGTCTTGACCGGCAGGCGCGCCCTCGGGCACTTGAAGCAGGTATCCCAAGGTGCGACGGGAGTTGGCATGAACCAGATCGATTTGGGCGGCCGCTGCGCGGTGGTGACCGGCGCGGCCCAGGGCATCGGCCAGGCGGTCGCGCAGCGCTTCGTGAAGAGCGGCGCCAAGGTCTGCCTGTGGGACCGGGACGCCAAGCTGCTCGAGCTCGCCAGGGCCCAGCTTGCGGAATGGGGCGAGGTGCACGCCATCGAAGCGGACGTGACCGATCCCGAGGCCCTGGAGACGGCAGTCGAGGGCACGCAGGCGGCCTTGGGCCCGATCGACATCCTGGTCAACAATGCCGGCATCGCCGGCGTGACCACGGTGACCTGGCATTACCCGGTGGCGGAATGGCAAAGGGTGCTGGAGACCGACCTGACCGGCGTATTCCTCTGTTGCCGGGCGGTGGTGCCGGGAATGATCGAGCGGAACTACGGGCGCATCGTCAACGTCGCCTCGATCGCCGGCAAGGAGGGCAACCCCAACGCCTCGGCCTACAGCGCGGCCAAGGCCGGGGTGATCGCGCTCACCAAGTCGCTGGGCAAGGAGCTGGCCGGCTACGAGATCGCGGTCAACTGTGTCACCCCGGCCGCCGCCAAGACCAGCATCTTCGACCAGATAAGCCAGGAGCACATCGACTACATGCTGTCCAAGATCCCGCGCGGCCGCTTCGTCACGGTCCAGGAGATCGCCGCCCTGATCGCCTGGCTGGCCTCGGAGGACTGCTCGTTCACGACCGGCGCCGTCTTCGACATCTCCGGCGGACGGGCGACTTACTGAGTCGTTGAGACTTCGACCCGACGCCCGGTGCGGTGCGATTCGTAGATCGCATCCTCGATGCGGAGATTGGCCAGGTAGTCGCGCGCGGTATTGGCGAGCGGCCTGCCGTGCAGCAGATGGTCCACGACATGCTGCTGCAGGCTGTGCACGCAGTCGCCCGCGAAGCCGCGCTCCTGCCAGTCGTAGGGCTCCATGGCCTCGGCCCCGCCGTGGGGCTTCCACCACAGCCGGCCCAGGCCGTCCAGACGCAGTACGCCGGCCGCGCCTTCGAGATGCATCTCGCCCATGGTGAGCCGGCAATCCTCGGCCACGTGGTCGTTGAGGCGATTGGCGTCGAACAGGCCGGTGGCGTCGCCCTCGAATTCGAAGATCACATATCCGGCGTCCTCGCCGGCGATCGCCGGATTGATCCGCCTGAGCCGCGCCGTGACCGCCGTGACCTCACCCAGGAGAAAGCGGAAGACGTCGATGAAGTGAACACCGGTCTCGTGGATCAGGAAGCGCTCCATCGTCTGGAAATAGGGCTGGCGCGCCAGGTAGGCCTCCGGCCCCTGGCCGTCGCCCGGCCTGAGCCGGAACTGCACCCCATGGAGCGCGCCCAGCCGCCCGGCCTCGATCAGGTCCCTGGCGTGGCGGAACCAGGGCATGAAGCGGAAATTCTCGTGCACCGCCAGCGTGATCCCGGCGCCTTCCGCCGCCGCGACCAACTCCTCGGCCTCGGCCAGGGAGGGGGCCAGCGGCTTCTGGCAGATCGCCGCGATGCCCCGCTCGGCGGCCGCGCGCACCAGGGCGAGATGGGTCTCGGGCGGCGTGACGATGTCGAGCAGGTCGGGCCGCTCTTGGTCCAGCATCTCGGCCACATCGCCGTAGGTCTTGGGGACTCCGAAGGCTTCGGCCTGCGCCGCCGCGCTCTCCCGGTCCGGGGAGGCGAGCGCCACGATCCTGGCCTCCGCGATCCGGTTCCAGGCGTCGTAGTGGAACCGGCTAAAATAGCCGCTGCCCGCGACCGCGACCCGCAGGCCGTCGCTCACGGCGTTTGCTCCAGGGCGCGCAGGACGGCCTCGGTGATCTCGGCCGTGCCGTCTTGGCCACCCAGTTCGAAGGGCCGCAGCGAGCCTTCGGCGAAGGCGGCCGTCACGGCCGCGGTCAGGCGCCGTCCCGTCCGCCCGCAGGCCGCGACGTCGTGCTTGTCGCCGAGCCATTCGAGCATCATGGCCGCCGAGAGGAGCATCGCGGTCGGATTGGCCTTGCCTTGGCCGGCGATGTCCGGCGCGCTGCCGTGGCACGGCTGGAACACCGCGTGGCTTTCACCGATGTCTGCCGAAGGCGCCATGCCCATGCCGCCCATGAGGCCCGCGCCCAGGTCCGAGAGGATGTCGCCGAACATGTTCTCGGTGACGATCACGTCGTAGCTCCAGGGCTGCCGGACCAGATTGAGCGCCATGGCGTCGACGTAGCAGTGCTCGGCTTGAATGTCGGGAAAGAGCCGGGCGCGCTCATCGAAGATCCCCCGGAAGAAACCGAAGGAGCGCAGCACATTCGCCTTGTCGACGCAGGTGACCCGGCCGGGCCGGCTGGCCGCCTTGCGCCGGCGCGCGAGCTCGAAGGCGAAGTCGAACAGGCGCTCCGAGGCGCTCCGCGTTATCGTCAGGGTGTCGCGGGCGGTCTCGTCGCCTTCGATGCGGCCGCCGGCGCGGCCTGCGAAAAGGCCCTCGGTCGATTCTCGGACCAGCACCAGGTCTAGTCGGCTCGCCCGGGGATCGGCGAGCGGCAGCGCCAAGCCGGGCAGGGTTCGTATCGGCCGCACCCCGGCGAAGAGCTGGAGGCGTTCGCGCAGATCGAGCTGCGGCGCCATCTCCCGGCCGTCGGGGCCGCGCACGTCCGGCAGTCCCATGGCGCCCAGCAGGATGGCGTCGGCCTGCCTGGCCCGCTCGAACGCCGCCTCGGGGAAGGCCTCGCCGCTGCGCCGGTAGAGTTCGGCGCCGGCCTTCAGGGTCTCGGTCGCGAGCTCGATACCGTCGAGGCTCGGGCTCAGCGCGTCGAGCACCCGCAGGCAGGCTGCCATGACCTCGCTGCCGATCCCGTCGCCGGGCAGCACGGCGATCCGAAAGGTTCGTTGGTTGGTCAAGCGGAACTCCCCGAAATGTCTGTCTTCAGGGCCATGACGCCAGTCGCCGGCCCGATGCCCGGTGAAGCCGGACAGCGATCGACCCTGCCCCCTCCGTTCCGCGCTTATACAGTTTAGAATCCCGCGCAAATAACGTAAGCATCAATTCGCGACATCTTGGCCGCGAGGCCTCGGCAGGGAGGGGATGCTATGCAGAGCAAAGTGGGTTTTGTCGGACTTGGAACGATGGGATTTCCCATGACCAGGGTTCTTGCCGAGCATGGGGTTTCCGTCTTGGCCTATGACGCCGACTGGGCCGCCTGCGAGCGCGCCGAAAAGATTGCCGGCGTGCGGGTTGCCCACTCGCTTTCGGAGATCGCCGCCGGGACCGGCGTTCTGTTTACCTGCCTGCCGAACGACCGGATCGTCCGCGAGGTCTACCTCGGCGAGAACGGGATGGCCCAGGCGCTGACCTCCGGCGCGATCACGGTCGACTGCTCCACCGTCAGCCCCGCGATCACCCGCCAGATCCACGCGGCCCTGGCCGAGGCGGGCGTACGCCACATGGATGCGGCGATGCTGGGCTCGCTGCCGCAGGCCGAGACCGGCGAGATCGGCTTCGTCGTGGGCGGGGACCCGAACGCCTTCGAAGAGATCGCGCCGCTCCTGGACATCCTGGGGCGCTTCCGCAAGTACGCCGGCCCGACGGGCTCGGGCCACCAGATCAAGCTGATCCACCAGATGCTGGTCGCCGTCAACGCGGTAGCCGTCGCGGAGGCCGTCGCGCTCTGCCTGGCCACGGGGACCGATCTCGACTCCTTCTACGACGTCGTCTGCGGCGGCGGCGGATTCGCCTATTCCCGATATTTCGAGAAGCGGGTTCCGCGCATGCGCGCGGGCGATTTCACGCCGCTCTTCACCCTGGGCCTAATGACCAAGGACATCATGCTTTCCCAGGGCCTCGCCCGCAGCGCGGAGGTCGAGACTCCGCTGCTCGATCACATCGTGGGGACCTTCATGCAGGCCGGCCAAGAAGACTGGGGAGGCGAGGACTTCTCGGCCGTCGCCCATCTCTACGAAGCGGCGATCGGCCGCAAGTTCGGCGAGTAGGGCGGCGAGGGCGCAAGGACGACTTCGACGCTATTCCTTCACCGCGCCGGTCATCGACGACACGTAGTGCTCGACGAAGAAGGAATAGAAGATAGCGACGGGTAAGGATCCCAGCAACGCGCCCGCCATCAGCGATCCCCAGTGATAGACGTCGCCTTCGACAAGTTCGGTGATCACACCGACCGGCACGGTCTTGTTCTGCGAGGCGGAGATGAAAGTCAGCGCGTAGATGAACTCGTTCCAAGACAAGGTAAAGGCAAAGATGCCGGCCGAGATCAGCCCGGGCACCGCGAGCGGCAGCATGATCTTCACCAGGATCTGCAGCCGGGTCGCGCCGTCAATCAGCGCGCACTCTTCCAGCTCGTAGGGGATCGACCGGAAATAGCCCATCAGCAGCCAGGTGCAGAACGGAATCAGGAAAGTCGGATAGGTC
This sequence comes from Rhodospirillales bacterium, assembly GCA_029859805.1. Lineage (GTDB taxonomy): Bacteria > Pseudomonadota > Alphaproteobacteria > Kiloniellales > JAKSDN01 > CAMYKD01. Next base: position 186 of record JAOUCL010000166.1, on the reverse strand, counting down.
AGGATAAGCGCCAGCTTCGTGTCGAAGATGCCCAATTTGAACACCATGGTTGCGAGCGGAATGAACAAGATCGACGGCGGCACCAGATAGGCCAAGAAGATCGCCATGCCGGTGGCCCGCGCCCCCTTGAAGCGCAGGCGCTCGATGGCATAGGCGGCGAGCACGGCGCAGAACAGGGAGATGAAA